>NZ_JBASCI010000105.1:0-13057 GCF_049651565.1 Brooklawnia sp.
ACCCGGCGCCGCTCACCAGCCGACAGGCCCTCGCCGTCGTCGGCGATCGGGCGGGACGCCTCCAGCGCCTCGCCGCCGGCCCGGTCGAGGGCGTCACGCACCTGATCGTCGGTGGCGTCCGGGTGACCCAGCCGCACGTTGGACGCGATGGTTCCGCGCAGCATGCCCGGGTCCTGCCCGACCCACGCGATCTGGCGCCGCCAGGCCTCCATGTCGAGGTCCTGCAGGTCGAGCCCACCGACTCGGACGGTGCCGGAGGTGGGCGCCACGAAACCCATCAGCACGTTCAGGGCGGTGGACTTGCCGCTGCCCGAGCGTCCGACCAGGGCTGTGACGTCGCCGGGCCGGATGGTGCAGCTCAGGTCGGCCAGCGACGGCTGCTCGGCGCCCGGGTAGTGCACCCCGACGTGGTCGAACTCGATCGGCGTCACCGCGAGGTCGGGCGGCGCCACGGTGCCGCCGACCCTGGCCTGCTCACCCTGCTCGATGACGGTCAGGGCGGCCTCGGCCGCGGCTGTGCCGTCGGCCGAGTCGTGAAAGTGGACGCCGACCGCGCGCACCGGGATGTAGGCCTCGGGGGCCAGCACCAGGACGAACAGAGCGGTGAACAGGTCGAGCTGGAAGTCGACCACCCGGAAGCCGACGCTCACCGCCACCAGCGCGACCGACAGGGTGGCCAGCAGTTCCAGCGCTCCGCCGCTGAGGAAGGCGATGCGCAGCGTCTTCATGGTCTCGGTACGGGACGCGTCCTCGGTGAGCTTGAGGCCCTTGAGCTGGGCGCGGGCCCGGCCGAAGACCTGCAGGGTCGGCAGTCCGGTGATCAGGTCAGCGAAGTGGTTGGCGAGCCGGGTCTGCACCTTGTAGCGGCGGCGGACCTGCTCGCGGGTGCTGATGCCGATCAGGATCATGAAGAACGGGATCAGCGGCAGTGTCGCCGCGATGATCGCAGCCGAGATCCAGTCCTGACCGAGCACCACCCCGACCATCAGCAGCGGGATGAACGCGGCCATCACCAGCTGCGGCAGGTATTTGGCGAAGTAGCCGTCCAGCGCGTCCAGGCCCTGGGTGGCCAGGTGGATCAGCGCCGCCGACGAGGTGGACGCATCATTGGGTGTCGACAACCGGGCGCTCATCAGGTCGGTCCGCAGCGTCGACTTCACCGCCGCCGACGCCCGGTGCGCCAGCCAGGAGTTCAGCCAGCTCAGCAGGCCACGCACGGTGAAGGTGGCGAGAATCGCCACCAGGTAGGACGCGAAGCTGGGCAGCGGTCCGTCGAAGTCGAGTCGCTGGTTGTCGAAGACGCCGGCCACCGCGTGCGCGATCAGCCAGGCCTGCAGGATGATGCAGCCGGCGTTCAGTACACCAGTCGCCGCAACGGCGACCAGGAAACCCTTGGTCGCCGTTGCGCGCTGGAGGAGTCGCTTGTCGAGCGGTGCCGCCAAGATCAGCCCTCGGAAGTGGCCGGGGCCGGCTCATGGGAGTCGACCGGCATGTTCTTGGTGCTGATCCGCTTGCGGAACACGTAGTAGCTCCACACCGAGTAGCCGAGCACGATCGGGACGAAGATCAGCGCCGCGATGCTCATCACCCGCAGGGTGTAAGGGGAGCTGGCGGCCACGCCCATGTCGAAGGTGCCGTCGGCCGAGATGAAGCCCAGCGTGCCGTACATCTTGATGAAGATCGCGGTGAACAGCGCGAAGATCGACACCCCGGTGCCGATGAAGGCCTGGTTCTCGCGGGCCTGGTTGCCAGACTCGCTGTGCATCAGGATGGCGTAGCCCAGCGCGGCGACCGAGACCGCACTGACGATCCACATCGCCACTGCGGCGCCCTCACCGAGGAACGGGTTCTGGCTGGCCGGGTAGGCGATGTTGCCGATCACCACGAAGGTGGCCAGCACGGCCAGGGCCGCTGGGCCGAGCGTCTTGACCACCCGGTTGGCCTTCATGCGGACGCTGCCTGCGGTCTTCAGGCAGAGGAAGACCGCGCCGTGGGTCATGAACAGCAGCACCGTCACCGCACCGCCGAGCAGTCCGAACGGGTGGAACAGCTCCAGCAGCCCCTGGGTCATGTGCGGCGGGTCACCGGCGACCGGCATGCCGCGCCACAGGTTGGCGAAGGCGATGCCGAGCACCAGCGAGACGATGAACGAACCGATGGTGGCCGCCCAGTCGAAGGTGTCACGCCAGTTGTCGTCCGGTCTGAGCGCCCGGTACTCGAACGAGACCCCGCGCACGATCAGACCGAGCAGCACCAGCAGCAGCGGTATGTACAGCCCGCTGAAGAACGTCGAGTACCAGCCCGGGAAGGCGGCGAACATTGCCCCGCCTGCCGTGATCAACCAGACCTCGTTGCCGTCCCAGGTGGGGCCGACGGTGTTGATCATGACGCGGCGCTCGGTCGGGTCCTTGCCGATCACCGGGTAGAGCATCGCGACACCGAAGTCGAAACCCTCGAGGAAGAAGAAGCCGATCCAGAGCACCGCGATCAGCAGGAACCAGATGAAGATCAACTGCTCGTGAGACATGTTTCAGCTCCCTGGATCAGTAGGCGAAGGCCAGTGGGCTGTCGTCATCGGTTCGCACCTTTGGTGGTGTGACGTCTGGCAGGCCCTTGCCGATGAAGGTGAAGAAGAGGTTCAGCACGATGACCGCGATGATGCCGTAGATCAGCGTGTAGGCGATCATGCTGGTCAGCACCGCCTCAAAGCTGACGTTCGGCGAGTTCGCCGTCCAGGTCGGCAGGACGCCGTAGACGATCCACGGCTGGCGGCCCATCTCGGTGAGGATCCAACCGAAGGAGTTGGCGAACAGCGGGAAGAATGGCAGCGAACCCATCAGGTACTGCCAGATCTTGTTCGACGGCGGCGTCCCGCCCTTGCGGGTGAACCACAGGATCAGTAGCGAGATGCCCATCGACACGAACCCCAGGCCCATCATCAGCCGGAAGCTCCAGTAACTGACCATCACGTTGGGCACCGGGTCGACCGACAGGGTCGCCAGCTCGCTGGCGAACTCCTCCTGGAGCTGGTTACGCGACCCGTCGACGGCACGGTGGCCGTCGGTGAGGTACTGCTCGGTCAGGTCGTTGATGCCCTGCACCTCGGCCATCGGATGGTTGAAGGCCAGGATGGACAGCACGTACGGCACCTCCCAGCTGAACACCTCGGTGACCCGGGTGATGCCCTGCTCGTCCCGTTCCTGGGTGTAGATGCCCACGATCGAAAAGCCGGCGGCTGTGGTGGTGTCGAGCAACCCCTCGGAGGCGGCCAGCTTCATCGGCTGGAACCGGGCCTCAACCTGCGCCTGGTAGTGGCCGGAACCCATCACCGCGACCGAGGCGGCCAGCAGCACGTAGGCGCCCATCTTGGCGGTCTTGCGCCAGATGCTGGCGTCGGGGTGGACGGTGCCCGCGGGGGCCTCGCGGGCCACCTTGGCCAGCTTCCACCCGGCGACGCCGGCCAGCAGGCCACCAGAGACCATGAACGCGGCGGGGATCTGGTGGGTGAAGGCGGCGATGAAGAACGGGTTGGTGAACAGCGCGCTGAAGTCGCTCAGCTCGGCGCGTCCGTTGTTGTAGGTGGCGCCGACCGGGTTCTGCATCCACGAGTTCGCGGCCAGGATGAAGATGGCCGAGATGGTGGCGCCCAGCGCGGTCAGGTACATCATCAGGTTGTGCACCGGCCCGGACAGCCGGTCCCAACCGAAGATCCAGATGCCGATGAAGGTGGACTCCAGGAAGAAGGCCACCAACGCCTCCAGGGCCAGTGGGGCGCCGAAGATGTCACCGACGAAGCGGGAGTACTCCGACCAGTTCATGCCGAACTGGAACTCCTGCACGATGCCGGTGACCACCCCCGCAGCGAAGTTGATCAGGAAGAGCTTGGCGAAGAACCGGGTCATGCGGAGCCACTGCACGTCCCTCGTGCGCAGCCACCTGGTCTCCATCACCGCGACCAGCCACCCCGTCCCGAGCGTGATCGGCACGAAGAAGAAGTGGTAGACAGTCGTGATGCCGAACTGCCAACGCGCGAGAACTTGTGCGTCCATGGCCGGAAGGTTACACCCAAGATCAGCGTTCCCGGAATGGTTTGACGCCCCCGGGGGTTCCCTCTGAACCGCGTGGTGGTATAAGGCGATGACCCTGCTCACATCGCCGGTGCCCAACCCGGGGGTGACGGGTGGAACGCCTGGGGTCAGCACCCATCTTGACCGGCGTTTGGCCGCACCAGCCCCGTCTAGATCAAGTCCCCAACCGTCCCGTGCACTGTCCAGCCGTGGGCACGGTGAGCACCGCCCAGATCGTGTTCCCAACCGTCCCGTGCACTCTCCAGCCGTGGGCACGGTGAGCACCGCCCAGATCGTTTTCCCAACCGTCCCGTGCACTATCCAGCCGAGGGGACGGATAGTGCACGCCTGACGCTGCTGGGGCGTGCATTCGCTCGCGCCAGCGCGGAATACTCCCCGGGCACGGGCATCAGCGTGCATCATGCAGCCGCGGGACTGGGCCGTCCGCCGGGGGCGGGGGCGGCCCAGGAGGCCACCTGGAGCCACGGGGTCGGCCACCCACGCGAGGCCCCGGAGCGGCCCATGCCGCCACTGCGACCACCTCGAGCCCTTGCTCCTCCGCGGCGTCCCAGTCGTTTGGACGACGCCACCTTGGACCTGATCAGCGTGGGTCAGCAGCGGTCGTGCACTCTCGTGCCAAGGGGACGGATAATGACCACCCAGCGCCCCTTCGGCGTACATTCTCCGGCGCCAAGCGCGGGATAGTCCCCGAGGAGGCCGGGACACCCCCATGCCGCAACCTCTCGACGCCACGATCGGCCCGGTCAGCCCGTACCGCAAAGGACCAGGCGTGCACTATCCCGGCCACGGAGGGGCCACGCGTGCACCATCCAGCCATCAGGACGGTGATCCCAACCACTGAGGGTCCGCCCCACGCTCTACACCGCCGGGCCCGGCGACGCGCTAAACGCCGTGAACCACCCCCCGAGCCGCCTGCCGGGGCTAGCGGCGCCCCGGGACGGCACGAGCCCCAAGTGGACCCGCCCCTCGAACGGTGTTAGAGTGAGGCGTCCACCACCGGAGGAGCCCGAAGCTATGTCAACCACGGCCCGCCCCGCCCGCGACCTGGCACTGATCGCCGTCTTCGCCGGCGTCACCGCGGCCCTTGGCCTCATTCCACCGATCTACCTGCCGATCACCCCGACCCCGATCACCGCGCAGTCGCTGGGCATCATCCTGGCCGGCGCGATCCTGGGTGGACGCCGCGGGTTCGCCTCCCAGGCGCTGCTGCTGGGACTGGTGGCGCTCGGCCTGCCGCTGCTCGCCGGCGGCCGCGGTGGCATCGGGGTGTTCTTCGGCGTCACCTGGGGTTTCCTGCTGGGCTACCCCGTGGTGGCCGGGCTGGTCGGCTGGCTCACCTACCGGATTGGTGCCCCGTACTCGCTGTGGAAGGGGATCCTAGTCAACATCGCCGGTGGCATGGTGGTCCTCTACGCGATCGGGCTGCCCGGCATGGTCCTGACCGGCAAGCTCACCTGGACGGCCGCGCTGCTGGCCAACGCGCCCTACCTGCCCGGCGACCTGATCAAGTGTCTGCTGGCTGCGTTCGTCGCCAAGGCGGTGCACACCGCCTACCCGGGTCTGCTGCCTTGGCGCGGCAAGTCGGAGGGTGCCCGCTCACCTCAGGCCGCCTTTCAGGCCGATTCACGGCCGCACGCCGGATGACCCGGATCGAGGTCGACCACGTCAGCCACCGCTACGGACAGGGCCCGCTGGCCCGGCTGGTGCTGGACGACATCAGCGTCGAACTGGCCGAGCGCCGCCTCGGAGTGGTCGGCCACAACGGGTCGGGCAAGTCGACCTTCGTGCGGATGCTCAACGCTCTGCTGATCCCCAGCAGCGGAACAGTGCGGGTGAACGGCCTCGAAACCGGCAAGGACGCAGCCAAGGTGCGCAAGCAGGCCGGCTTCCTGTTCACCGACCCCGACAACCAGATCATCATGCCCACCGTCGCCGAGGACGTGGCGTTCGGGCTGCGCAAGTCCGGCCTGTCCAGGGCGCAGGTCGCCGAGCGCGTCGAGCAGGCGCTGGCCCGCTACGGTCTGGACGGCCACCGCGAACACCCGGCGCACCTGCTCTCGGGTGGTCAGAAGCAGTTGCTGGCCCTGGCGTCGGTGTTGATCACCGAGCCGGAGTTGATCATCATGGATGAGCCGACCACCCTGCTCGACCTGCGCAACGCCCGGATGATCGGCCGGGTGATCGCCGAACTGCCGCAGACCGTCGTGCTGGCCACCCACCACCTCGACCTGCTGGACGATTTCGACCGGGTCCTGGTCTTCGACTCCGGACGCCTGGTCGCCGACGGGGCGCCGGCCGAAGCGGTGGCGCACTACCGGGCGCTGATGAGCTGAGATGACGATCGGCATCAACACCCTCGGGCTGTACCGCCCGGGCGGCTCGCCACTGCACCGGGCCGCCCCGGCGGTGAAGCTGCTCGGCCTGCTCGCGCTCGGCGTGGCGTCGGTCTGGCTGCAGCAGCGCTGGTGGACGGTGCTGATCGCCTTCGCCGCGGTGACCTGCGGCTACCTGGTGGCCGGTCTGGGTCCGGGGGTGCTGGCCAGGCAGCTGCGTCCGATGTGGTGGTTGCTGGCGTTCACCGCGGTGATGAACTGGTGGCTCGGCGACTGGCAACGTGCGGTGGCGGTGGTCGGGATGATCGCCACCCTCGTCGCGGCGGCGGCGCTGGTCACCCTCACCACGCCCACCACCGCACTGATCGACGTGGTGGTGCGGGCGGCCGGGCCGTTGCGGCGCTTCGGGGTGGACGCCGAACGCCTCGGGCTGACCCTGCTGCTCGGCATCCGGTGCGTGCCGGTGATCGCCGGGCTGGCCCGCGAGGTGCGGGAGGCACAGATCGCCCGGGGCGCGGTGCGCGACCTGCGCGCGTTCGCGGTGCCGCTGCTGGTCAGGGCGCTGCGCGATGCGGACGCCATGGGGGAGGCGCTGGTCGCTCGCGGCTTCGACGACTGATCGGCTGGGGTGTCAGCCCAGCGTGGACGCCCTGGCCATCAGCACCGGCGGGATCAGCACGCTGGAGTGCACGTGGTCGGGCGCGGTGAGTTCTTCTTCCAGCAGTTGCACCGCCATCTGGCCCATCCGGTCCTCGTGCTGCCGGACGCTGGTCAGCGGGATGATCGTCGAGTCGGAGAACTCGAGGTCGTCGCAGCCCATTACCGCGATGTCGGCCGGTACCTGCAGGCGGTTGTCGCTGACCAGCACCTGCAGCACCCCGATTGCCAGCATGTCGCTGGTGCAGAAGATGGCGTCCGGGCGCTGGTCGGCCGGGCCGTCGAGGATGCCCTCCGCGATCCGGCAGCCGGCGTCGATGGACGCGTCGGCCACCGGAGCCAGCCGCACCTCCATGCCTCGCTCCCGGGCGGTCTCCTCGAAGCCGCGGCAGCGCTCCTCCGACGAGACCTGACCGCCGGGGGCGACCAGCAGTATCTTTCGGCGGCCCAGTTCGTACAGGTGCTCGCAGGCCAGCAGGCCGACGGCGAAGTCGTCGGAGGCCACCGAGCACAGGCTGCCGGTCGGGTCGGGCGCGGACGCCAGCACCACCGGGGTACCGCGCCGGCTGACCGCCAGCTCCGCGGAGACGTCGCTGTGCTTCGGTGAGACGATGATGCCGCGGGCACGCTGCTGCTCGAACAGCGACAGGTAGTGCCGGCGCCGTTCGTAGTCACCCATGCTGGTGGCCGACATGACGAACAGGTCGAGCCGTTCCGCCTCCCGGATGATGCCCTGGTTGAGAGCGGCGAAGTAGGGGTTGCCCGGGTTCGGGAAGAGGTAGCCGATCAGGCGGGAGCTGCCGGCCTTGAGTTGTCGGGCCGCATGGTTGGGGACATAACCCAACTCCTCGATCGCAGTCAGCACCGCGGCGCGTCGCCGCTCGGAGACCATCTCGGGCCGATTCAGGACGTGCGACACTGTACCGACTGAGACACCTGCCGCCTTGGCGACGTCCTTGATCCCGACGCGGGGTGCTCGCGGTTCCATGGAGGGTAGTACATCACCGTAAATGAACGATCACCCGAGGTGTCCGCCAACCAGACCGGACCGGCCAGCCCCCGATCTGTCGCCAACCAGACCGGATCGGCCGGCCACCCGTGGGCAGCCGGTCGATCGTGTTGGGCGTTGTGGTCAGGCGAACGTCGTCTGCCGGCCGATGGTGCCGACCAGGCTCTGCCGGTACTTGGGGTCGCTCATCCGGGCAAGTTCGGCCTCGGCGTCGGCGATCCGCAGGTCGAGGTTCAACCTGTTGGCCACCCGGCGGTTGCCCTCGGCGGATGCGAACTCGCGCAGCTTGTCCAGACCGCGGCGCTGGTGGGCCATGTCCTGGTCGCACTTGGCGTCGAGCCGGGCGGCGTACCAGTCGCTGGCCAGCACCGACTCGCGGGTGAACAGCTGCCGGAACTCGGGACTGCTGAGCGTCCAGCCCTCGGCGGTCTTGCCGGAGGTCATGATCTCCAGCAGACCCTTCAGCGGGGGCACCGCCAACTCGATCCCGCCGTCGTCGAAGTACGCCTGGGCCACCCGCTGGTGGGTGGCGACGATGACGTCCATCGACTCGGCGAAGACCGCCTCGTCCTGCAGTTCGGGACGCAGCATCTCCTCGGTGAAGACGACGTCGGGGTGCAGGAAGATGCGGCCGAAGTAGGTGGTGGCGAACCGCTCGTTCATCCGGTAGCCAAGCCGCGAGGCGAGCACCTTGCGGCCCTCGAACTCGTAGTCCTCCAGCTTCTCCAGGTAGCCGCCGGCGACCAGCGCCTCCTTGCTGCGCTCCTCCGGGGTCATCCGGCTGAACGTCTCGGGCACCAGCATCGAGATGTCATGGTCGACCCGGACCTTGGGACCGATGTAGCCGGCCGAACTGAGCCAGCCGTCGTAGCCGGTCAGCGCGTACGCGAGGAAGTTGTTGTTCAGGTCGACGATCGGCAGCAGGGCGTTGAACGGGCCCTTGGTGAGGGCGCCCTCACTGCCGGCACCAGTGGTGGACGGCGACTTGCCGGTCATCGAGCTGATGAACTCCATGAACAGCTCGGGCAGTTCCATGCAGTGCAGCGGGTTGTACACGCACAGCGGCGGCACCCCGTTCTCCGGCGGGTTGTTCCGGCGGCCGGCCGCGACGACGTCCACCGAGAGCGGGGCGAACGCGTCGCTGGGCAACTTGCGAACCAGCTTGCTGGCCAGGTCGGCCGCCGCGGTGGCGTCCGGGTTGGCCTTGTCGGGGCGGATCTGCAGATAGCGCGGGTTCTTGGAGCGCTTGCCGTCGACGATGCGCGGCTGGTCGGAGGCGATCCAGTACTTGGGCGACTCGTCGTCGGCCATGCCAGCCACCCGCCGAATCAGGTTCTTCATCGACTCGGTGTACTCGCTGAACGCCTGCGCGTTCTCCATCAGCTCGCGGGCCGCCTCGTGGGTCAGCGGCTCGAAGTTGGAGATAAAGGTGCCTGGCTGGGACAGGTCGAACTCCGCCTGCTTGTCGTAGCCGCGGTGGATGGCGTCGTCGGGGCGCTGGAAGAGCAGTTGCTCGCAGTTGCGGACGAACTTGCGGGGCAGGCCCTCCTTGTTGCCGAAGCCTTCGGGCGCCACCTCGAGCGGCGGGGTGACCGTGGACGCGGTGATGTCGTCCTCGGTCTGCACCTTCAGGGCCGGGCTGAAGTCGGGACGAAGGCTGAACAACCGCCACGAGCCGTCCGGCTGAAACCCGACGCGCAACTGGTTGGCGATGATCTTCTCGCCGTCCAGCCGCAGCGCGTTCCCCGGCCGGCCGTTCATGATGCCGACGCTGAAGTGGCTGCGCCAGTCGTCACCCCATTCAGGCTTGTAGAACCGCTTGACAGTGAACAGCAACTCCTTCACATGACCCGGGATCGAGCGCAGGAAGTGGTTGTAGTCGTCGTTGTAGGCGCTGCTCGGGGTGAGCAGCTTGATCACCGAGCCGAGGCTGCGGCGAGGCGACATGATCGGACGCCGGTCCTTGCCGTTGAGTTCGGGGTCGGCGAACCGGTCGGAGAAGTCGGAGTCGAGCAGCCGCTGCACGTGCCGCATGTCGTCCTCGAAATCCGCCGAGTAGGCGTTGCCGAAGACGAACGCGTCCGACAGCGACTTGCTGATCTCGGACTTGCCGCCGCCGGACACGGTGGCCGGCTTGTGGCACTCGGTGGAGACGGGGGAGACCCCGATCAGGTGCCACTGGGTCTGGTCGGCCTCGCGGTGCTTGGCGTAGACCCGGTAGCCGCTGGGAGTGATGTAGACCTTGCCGGTGCGCAGCTTGATCGTCTGGGTCTCGCCATCGGGGTTGGTCCAGGTGATCGTCTGGTCACGCATCGAGTAGGTCGCCCCGCCGGGCACCAGCACGATGTGCGAGTATCTCCGGTCCAGCGCGTAACCCTCCGGCTGCGGGTCCCAGCGGTCGGGATCTCGGGCCAGCACGTCGGCGATGGTGTAGTCGGCCGGGGTGTACTTGTCGAGGAACTCCTGACCGGTGTTGTAGGTGGGGAAGACCAGCGCCCCGCCGGCGTGCTCCTCCTCGGCGGCGCCGAGCAGGTTGGCGGCGTAGGAGAGCTGAGTCTTCACCTCCTTCTTGCAGTAGCCGAAGTAGTTGTCGGCGATGATCGTGACCATCACGCCGCGCTCGTCGCGGGCGCACAGCTTGAACGCCTGTCCGCCGTTGTACAGCTCGTCCTCCTGCTGCCAGCACTGGCCGTCGCGGCGCTCCCGCTCGGTGGCGTCATCCCAGTGCGGCAGGCCGAGGCTCTTCTTGGTGACGCTGGTCAGGTGGCAGGCGAGGATCACGCAGCCGGTGTGGCCCGACCAGCCGTTGGGGTCGAGAGCTGCGTCGTTCTCGGGCAGTTGTGGGTCGCCGGCGTTGCCGAAGATGCCTTCGACGAAGTCAAGGTTGCAGACCAGGCCACCGGGGACGAGGAAGCGGGTTTCCATGGTCTTGGCGGGGCCGCGGCCGGGCACCGCGGGCACCACGAGGGGACGCAGCAGCAACGACACCCAGCAGGCGGCCGGGTTCGGCTGGTTGGCGGTGTACGGCAGCAGCATGTCCTGCCGCGGCGGCTTGAGGGCCAGCGCCAGCATCCGGGCGAAGACGTCCTTGCGGACGGCGACCTTGTCGTCGGCGATCGGCAACCCGCCCTGGGCGATGTGGAAGACACCGGCAGTGGTGCGGCGGTCCTTGGCGGGGTTGTGCAGGACGCCATTGGCGAGCCGGTAGCTGGACAGCAGTGGCGAGTGGAACTCGTCGCCGTCGGACGGCAGGCTCAAGCCGCGGGCTAGCCCTGGTTGATCGAGGATGAGGGTCTGGTGCGGCAGTTGCGGTTGCACGCTGGTATCGGCGAGGTAGTCATCAAGGAAGTCCTGAATCCGCTGGTCTGCGGGACAGAGCCGATCGGACAGCCGGCGGGACAGTTCACGCTGCCTGGCCAGCAGCGGCTCAGCCAGTCCGATCTCACCGTCGGGACCTTCGGTGAAGGGCAGCTCGAGGAGAGCCAAACGGAGGTTGATCGCGGCGTTCAAGGTGTCGGAGACCATGGCGTCAGTTTTCCAGATCGGCTGTGCTTCGGGTAGGGCGGTGGCCACTTCCGCCCTCCAAACCGGCAGAGTTGCCAGGATTGTTGCAGTTGGGGAAATTGGTAAGGCCCCGACGATGTTCCACGTCGGGGCCATGCGACCGAAGAAGCGTGACGATTCCGGTCGTCCGGGCACTTGCTGGGCCTCCGCCAATCCGCCACCCAACCGGCGCGACGGGTTCGTCCCCGCCCGCGAGACCACACTGTGCCCAGTGGCTTTCATGCCGTACCAGTAGTTTTGACCGGTTTCGGGATCTCCACAACCCGGAGTGCCTAACTACGCAGTTGTAATTATGCCGTCCACCGGGCCATCCACATCGGCTCGCAGCCAGCCACAGGCAGTGCGCGGTTGTGCACAGCGTCGTCCACAGCGCGTGGTGTGCAGCATGTTGACGCTGTCGGCCACCAGCTGCGGGCGACCGCCTGGAGGGGGTGGCGCCCTGCTTGATCAGCAGCGACAGCCGGGCGAGGCGACTGGACAAGGCGCATGCCAACCGGCTTGCCAAGGTATACGGCAACTAGTTGCCAAGATCTTCGTCCGCCGGAATCTTTCCGAATAGCGTTTGTTGTACGAGATGGACGCATTCGAACAGAGAAAGGAGGTGATCGGAATGTTGCGCAAGATGCAGGAGCTGCTTGACCGCTACCTGGACCACGTCAATGAGCATGTCGAGTACGAGTCGCGAATGTGGTACCTCTAACGCTCGTCACTCGGTTGCCCGCCAACCCGGAAGAAGGAGTGATGATGATCAACTTTTTGACTGATCTGGCTGATCGATACATGGCGGCTCCGGACCCGACTCCGGAGATCACGCTGTACAAGCACGTCCGTCGCGGGGTCGAGCGCACATACCGTGCCGTCCGCGACCTGGCGTCCCAAGGACTAGGAAGTACGACAACGGCCGACTGATCGCCAAGTAACTGAATAAGTGGGAAATGGGGCTTCATCTCCACATCGGTGTGGGATGGGCCTTTTTCTCTGTCTTTTCGCTGGCGGTTTCGCCCACCTTTGCTGGACCCCCTCGTCCGCCCTTTTGGTGCCCGACCTTGGGAGGGCCCGTCTGAGCGGCTTTTCGCGGTCATTGTGCGGCCCTGGGGTTGAACAGTGCGCGGGATGCCTTGTGACGCGGGACGCCTTGGTGGTCACCGGCGGCGTGGGCGCGGCGCCGGCCTTGATCGGTGAGCAGCCCACAAGACGGCTTGAGAACGTGCATGGGCACGGCTGGGTGCGGAGTGCCGCCTGACGCGATCCGCCGGTGCTGGCCGGGATCTCCGGAAATGGGGCTCTTCACACTTCCGGTGGGGGTGGCGGGGTGAGTCCGCCGCCGATGAGGAGCATGCGTAGCCGGTAGTTGTCTCGGTTGCGGAAGCCGCGGGCGATGCGGCGGTGGAGTTCGATGAGCCCGT
>NZ_JBASCI010000106.1:0-2926 GCF_049651565.1 Brooklawnia sp.
GCCGGCGAACAGCCCGGCCACCGGGCCGCCGCCGGGTGGGGACTCCATGGTCTGCAGCACCCAGCTGGGCACCGGCAGGGTGTCGGGTGCGACGACCACCACGCGTCCCAGGTCGGCCCAGCCCGCCAGCTCGTCGAGCACGTGATCGATCAGCCGGCGCCCGGCCACCGGCAACGCTGCCTTGTCGTGTCCCATCCGGGTGCTGCGGCCGCCGGCCAGCAGCACGACGTCGATCCCCGGCACGCTTCAGTCCTCGAACGCCCAATCCGGCAGTTCGTCCAGCGGCCGACGCCAGTCGCCGCTGCGGCCACCGGACTTGGCGACCACCATGCAGTCGCGGATCGCGGCTGTCCGGTCGACGCCCTTGATCATGTCGACCACCGCCAGTGCCGCCACCGTGACCGCGGTCAGGGCCTCCATCTCGACGCCGGTGCGGTCGGCGGCACGGACAGTGGCCTGAATCAGCACGCCGTCGGCCAGCAGCTCCAGGTCGATGTCGCAGCCATGCACGCCGATGACGTGCGCCAGCGGCAGCAGCACCGGCGTCCGCTTGGCGGCGGCGATGCCGGCGATCCGGGCCACCGCCAACACGTCCCCCTTGGGCACGCTGCCGTCGCGCAGGGACGCGATGGTGCCGCCAGTGCAGGACACCCGTCCGATGGCGGTTGCCTGGCGGGCGGTGACGGGCTTGCCGGTCACGTCGACCATGTGAGCGGTGCCGTCACCGCGCAGGTGGTTGAACCCGGTCACAGCCACGGCCTGGTCCACAGCAGCTCCAGCTCGTCGCCGGTGCTGATCTGGTTGACCTCGGCCGGCACGATGGCCAGCCCGTCGGCCAGGTGCAGCGACGCGATCAGGTGCGAACTCGATCCCAGCCGGTGGGTGGGGACCACGGTGCCGTCGGGGCGCCGGCTCACCGGGATGAACTGACGTCGGCCCTCCGGCGAGTCCCAGTCCTCGCCCGCCCTGACCCGGATGATCCGGGTGGAGGCGTCCCAGGCCCGGCCGGCCAGCCGGTTCAGCAACGGCACCATGAAGCAGTGCCAACTGACGAAGACGCTGACCGGGTTGCCGGGTAGCGCGACCACCGGGATCCGGCTGCCGTCCGGGCTGGTCAGCAAGCCGTGGCCCTGCGGCCGTCCGGGCTGCATCGCCACCCGGACGAAGTTCAGCGACTCGGCCAGCCGGGAGTTCTTGACCACGTCGTGGGTGCCGACCGACACCCCGCCGGTGGTGATCACCACATCAGCGATCCGGACCGCCTCGGCGATGGCGTTGTCCAGTTCGGCCGGGTCGTCCGAGACCCGGGTCACGCTGACCGGTTCGGCGCCGGCCTCCTCGACCAGGCCGAACAGCATGATGGAGTTCGAGTCGTGGATCTGCCCGCGGTCCAGCGGCTGCCCCGGGGCGACCAGCTCCGAGCCGGTGGCGACAACCGCGACCCGCGGCGCCGGGATGACCGACAGCGTGCCGTGCCCGGTCGAGGCGGCCGCGGCCAGGCTGGTGGCGTCCAGCTGGGTGCCGGCCTCCAGTACCAGGTCGCCCTCCGACAGGTCCTCGCCGGCCAGCCGGATGTTCTGGCCCTCACCGACCGGCGCGAACACCTGCACCTCACTCGACAGCGGGACGGCGCCCGGTTCCTGGTCGGTGCGTTCCACCGGCACCACGGCGTCCGCGCCCGCCGGCAGCATGGCGCCGGTCATCACCCGGACGGCCTGCCCGTTGCCCACCCAGTCGTCGCTGAACGAGCCGGCCGGCACCTCGCCGGTGACCTGCAGAACCACCGGGGTCTCGGGGGTGGCCAGGCCGACATCGTCGGCGTGCACCGCGAAGCCGTCCATCGCCGCGTTGGTGAAGACCGGCACCGCGACATGTGCGGTGACGGTGGCGGCGGTGGTGTGCCCCAGGCATTGGGCCAGTGGCAACTGCTGGGGCGGTAACGCCTCGATCCCGTCCAGGATCCGCTCGCGGTACTGCTCCACACTGATCGGGGTGGTCATCAACTGGCTCCTACCTGGGGGATTGTCCAACGATCCTGTCACGACCTGCGGCGCGAAGGTCACGATATCGTGGCGGCCTGCCCGGGCATCGGCGATCGCTACCCGGCCGAACAGCGGGTTGCCGAAGCCGCAGATCAGCTTCACCGCCTCGGTGGCCATGGTGCTGGCCGCCTGCCCCACCACCGGCCCGAGCACGCCGACCTTCAGCGACGACGGGGTGGTGCCGGGGGCCGGTTGCACCGGATACAGGTCGCGCAACCGAACGCCGGGCCCACCATCGTCCGGGGTGGTCCAGAAGACCGAGACCTGCCAGTTCATCGCCACCGCGGTGCCCCAGACCAGCGGCTTGTCGTTGGCCGCGCACCAGTCGCCCAACAGGTACTTCGCCTCGAACGAGTCGCAGCAGTCCAGCACCAGGTCGTAGTCGTCGGCCAGTTCGTCGAGCAACTCACCGGTCGCCCAGTCGTGGGTGCGCACCTCGAGCCGGGAGTTCAGCGCCGTCAGCCGGCGGGCGGCCGACTCGGTCTTGGGGACGCCGACGCTGTGCTCGTCGTGGATGACCTGGCGCTGCAGGTTGGTCTCGGCGACATCGTCGGCGTCGCTGATGCCGATCATCCCGACCCCGGTCGCTGCCAGGTACATCAGCACCGGTGAGCCGAGCCCACCGGCGCCGACCACCAGTACCCTGGCGGCCTGCAGCCGGGCCAGACCCTCGCGTCCGATGCCCTTCACCAGGGTGCTGCGCAGGTGGCGGGCGGCCCAGGCGTCGGTGACCGGCTCGACCGGGCGACCGAGCGGCAGCTTCAGCGTCCTCACGCCAGCCCGGTCCACTCGGTGTGGCCGTCGCTGAAGTGCTGCTTCTTCCAGACCGGCAGCAGCTTCTTGACCTGGTCCACCAGGTCGCTGGTCGCGTCGAAGGCCTGGCC
>NZ_JBASCI010000107.1:0-1928 GCF_049651565.1 Brooklawnia sp.
GCGGGTCGACCTCGTGTCCAGCCACGCGCTGTGACTTACCAGAGCCGCTCCGACGGCCAAAGTGATGGCGACCCGCCCGTCCCGCTCATCCCAAACTGAAACACGCCTTCTTCAGCAGTCTCCTAGCGCTCATCGGTAGCCCGAGTTGGCAGGACCGTAACCCTGACGTTACCTTCCGGTCAGGACGGGCGCCCAGACTCAAGGGGTGGCGGTCTTGGCAGTGAGGGCGAATCGATCCCTCGTCACAGTGTGCGACGTGTTCGTCGACCAGTTGAACACCCTGGTGCAGCCCGCCGGCAAGCTGTCCCGCTTCGGACTGGGCCGGCTGATGTTCCTGGTCTCGGACGCCTTGGCCACCCTGCCGGTCGCCACCCCCGGCAGCCCGTTGTCGCTGGGTGACCACTTCCACATGCGCGAACTTGCCGGCGACGAGGTCGACGAGATGATCAGCGGCCTGATGGGCATGGAGGACGCTGCCACCCTGGCCCGCCAGCTCGCTCCGCAGCTCAGCGACCTGACCGCAGCGCTGGCCGCCAACAACCTGCCCAACACCGTCGCCTCGCGGTTCGGCAGCGTGCGGCTGATCGACTTCCTGCGGGCCAGCGTCGTGCTGGCGGTCAACGTGGCCATCGACACCGGCGGCACCGTCCAGCCGGGCGCCAGGGCGGAGTCGGTGCGGGCGCTGGCCGGCGTGCTGGCCGAACGGTTCCCCGGCCGCAGCATCGAGCTCAGGGTGCCGCCGTACGTGGCCGTCCAGGTCAGCGCCAGCATGGACGCCCCGACCCACACGCGTGGCACCCCGCCCAACGTCGTCGAGGTCGACCCGGACACCTTCCTGGCACTCGCCACCGGCAGGCAGAGCTGGACGCGCGCGGTCGCCGCCCGCACCCTGACCCATTCGGGTTCACACGCCGCCGAGGCGGCCCGGATCTTCCCGGTCTTCCGGCCGGACTGAGCTACAGCCTGGGCAGCAGCGTCCGCAGCTCGTGCGGGGTCACCTGTTGCCGGTAGGCGTCGAACTCGGCGCGCTTGTTGCGCATGAAGTAGTCGAATACGTGCTCGCCGAGGGTTTCGGCGACCAGTTCGCTGGTCTGCATGAGCTCGATCGCGCTCTCCAGGTTGCGTGGCAGCGATTCGATACCCATCGCCAGCCGTTCCCGGTCGCTTAGCGCCCAGACGTCGTCCTCGGCCTCCATCGGCAGCGGCAACTCCTGCTCGATCCCGGACAGCCCGGCGTTGAGCAGCAACGCGTAGGCCAGGTAGGGGTTGCAGGCCGGGTCGAGGGCCCGGTACTCCACCCGCGCCGAACCGGCCTTGTCGGGCTTGAACAGCGGGATCCGCACCAGCGCCGAGCGGTTGTTCCGTCCCCAGCAGACGTAGCTGGGCGCCTCACCGCCCCACGCCAGCCGCTTGTACGAGTTCACCCACTGGTTGGTGACCGCGGTGATCTCCCGGGCGTGGGCGAGCAGCCCGGCGATGAAGTGTTTGCCTATCCTGCTGAGCCGTAACTCGTCCGTCGCATCGTAGAAGGCGTTCTGGTCGCCCTCGAACAGACTCAAGTGGGTATGCATGCCCGAGCCGGCATGCCCGGTGAACGGTTTGGGCATGAACGATGCCCGAATGCCCTGGGCAACAGCGACCTCTTTCACCACGACCTTGAAGGTCATGATGTTGTCGGCCATCGTCAACGCGTCGGCGTACCGCAGATCGATCTCGTGCTGGCCGGGTGCGCCCTCATGGTGGCTGAACTCCACCGAGATCCCCAGCTGTTCGAGCATGCTGATCGCGTCCCGCCGAAAGTCGGTGCCCTCGTCCATCGTGGTGTGGTCGAAATAGCCGCCTTGGTCGAGAGCAATTGGTTCGACTCCTGGCGTGATCGGGTTTCGCAGCAGGAAGAACTCGATCTCGGGGTGGGTGTAGAAGGTGAA
>NZ_JBASCI010000108.1:0-4063 GCF_049651565.1 Brooklawnia sp.
GTGTGAACCCGCCCAACCAGCCGCCGACCAGCACGACAGCCGCACCGGTGACGGCCACCGCGGCGTGGGTCAACCACGGACGCCACCGGGTCGGCCTGGCCGACTCCTCGACGGCGAAGCCGGCAGCGACCAGCTCGGCACGCCCGGCGTCTGACAGTGGCTGCAGTTGTCCGGCGTCCTGCCCCTCACCGGGCAGGGCAAGTTCGGCGCCGGTCGCCGCAGCTCGCTCGGAGAACAGCGCGAGCGCCGCCGTTGCGGCACCCATCGCCACCGACGCCTTCGGGTCGGGATCGCTGACGATCGGCCGATCGAACGCCTCGGACAACCGCTGGGCCACTCGCGGGATCCGCGAGGACCCGCCGGTCAGCAGGATCGCCGCTACATCGGTGATGGCAAGGTGCGCGTCCTCGAGCAACTCCTCGACCGCGTCCACGGTGCGGTCCAGCGTCGGTTCGACCATCGCCTCGAATTCGGCCCTGGTGAGTCGGACGGTGCTCCGGTTGCCGGGCAGGTTGACCGGGATGGTCACGTCGGTGTCGACCGACAGCGCCTCCTTGGCGTCCACGCACTCGCGGCGCAGCTGGGCGAGCGCGGCCCGAGCGTCCGCACCAGTGAGGTCGGCCGCCGTCAGGCCGGCGGAGGCGAGCACATGGCGGAAGATGGCGTCGTCGAAGTTCGCTCCGCCGAGGTCGTCAATGCTGATCGGTTCGCCGACCACCGCGAAGCCACCCGGCTGCTTTCGCAGTGCAGCGGCCTCGAAGCCGGTGCCGCCCAGGTCGAAGGCGATGACCACCTGCCCGGGCTGCCAGTGGTGGCGGGCGTCGAAGTGCCGGGCGAGCGCCTCAGGTTCGCTGATCAGCTCGACGTTGAAGCCCAGCTCGGCGGTGGCACGCTGGACGAGCGACGTCCGGTGCGGGCCCCAGGCCGGAGGGTGGGTGAGGGTGACGATCTCGGCACCGCTACCCTTACGCTGCGTGATGGTGGCGATGGCCCGGGTGACGGTTTGCGCGAAGACCTGTTCAGCGCTGACCTCGTTGTCGGCGATCATGAACGCCACTTCGTCGCCGACACCACGCCGGAACTCAGTGATCAGGTGCTCGGGTTCGGTGAGTCCGCGGCGGTGGGCCTCATCGCCGAGCAGCAGCTCGCCCTCGGCGGTCAGCAGGGCAACGGCGGGAGCGTTGTCGTGGCGATCGCCGAGCGGGACGTGGACAGTCTCGGCGGCACCGTCCGAACGCATGGTTGCGGTGGCAGCGGCCACCCGACTGGTACCAACGTCTATTCCTATGCAGTACGGGCCTGCCATTGCCTACTCCCCCTGGTGTGGCCATGCATGTCCGCCGCTGCAGGCAGGCCATCGTCCACCGCCGCCAGCCCCGTAGCGGGGACGGCTGCGGTCGGGACACGGCACCCACGCAGCATTTACCTGTGTGCTCGTAATCTGTTTGTGACGCCAATCATGCCTCACCACAAGGGCGGTTGTCTAACGTTCTCAGAAGTCAGCCCCAATTGGCCAGCGATCCATCAGTCGGCATGCAGAAGGGGCGTACCAGACCAGTTCGAGCGCCTCCGCCCGTGCCTGGGCGGGGATCAAATCGCCCAGTGAAGCCCTCGTCGATGACACCGTGACTGCGGGGGAGAGCATGTCCAGCGTGAGGTGCGGGGTCGGCTCGGGCGCCCCGTTCGGGGTCACCGACGGATGGGCTTGCCAGACCCTCCTGGTCAGCACCCGAAACGGTTCTTCCGGCTCCGGACCGAGGTAGACGCAGCCGTTCGGGAAGACCTTGATTTCGCGCAAGGCGAACTCGAACGGCGCGCTGGTGGCGGCGATCCGGGCAATCGCCGCCAGGTCGACCTCGTCCGGCCGCAGCGGTGCCAGCACGGTGATGTGGGCGTGGGCGAATCGAGGGTCGGAACTGAGGTACCGCGGGTCGTAGTGGCGGGTGCGTGCCCTGATCCAGTCCTCCAGCTCAGGCACCGCCACCTGCAGTACGGCATGGCCGCTCGGTTCGGTCACCCGACCATTGTGGCCTGTGACCAGCGGTTTTCGTCGGGTAGGGTCGATCAATGGCTATTTCAACCAAGTGGAGAATGACCATCGCCGGTTTGGGTGTTGCGGCCCTGCTCAGCGGCTGCGGCAATGGCGGGACGACCACCACCCCGGCCGAGACCCCCGTAGCGTCCCCCGAGACCACCGCCACCACCCCGGCACAAACCGCCCCGGACACCGGGTCGTCGGTCCTGACCGAAGGCTTCGCAGCGGTCGCACTGGCCGAATCGGAGGTGCCGGGTTCGCAGGCCGTCGGCCTCGACCTCGATGACGACGGCAGCTGGGAGGTCGAGGTCATCTCCGGCGAGCGCAAGTTCGAGTTCGACATCAGCGCCGATGGCAGAACGGTGCTGGAGCGCGAGGAGGACGACGCCGACGACGACAAGGTGAGCAAGCTTGCCCAGGTGCAGGTTCCCATCACCGATGCCATCAGCACCGCGATGACGCAGGTAGCCGGTCAGTTCGATGATGCCGAGCTGGACGAGGAGGACGGCCGGGTCGTCTGGGAGGTCAACCTCGACGACGACGTGGACGTCCACGTGGACGTCGTGACCGGCGAGATCGTCAACCGCTGACCACCGCCGGACTTCGACCGCCGGGGTCAGGCGTCCACGATCTGGCAGATCACCTCGCCTGAACCAAGCGTTGTGCCGGCCTCGACCAGGCGCTGCACCACGCCACCGCGGTGGGCGCTGATGGGCTGTTCCATCTTCATCGCCTCCAGGACGGCGACCAGATCACCCTCGGCCACCTGATCGCCATTGGCGACCGCAGTCTTGACGATGGTGCCCTGCATCGGTGCGGTCAGGTCGTTCCCGGACGCCTCGGACACCTTCGTCCCACGGGCCCGACGAACCGGCCTCTTCGGTCTGGTCGGCCCGGCGCCCCCACCGAGGTTCGCCGGCACCTTGACCTCCATCCGCCGGCCATTCACCTCGACCACCACGGTGCGTAACGGCGGCTCCTCGTCGGGTTCGCCGATCTCGCCGGAGTAGGGCTCGATCTGGCTGTCGAACTCGGTCTCGATCCAGTTGGTGTGGACCCGGAAGTCGCCGTCGGGGGCGGTGAACGCGGGGTCGCGCAGCACCAGCCGGTGGAACGGCACCACCGTCGGCATCCCGTCCACGATGAACTCGTCCAGCGCCCGCCGCGCCCGGGCCAGGCACTCGTCGCGGTTGCGGCCGGTGATGATGAGCTTGCCCAGCAGCGAGTCGAAAGCGCCGGGCACGGTCATGCCCCGCCGGTAGCCCTCCTCCATCCGCACACCCGGCCCGGTGGGTGGCCGCCAGCGGGTCAGCGTGCCCGGGGAGGGCATGAACCCGCGGCCGGGATCCTCGGCGTTGATCCGCAGCTCGATCGAGTGGCCGACGACGATCGGGTCGGTGTCTGGCAGCTGGGCGCCGTCGGCAATGTCGAATTGCCAGCGCACCAGGTCCCAGCCGGTGACCTCCTCGCTGACCGGGTGCTCGACCTGCAGCCGGGTGTTGACCTCCAGGAACGAGATCGTGCCGTCCTGACCGACCAGGAACTCGCAGGTGCCGGCACCCACGTAGTCAGCCTCCCGCAGGATGGCCTTGGACGATTCGTACAGCCGCTGCACCTGCTGGGCGGTGAGGAACGGCGCCGGCGCCTCCTCCACCAGTTTCTGGTGGCGCCGCTGCAACGAGCAGTCGCGGGTCGACACCACCACCACCCGGCCGTGCTGGTCGGCCAGGCACTGGGTCTCGACGTGTCGGGGCCGGTCGAGGTAGCGCTCGACGAAGCACTCGCCGCGTCCGAACGCGGTCACCGCCTCGCGGGTGGCCGACTCAAACAGCGGCCGGATGTCCTCCATCCGGCGGGCCACCTTGAGGCCGCGGCCGCCGCCGCCGAAGGCGGCCTTGATGGCGATCGGCAGGCCGTGCTGCTCGGCGAAGGCGACCACCTCGTCGGCGTCGGCGACCGGGTCGGCGGTGCCGGGGACCAGCGGGGCGCCCACCTGCTGCGCGATGTGCCGGGCCCGCACCTTGTCGC
>NZ_JBASCI010000109.1:0-15502 GCF_049651565.1 Brooklawnia sp.
GGGCGGCAAGCAGCGGTTCGGTCGCCTCCGGCGTCCAGTCGGTCGGACTGACCCCGGTGCCGCCGGTGGTGAAGACAAGCCGGCAGCCCGCCGAAACGGCGTCCCGGATGGCCGCCTGGACCGGCTCGATGCCGTCGGGCACCACCGCCACCCGGTCGACCCGGACCCCCATGCCGGTCAGCAGGTCACGGGCCAGCGGCCCGGAGACATCCGCCCGTTGCCCGGCCGCGCAGCGGTCGGAAACGGTGATGACCCGGCCGGTGATGGTGGTCATGCGCCGAGTTGCGGGCTGGTCACCGAGGGCGGCACATTGGCGCCCTGACCCTGCTCGCGGAGCGCGGCGCGGACCTTCTCGGTGGCGGCCCGCAGCTCATCGGGGGTCGCGTCCTTGCGCGCGTTGGCAAAGCTGAGTTGTCCCTCGCCCCAGGCGGGCAGCACGTGGAGGTGCAGGTGGGGCACCTCGAAGCCGGCGATGATCATGGCTGCCCGGGGGGCGGCGAAGGCCTGTTCCTGGGCGCGTCCGACGATCTTGGCGACCCGCACCAGGTGGGCCAGCAGGTCGTCGTCGGCCTGGGTGAACGACGCCACCTCGGCGCGCGGCACCACGAGCAGGTGTCCCTCGCTGATCGGCTCGATCGTCGCGAAGGCCACGCACCGGTCGTCGGCCCAGGCGAACAGTCCCGAGAACTCACCACTGATGATCTTTGTGAACACGGAGGCCATGCCTCATCGTTGCACGGCCTGGACGTCCGACGGAGAGTAGGCCCGACAGTGGGCCATCGGCTCACCCCTAGGGGTGGGACGCCTGTGGACATGTGCAAACGCCTGTGGATAATCAGCAGGAACCGACGCTGAGCCTGTGGGCAGCGCGAGGGAAACGATCATTCTGCCGGCCAGGCAGCGGCAACTAGACCGTTCCCGCGTATCCGAATCCTTGGGCCCAGGCGGGTTCCCGCGGGCCGTCGGTGATCATCGAGGTGTCATCGGCCAGCGTGCCGATCACGTGCGCCGAGGCCTTGCCGTTGACCTCGAGAGCGACCTGATTGACGTTGTCGAAGGTGCCGGCGGCGGAGTGGTAGTTGGGGTCGTACTCCTGACCGGCCTGACCGCCGAAGATCGCCTGCTCGTCGGCCGACTTGGCGTCCCCGGCGCCGGTGAACAGACCACCAACCGGCACCCCGGAGGGCATGAAGGCGGCATGGTCGGAGCTGCTGCCCACCTCGACCGGCAGCCACGGTTGTCCGATCGAGTCGAACCAGGCGGTGTAGATGGCCTCGATGTCACCCGAACCAGCCGGCAGGCCCTCGTCCGGGAAGTCGGAGCCGTCGCCGTCGTAGACCCCGATCACGTAGTTCGGGGAGGCGATCATGTCGACGTTGACATAGGCTGCCAGCCGCTCGATGGCCTGCGGATCGTCGGCGACGCGGGTGTTCACCCAGTGCAGCGAGCCCAGCAGGCCCAACTCCTCACCGCCCCACCAGACCAGCCGCACCTTGTTGCGGGGCGGGTCGGGCCGGGCGGCGAGCTGGACCGCCGTCTCCAGCAGGACGACCGACCCGGATCCGTTGTCGTTCATGCCGGGCCCGTCCGGGACGCTGTCCAGGTGCGCACCGGCCATCAGCAGGTTCTGGTCGTCGCCACCGCGGGTCTCGGCGACCAGGTTGAAGGTGTCCCACGACTCGATGCGTTGCTCGAAGGAGAACCTCAGTTGCAGCTCACCGGCCATCAGCCGGGCTCGCAGCCGGTCGCCCTCCGACCGGGTGACGCCGGTCATCGGGACGAACTCGGGACGCATCCCGTTCAGCGTCCCGTACAGCCCGCCCTCCTGGTGATTGGTGACGATCACCATGCTGGCGCCGGCTGCCGCCGCGACCCGGTTCATCTGCTCGAAGCTGCAACCGCCGCGGGTCACCAGCGCGAACTGGCCGGCCACCGATTCGTCCCAGTCGGACGCGCTGCAACCGTCGCCGTCGACCGGCTCGACCAACCGGCCGCTGATCCCCTCGGCCGGGGTGCCGGGCGAGAACGACAGCGGGATCTGGTTGACCACCCGATCGTCGGTGGCCAGCTCGGATCGACCGGGGTGCGGGACCTGGATGGTGAAGCCCTCGCGCCGGACGTCGTAGAAGCCGGTGGCTGCCAGCTCCTCCTCGATGTACTGGGCGGCCGCCTCGAAGCCCTGACTGCCCGGGGACCGGTTCCCGTCGGCGGCCCCCGTTATCCGTTCCAGTTCGCGCAGGCGTTCGGTCAGAACCCCGCCGGAAACCGCATCCGCCAGCGAACCGGCGTTGACTGGCTGGCCCGTCGTGGGTGTGGGGCTCGGGGCTACCGAAACGGTTGGGGTGTTGGCGCTGCCGGGGTCGAACGCCCCGCAACCGAGCAGCAGCAGCGCTGCGGTGGCCGCGCCGGCGGCCCGAACAAGCGACTGCCGGTCACGCATCGGGCCCCCTGTCTGGATCGTCGCGGTCCAGAGTAGCCGGGCCGGGATAGGGTGGGGCCATGAAGCGTCCCATGCAGGTGATCCTGACCGGCATCGTGCTGGTCATCGGGGTGTTCGCGGTGCGCAACCGGATGCGGGCCAGGGCCGAGGCCGACTTGTGGGCCGAGGCCACCGACCAACTGTGAGCCGGGTCAATCCTGGCCGACCGACTCCACCCGTTCACCGGCCGGCCAGGCCAGCCGCAACGTATGTTCGGTGCCATGCACGACGACCTCGTCCGGGTTCCTGGGCGCCTGCACCGATGGTGAGCCGTACCTCGGGTAGTCGGGGCGCACCGGGCTGCCGTTGACCTGGAACTCACCGCGCCACTGCAGGTCGTACCAGACGTACGGGCTGACCAG
The DNA here is from genome assembly GCF_049651565.1 of Brooklawnia sp. Taxonomy (GTDB): domain Bacteria; phylum Actinomycetota; class Actinomycetes; order Propionibacteriales; family Propionibacteriaceae; genus Brooklawnia. The sequence goes on from NZ_JBASCI010000109.1 coordinate 2,842, forward strand.
CGACAGCCTGCCGGCGGCCAGGGTCAGCTGATACTGCTTGAGCTCGTGCAGGAACTCCGACATTGAGGAGAACTCCTCCTCGTCGCCGAGCAGCACCGCATAGCCGGTCTCCAGGCCGCGCTGGACGATCTCTGTCTCGCTGATCTGCTCGAAGCCGTGGCTGGCCAGGATGCCGATGAAGGACTTGCGGCGCCGGCCCGCCACCCAGTTGGTGCCCAGCCGGGTCTGGTCGAACAGTACGAATGGGAAGTGGATGTGCACCAGTTCCTTGCGGCGTCCTTCGAACATGCCCCTGCGCTGGCGCAGGTCGTACAACGCCAGCAGCACGTTGTAGTGCTGGGCGATGTCGGGGTTGATTCCGTTGCCCACCCAGTGGTCTGGGCTCGGCGAGCGGCCCTCCGGGGCTAGCTGGGTGCTGCCCGGGTGGTTGCCGAAGACCTCGATCCCGCCGGGCAGGGACGCGTGCCACAGGTGCTGCTGGTCGCCGAAACCACCGGGCTGATAGTGCTGGACGCTGCTCAGCAGGTAGTTTCCGGTGGACAGGGTTTGCACGTTGGCCCGATGCAGCGCTGCCCCGCTGGTGATCGGGTTCAGTGCCTTCAAGGCCGGCCGCAGCGCCCGCACGGGTAGCCGGCTGAACCGCTGCAGGGGCGCGAACGTCCGGTGCTCGCGCAGATCGAGCGCGCGCATCGCGCGCATCGTCTCAACGATGGTGGCCGGGGTGGTGATGGCCTGCATGCCCCACCAGAACCGCACCACCTCCAGCATCTGCAACCGGGGGAACTGCGGGTGGCGGCGCAGCTCGCGGCGCACCTCCACGTCGTCCAGCCCCATCGAACTGAACACCAGCCGCAGCGGCTGCTCCCTGGCCAGTTCGCGGATGGCCGCCGGCACCTGGTAGCGCTCCCGGACGATGAACAGGCTGGCCAGTTCGTCGCAGTCGAGTTCTGGCGGGACGTCACCGAACGCGGACGCGATGATCGGCGCCATCTCGGACTTCTCGGGGTGCATGACCTGCTCGGCGTGCGCGCGTCCCATGCTGGGTGCGAACCGGCCCCGGAAGCTGTGCAGGGCAACATCGATAAGCGCCAGGTCGATCACCATCGACGCCCGCCTGGCCAGCACCTCGTCGTCGGTGTGGTCGACCAGCATCGCCAGCGCCGCCAAGTCGAAGGCCAGGTAGGTGTTCGACAGCCACTCGCTGAACCCGAACCGGAACCGGTCGGACAGCCACAGCATCAACCGGCCGTGCGCGGCCCGCTTGTGGCGCAGCCCCACGCGGCCGTCGTTGGTGAAGGTCTGGTCGATGAAGAGCTGCCCGGCCAGGTACTCCGCGACCGCCACGGTGACCTGGTGGTTCTCGGTCCACAACGACATGGAGTCGGTGCCCGGTTCGAGCAGCGAGTAGCGGAAGCCGAGCACCGACCTGGTGGCCCGCTGGCGCAGCTCCTCGGGCATCTCGCAGGTCATCAGGCACTTCAGCAGCAGCAGGACGCGGTGGTCGGCCAGGTAGAGCCGGGCGTCCACGAAGTCGGTGAGCCGGCGGATGTAGTTCTGGTCGAGTCCTTGCGTGCCGAACTCAGGCCACGGCGTGGTCTCGCGTTCTCCGACATCTTTGACGGTCATTGAGCTTGGTCTCCGGGCTCTCCATGGGGGCTCCGTAGCACCGTAGCACTGGCCTCCGACAACGTCACCAGCCGCAGGGGGGTACTCCCCGCCGCCGCGGGGCTTGCTGCGCCTACATTTGAGGAATGGACATCGGACCCGATCCGCTGGCGGAGGAGTTGATCGACGACGAACCGGTCGACGACACGACCTCCGTGGTGAACTGGTTCGACGTCGCGGTGGCCGTGGTACTGACGGTGTGCACCGCTTTCTGGGGCGACCTGCTGGGCCGCGGCCCGCAGCGTCCCGACTACCTGGCCTCGGTGATCACGTCGATCGGGTTGACGATGCCGTTGGCGCTGCGCCGCAGCCACCCGTTGCTGATGACCGGGTTGATGAGCGTGGCCGGCATGGCCCAGGCGTTCCTGGTCAGCACCCCTACCTGGGCGCTGGTCGCGGTGCCGATCGCGTGTTACTCGGTCGCCCGCTGGGTGGCTGGCTACAGCTCCCGGCTGGTGGTGGTCTCCGGCGGGCTCGGTTCGATCGTCGGGCCGCTGCGCTGGACGACGGTTGGCCCGGCCGACCTGGGGGATTCGGAGATGCTGCCGATCGTCGGGCCGCTGATCGCGCTGTGCCTGGCCTGGGTGGTGATCCCCTACCTGCTGGGACGCCGTGACCGGGAGGCGGTGATCGCCCGCCACGTGCGCGAGAGCGTCGCCCGCGAGCAGTACCAGACCGAGCTGACCAAGCGTGACCAGTTGTCCCGGGCCGCCGAGACCAAGGTGCGCAACGAGATCGCCCGTGAGCTGCACGACGTGGTCGCCCACTCCCTGAGCGTCATCATCGTGCAGGCCAGCGGCGGCAAGGCGCTCGCCCGCAAGCAGCCGGAGGCCGCCGCCGAGGTGCTGGAGACGATCGCCCAGACCGGACGCGAGGCGCTGGGCGAGATGCGGCGCATCGTCGGCGTCCTGCGGGCCGACCCGGACGCCACCGACGTCGCTGAGTACAGCCCGGCGCCAGGGCTGGCGGACATTCCGGCGATGGTCGCCAAGGCCGGCGATCGGGTCCAGTTGTCGATCTCGGGAGTGCAGCCCACGGTCAGCCCGGCGCTCGGGGTGACGGTGTTCCGGGTGGTGCAGGAGGGCCTGACCAACTTCCTCAAGCACGCCGGGCCGGAGGCGCACGCGACCGTGGCGCTGATCTACCAGCCGGGCATGATCAGCGTCGAGGTGGCTGACGACGGTCAGTCCGGGGACGACGGGGCAGGCGGCGAACGGCAGGTCGGCACCGGCTACGGGCTGAAGGGCATGCGGGAGCGGGTGAGCGCGATGGGCGGGCAACTGACCGCACGTCCGCTCGATGGTGGCGGCTGGGTGGTGCGGGCTTTGTTGCCGACTACCGGCACCGGGCCGTCCACCACGACGGCGATCGGCAAGAATAGTGCCGAGCACGGCCGGCGTGCCGATCAGCAGAAGGTGGACGAAGATGCCTGAACCCTTGACTGTTTTTCTTGCGGACGATCAGTCCCTGGTGCGGAGCGGCTTCCGGATGCTGATCGACGCCGAGGACGACATGATGGTGGTCGGTGAGGCCACCAACGGGCTGGGCGCGGTCACAGCGCTGACTGCCCGGCCGGCCGACGTGGTGCTGATGGACATCCGGATGCCCGAGATGGATGGGGTCGAGGCGACCCGCCGGATCGTGGCCGCAGGGTTGCCGACCCGGGTACTGGTGCTGACCACCTTCGACCTCGACGAGTACGTCTTCGCGGCGTTGAAGGCCGGGGCGTCCGGGTTCATGCTGAAGGACGCCCGGCCCGACGATCTGCTGAGCGCGATCCGCGCGGTCGCCGCCGGGGACGCGGTGGTTGCCCCGAGCGCCACCAGGCGGCTGCTGGAACACGTGGTGCCGCGGCTGCCCGAGGTGCCCGGGCGCGACGACTCCCGCCTGGACGTGCTGACTGACCGGGAACGCGAGGTGCTGGTCGAGATCGCCCGCGGGGCGACCAACTCCGAGATCGCCGCCAACCTGTTCATGGCCGAGGGCACCGTCAAGACCCACGTCGGACGGCTGCTCAGCAAGCTGAACGCCCGCGACCGGGTCGGCCTGGTGCTGATCGCCTTCGAGACCGGCCTGGTCGACTGATGCCGGCTCACCGGTCCTCGCGGCAGGATCGGCGACGGCCACTCACTGGCCGGTCTAGGCCGTGAGCAGTCGCGGATTGTCGCTGTACCTGGCCAGCGCATCCGGGTCCAGTTGCACGCCGAGGCCGGGTTCGCTGGGAATGTCGAGCAGCCCGTCGACCAGCTGCCAGCCGTGGGTGGTCAGCCCGTCGACGTAGGGCGACCCAGTTATGTACTCGATCCGGTCGACGTCGGGCAGCGCGGCTGCCAGCTGCAGGTCGGTGGCCAACCCGACCGCGGTGTTCCAGCCGTGCGGGATCACCCGCAGGCCACGGTCGTGCGCCCGCCAGGCCACCGCCACCAGTTCACCGATGCCGCCGCACTTGGTGACATCGGGCTGCAGGATGTCCAGCGCCCCGCGCTGGATCCATGGCTCGAACCCCTGTCGGCGGGTCAGCACCTCACCGCCGCTGATCGGCACCGGCGAGTGCTCGCGCAGCAGCACGAAGTCGTCGATGCAATCCGGGCGCAGCGCCTCCTCGAACCAGACCACCTGGTAGTCGGCGAGCATCCGTGCGGTGTTGAGGGCCCAGCGGTAGCCGTTCGCCCAGGCGGTGTCGCTGCCCCCGGCGTCCACCATCAACTCGGCGTCGTCGCCGATGGCCTGCCGGGCGGCGGCCACGATCTGTTCGTCCAGCCGGGCCGAGACCCGGCCGAACGGACCCCAGCCGATCTTGAACGAGCGGAAGCCCTGCTCACGCAGCCCGGTCAGGTGGTCGCGCAGCCGGTCCGGTTCGTCCATCAGCAGGGACGCGTAGGGACGCACCCGCTCGCGGTAGCGCCCGCCCAGCAGCCGGGAGACCGGCTGGCCGGCCTGCTGGCCGAACAGGTCCCACAGCGCCTGGTCGAGCCCGGAAATGGTGTGGGTGATCGAGCCGCCGCGGCCCTGCCAGAAGGTGGCCCGGTGCATGCGCTCGGTCAGCCGGCCCGGCTCCACCTGCTCACCGACCAGCTGCGGCGAGAGCACCTCCAGTGAGCCGCGCACCAGGGTGGCGCTGGTGAAGACGCTGCCCACCCCGACCCGACCGGCATCGGTGTGGATGGCGACCAACGTGTGGACGTTGTCGTCGGCCTGCAGTTCGTCCTGCCAGCCGCCGGCGGGGGTGCCGCCGCGCAGCCCAGCCGCCTCGATTCTGGTGATTCGCATGGGTCCTGATGTTCCTTCCGCTGGTTCGCCACCGGGTCGCTGGTGGCGTTGAAACGTCATAGTGTTGTGCCATGGTTGCACAGCGTGTCGCCCTCATGGGCCCGGGGAAGATGGGTGCCCCGATGGGGCTCAACCTGATCAAGGCAGGCCACCAGCTCAGCGTGTGGGCTCGACGGCCGGAATCGGCGGCCGCGCTCGTCCAGGCGGGGGCCAGTTTCCAGCCGGTGCCCCGCGAACTGGCCGGCAACGACGTGATCATCGACATGCTGCAGGACCTAAGCCAGCTCGAACCGCTGCTCGACGGCCCGGACGGACTGCTCGCGGGGGTCAGCGCACCCACCGTGCTGGTGGTCAGCTCGACGGTGGCGCCCGAGGACGTCCGCGCGCTGGCCCAGCGGGTCGGGCCGGCTACCGGTGGTCTGCTGCGGGTGGTGGACGCGCCGGTCAGCGGCGGCGAGGCGGGCGCCCAGGCCGGCACCCTGTCGATCATGGTCGGCGGCGACGACGACGCGGTGGCCAGGGCGATCCCGGTGCTCCAGGCGTGCGGGACCCCGGTGCACTGCGGCCCGCTGGGGGCCGGAGAGGTGGTGAAAGCCTGCAACCAGATGATCGTCGGCATCACGATGGCGGCACTGTCGGAGGCGGCCCTGATCGCCGAGGGCGCCGGGGTCGACGTCGACCTGATGTTCGGCATGCTGTCGAAGGGCTGGGGCGGCAGCGCGGTGCTGAACGCCAAGCGCGCCAAGGTGGTCAACCGCGACTACAGCAACACCGGCGCGGCGAAGTTCATGGTGAAGGACCTGAAGATCGCCCTGTCCGAGGCCGCCCAGGCGTCCCGGAGGCTGCCGCTGAGCAGCCAGGCGCTGGAGATCTACCGGGGGCTGGTCGAGGCCGGCCTCGGGGACGACGACCTGGCCGTCGTCCACAAGTACCTGGCGCAGAACACCACGCGCTAGCGCAACTCGTTACCGGTCTCCAGCGCGTCCCGGATGGCGCTCAACTCCTCCAGCGCCTGCCGGCGCACCCGCGCGGTCGCCTTGTCGATCTGCAGCGAGGTGCTGATCGAGAAGTCCTGGGCGAACTTGCCCACCCGGTGCACCAGCATGCCCAGCCCCAGCACGTTCGGGTGGGTCTCGCCCTCGTCGACGGCATAGCCGTCGGCCCGGGTGCGCTGGATCTTGGCCATCAACTGCGGCAAGCTCGCGGTTGACCTGCGCGTCCACTGCGGGAAGGACTGCTTGTCGGGATAGAGCTGGGCGATCTCGCCATCACCCAGTTGGGCGAGCAGCACCGTGCCGGCGGCGGTGATGGACGCCGGGAAGCGGTCGCCGACTCCGGCAGTGACCGGCAGGGGCTGGCGTCCGGTGTGCCGGGCGATGTAGGTGACGTCGCGCCCGGCGAGCAGGCCGAGGTGTCCGATCTCGCCGCGCAGCATCGGGGAGGCCGCTATCCGGCGCTTGAAGTCGCTGACCACGTCGACGCCCCGCAGGAACCCGCCGGCCGGGGCGAGCACCCCGATGTCGAGTTCGTAGACGTTGTCGGTGCGGCTGACCATGCCGGCCTCCTCCAGCGACAGCATGATCGACAGCGTCGACGACTTGGCCAGCCCCAGCTCGGACGCAATCTGGGTGAGCGACCAGCCGTCGGGGCGGCTGGCCATCAGGTTGAGGATGGCCGCCGCGCGGGACACCGAGGGTGAACCACGCGGCGGCACACTTACCGGATTCTGCCCGGCCATTGGGGGTCACCAGGCTTTCGCGACCGGAGGGGGCGGGTTAAGCCTGCGCCCCGCCGGAGAGGGCAACCAGAACCTTGCCGGAAGCCTGGGAGTCCTTGGCGGCGGAGAACGCGTCCAGGGCCTGGTCGACGCGCAGCACGTGGGTGATCACCTTGGCGACGTCCGGTGCGGCGGCGATCATCTCGATGGCCTCGTCCACCTCGTTGTCGAAGCGGAAGGTGCCCACCCAGGTCAGCTCCTTCTGGCTGAGCGCGGCGAGCTCGACCGACACCGGTGTGCCGGGGAACATGCCGATCTGGGCGACGCGTCCGCGCGGCCGGGCTGCCTTGAGGCAGGCCGACACCGCCGCCGGGGCGGCCGAGCACTCGAGGACGATGTCGTAGCTGTTCTCGGGCAACTGCTCGTTGGCCACGTTGATCACCTCGTCGGCACCGACCTGCCGGGCACGTTCCAGCGGGCCGTCCAGCACGTCGGTGCAGGTCAGGTGCCCGGCACCGCGCTGCCTGGCGGCGAATGCTGCCAGCAGCCCGATCGGGCCGGACCCCGACACCAGCACCCTGGCGCCGGTCAGGTCACCGATCATGTTGATGCCGTGCAGTCCGACGGCCAGCGGTTCGACCAGCGCTGCGGTGCGGGTGGAGACCCCCTCGGGCAGCAGCCGGATCATGTCGCGGTTGACCAGGATGTACTCGGCCATCGCGCCCTGGGTGTGCGGCCAGGTTGACGCGCTGCCCAGGTAGGAGCCGCCCGGCCGCAGGTGCCGAAGGTTCTCCATGCCCGGCTGGTCGGGGCCGAAGGTGGCCGGGTGCAGCGTGATCGGGGTGCCCGGCTGCCACTCGCCCTCAGGGTCGAGGTCGATGTGGCCGGACATCTCGTGGCCGGGAATCAGCGGTTCCCGGACCACGAAGGTGCCGTTGGCGCCGTGGTAGTAGTAGTGCAGGTCGGAGCCGCAGATGCCGACGTAGTCGACGGCGACGCGGACCTGACCCGGGCCCGGTTCGGGAACCGGCACCTCAGCAATCTCCAGGTCTTGCTTGCCCTTGATGTAAACGGCCTTCATGGAACTCATCTCCTTGTGGTTGGCCGGCGCCGGGCGCTATGCGCCGTAGATCAGGCCGGCGGCCCTCGGCAACGCGAGCGACAGCTCTGGCACGTACTGGATGAACAGCAGCATCACGATCAGCGCGCCGAAGAATGGCAGCAGCGGGACGATGACCTCTTCGACCTTCTTGCCGGCGACCCGCGCACCGACGAACAGCACCGGGGCTGATGGTGGCGAGATGACTGCGATACACATGTTGAAGATCATCATCATGCCGAGGTGCACCGGGTGGATGCCGTACTGCACCGCGATCGGCAGGAAGATCGGGGTGAAGATCAGCACTGCCGGGGTGGCGTCCAGCGGGATACCGATGACCAGCAGGATCACCATCATGATCAGCAGGAAGACCACCGGCGACTCGGTGATGGAGGTCAGCCAGTTGCCGATCAGGTTCGGGATGCCGGAGAACGTCATGGCGTAGCTCATGATCGACGACAGGCCGATCAGGAAGATCACCACCGAGCTGGTCCGGGTGGCCGACAGCAGGATGCGCGGCAGATCCTTCACACCGATCGTCCGGTAGATGAACGACAGCGCCAAGGCGTAGAGCACCGCGACCCCCGCACCTTCCGTCGGGGTGAAGATCGCCGAGAACAGACCGGGAATACCGACGATGCCGACGATTACCACGACGATCAGACCAAGGCTGGGCAGCGCGCGCCACAGCGAAACCAGTAACTCGTTGAACTTGGGGAAGCCGGCACCCTTAAGCTCGGGACGCTTGCGCGCATAGAAATAGATCAGCACCATGCAGGTCAGGCCCCACAGGATGCCCGGGACATACCCGGCGAGGAACAACGCGCCCACCGAGGCCTGGGAGACCAGCGCGTAGACGATTGAGGTATTGGAGGGCGGGATCATCATGCCCGAGGGGGCTGACGCCACGTTGACCGCGGCGGCGAAGCCCATGTCGTAGCCCTCCTTCTCCTCCTCCGGGGCCATGATCGCGCCGACGGCGGACGCACCGGCCAGCGCGGAACCGGAGATGGCGCCGAAGAGCATGTTGGCCAGCGCGTTGGTCTGGGCCGGCGCGCCTGGCATCGGCCCGGTCAACGATTTCGCCAACCCAATCAATCGGGACGCGATACCGCCCTGGTTCATGATGGCGCCCGCCAATACGAATAGTGGGATGGCCAATAGGGCGAAGGAGTCGATGCCGTTGTAGATTTTCTGGGCCGAGGTGAACACACCCGATTCGTGGCCCATCAGGATAACCAGGCAGATGGCCGACGGCAGGCCGATGGAGATTGACACCGACACGCCGATGGCCATCAGGCCGAACATCCCGACTACCAGGATGAGGCCAACAAGTCCAGCTTCGTTCATGTCAGATGCCCTCTTCCTGCAAGGTTGAGATGTCGATGTCTTCTTCGCTCACGACCTTCACCTCACTGGTCACTGCCTTGATGATGTGCAGGATCGAGTAGATGGTGATCAAGGCGCCGCTGATCGGCAGGATCATGTAGAGCATGCCCTGCTGGAACGGCAGCAGCTCGACGGTCTGGTCCATCGCGGAGTTCGACAGCAGCGACCCGCCGTAGATCATCACCCAGACGGCGAAGAAGGCCACGATGCTGTGGGCCAGCACCTCGAAGACCTTGACGACCGCCGCAGGGAACTTGCGAACCAGGAAGTCGATGGCCACGTCGTCGTTCTCGCCGATGACGTAGGCAGCGCCGATGATGCCCTGCCAGATGAAGATGATTCGGGCCATGGCCTCGGTCCACGCGTTGCCGCCGACGGTGAACCGGGCGGTGATCTGGAATGCGATCAGCAGGACCAGCAGGGCGAACAGGATGATGCAGAACCAGCGGAGAGTTGCGTCAAGCACACCGCGGAGGACCTTTAGGGCTTTCATTTGAGCCTCTATTTTTGTCGTTGACGTGACGGCTGATGACCGGACCGACCGGCCCCCAGAATCATATCCCGGGGGCCGGTGGCTACGGTTGTCAGCTGGCAGGATTGGCCGCGTTGGCTTCCTGGATGGCCTGGTAGAGGGTCTGCCGAACCTCGTTCTCGTTGACCGTTTCCTCGATGAGCGGCTGGACGCGGGCCCGGAAGGCCTCGACGTCGACGTCATCATTGAACTGGGCACCGATGGACTCAGAGTTCGCCTTCGACTCCTGGATGAAGTCCTGGAAGCCGTCGTCAGCCATCTGCTGAATCTCGGGGACCAGGTCGAGCAGAGCCTGGCGGTCCTCCTCGGACATCGACTCGAGAGCCTTGGTGCTGATCAGCAGGTAGTCCGGGATCATCAGGTGGCGAGTGTAGGAGTAGTACTTGGCGACCTCGTCATGCTTGAGGGCGTTGTACACGGTCTCGTTGTTCTCGGCACCGTCGAGGACGCCGGTCTGCAGCGCGGAGTAGACGTCACCCTGGCCCATCGGGGAGGCGACGGCACCCATCAGCTCGATCATCCGCACCTGGGAGTCGGACTGCTGGACACGGATCTTCATGCCATCCAGGTCCTCCGGAGTCTGGACCGGGCCCTTGCTGTTGTAGACGTTGCGGACGCCGGCGAACAGGGCCGCGAGCACCGTGATGCTCTTCGACTCCTCGATCGAGGTGAACAGGTCGGCGTTGAGCTCCTCATCGCGGAAGATCTCACGCTGGGCCTCTTGCGAGGCGAACATGTAAGGCAGGTTGTAGACGGCGAAGTCCTTGTTGAAGCCCTCCATGACCGGACCGCCGACGTACATCAGCTCGACGGTGCCGTTGGACAGGTTCTGGATGACGTCGGACTGGGTGCCGAGCTGCTCGTTCGGGTAGACCCGGATCGAGTAGCGGCCGTCGGTGGCCTCTTCGAGGCGCTTGCCGAACTCGACGCCTGCCTTGTACTGCGGGTGCTGGTCGGTCTGGTTGAACGCGAGCTTGAACTCGCGGGTCTCACCGCTGCCGGCGTCGGCCGAGCCGTCTCCGCTGGCCGCACCACCGCCGCCGCCGCCACACGCGGCCAGACCGAGCGAAACGAGACCGACCACGCCGGTCAGGATCACCTTGGACAACTTCATTCGCGTACCTCCTTGGTACTGAACCTTGCGAGCTGACGAGACTCGCGTTCCTGTCGTCGCCACCTGGCGCCGAGTCGGACCCCGTTATCTCGACTTGTGCGTCAAACCGAACACGGTTCAGTTTGATGACTGGACTATAGGAAGTGCCGCGATTGGGGGTCAAGGAGGGACGGCAACCGTGCAACAACGGTGACCTGATTGTGACCTTAGGTGCCCGGAGGGGGTCGGCGCTGACCTTTTCGTGCCCTGTGACACAACAGGTCCGGGCCCCCGATCTGGGGACCCGGACCTGGGTTGCCAGCGGTCAGCTGGCTGGGTTGGCGGCGTTCGCCTCCTGCACGCGCTCGTACAGGGTCTTGCGGACGTCGTTCTCGTTCACTGACTCGTCAACCAGCGGCTGGACGCGCTCCTTGAACGCGGCGATGTCGACGTCGTCATTGAACTGCGCGCCGATCGAGGTGGCGTGGTCGATGGATGCCTGGGTGAAGGCGGCGAAGCCATCGTTGGCGACCTTCTGGATCTCGGGCAGCAGGTCCATCAGGGCCTGGCGGTCCTCCTCCGACATCTCGTCGAGCGCCTTGGTGCTCATCAACAGGTAGTCGGGAATGATCAGGTGACGGGTGTACGAGTAGTACTTGGCGACCTCGCTGTGCTTCAGCGCGTCCCAAGTGACTTCGTTGTTCTCGGCACCGTCGAGGACGCCGGTCTGCAGCGCGGAGTAGGTCTCACCGTTGTTCATCGGGGACGCCACGGCGCCCATGAGCTCGATCATCCGGACCTGGGAGTCGGACTGCTGGACCCGGATCTTCATACCGGACAGGTCCTCGGGGGTGCGGATCGGCTTCTCAGCGTTGTAGACGTTCCGGACGCCGGCGTTGACGCCGGCCAGGACGGTGATCGACTGGCTGTCCTCGATCGAGGTGAACAGCGGCTCGAGAGCCTCTTGGTCGGACAGCACGTCGAGCTGGGCCGCGGTGGAATCGAAGACGTAGGGCAGGTTGAACACGACGAAGTCCTTGTTGAAGCTCTCCAGGACCGGGCCGCCGACCCACATCAGTTCGACGGTGCCGTCGGACAGGTTCTGGATGACGTCGGCCTGGCCGCCGAGCTGCTCGTTCGGGTACACCTGAACCGAGTAGCGGCCGTCGGTGGCCTCCTCGAGCTTCTTGCCGAGTTCGACGCCGGCCGCGTACTGCGGGTGCTGCTCGGTCTGGTTGAACGCCAGCTTGAAGACCTTCTGGTCGGCGCTGCCCGCGTCGCCGGAGGCGTCGCCACTGGACGAGCCGCCGCCGCAGGCCGCGAGGCTGAGCGCGACCAGCCCGGCGGCACCGGTGATGAATACCTTCGATAGCTTCATTGGTTGGTACCTCCTGTTGGATCCCGCGGGATCTATCGGAGCGCCAGGGCTCCTGGGTGTGGGTTCGGCGACGAGGTTCGAGCGCCGTGGGAGTTGAGCTGTCACCACTTCGTCGTGACTTGGTGTGACGCCTGCAGCCTAGGAAGAGGCTCAATCGGGGGTCAAGAAAGGCGTGGCAATCGCAATGCAACAGTGACCATTTTGTGACCTTTACCGCCGCAAGTCGATCTCTCCGCTTGTCGGGCCGAGTAACCATCCGGGTCGACCAGCCAATTCGGCCGTTTTGTGCCGCTCACCAGCAACAAGTTGCCTAAGTATTTCTTGGCGGAGCGAAAGATGACGTACATTTTGCTCATAAGCCCAGGGGGTTGTTGGGGGTGACCAGCAGCCCCCTGGTGCGTCCTCCAGGCTCGGTCAATCCGGCTCTTCACACTTCCGGTGGGGGTGGCGGGGTGAGTCCGCCGCCGATGAGGAGCATGCGTAGCCGGTAGTTGTCTCGGTTGCGGAAGCCGCGGGCG
>NZ_JBASCI010000110.1:0-25101 GCF_049651565.1 Brooklawnia sp.
GGATGAAGTCCGGCCAGCGGTCCTCGGGTCGGGGGTCCTGTGCGCTCACCGATCAAGCCTATCCGCACCCCGGACCAGACCCGTCAGGGCTTCCCGCCGGCCAGTTGGGCGAACATCTCCTCGAAGCTGTTCTCCAACTGGAAGTCGTCGGCCGGGCTCACCCGGTTGCGTCCGCTGCTGGGCGGGCCGCCGGACAGTTGGGCGGCGAGCGCTTCGGCAGCCTGCCGGACCCGGGCGTCCAGGGCCTGCGGGTCGGCCCAGTCGTCGGTGGCAGCGTAGACCGGCCAGGGCAGCGGCCGCGCCCGCAGGTAGAAGAACAGTGGCACCATGGCTTGGTCGATGGCCAGGCTGTGCCGGGCGGTGCCGCCGGTCGCGGCCAGCAGCACCGGCACCTCGGCCAGCGTGCCCTCGTCCAGCACGTCGAAGAAGAGCTTGAACAGCCCGGAGTAGGAGCCGTTGAAGACCGGTGTCACCGCGACGATGGCGGCGGCTTCGGCAACCTGCTGGATGGCTGAGCCGAGCCGCTCGCTGCGCAGCCCGGACGTGGTTGCGGTGAGCAGGTCGTGGCCAAGCTCCCGCACGTCCAGCACGCCGGTCTGGGCCTCGGGTAGTTGTCCGGAGACCTCGGCCAGAATCCGGTCGGCCAGGTTACGGGTGGACGACGGACTACCGGCGCCGGCGCTGATGGCGACGATCCTCATCGTTGTTGGTGCCTCCTTCATCGGTACTCAACGGGGCGTCCGGTGACGGCGTCGCCTTCGGCGTAGACGGTGGAGTCCTTCGGGCCGCCGGCGACCTCGACCAGGGCGGCATGCGTCGGTGCGTCCGGCACGTCGGCCGGGCGGCCCTCGGCGAACCCGGCGCGCATCTCGGGCAGGATCCCGCCCAGCAGGTCCAGTTGTTCCAGCACGGTCTTCAGCGGCAGGCCGGCGTGGTCGATCAGGAACAGCTGGCGCTGGTAGTGGCCGACGTGATCGGTGAACGACAGCGTGCGTTCCAGCACCTGCTGCGGGCTGCCCACGGTCAGCGGCGTGGTGGAGGTGAACTCCTCCATGCTGGGCCCGTGCCCGTAGACCGGTGCATTGTCGAAGTAGGGACGGAACTCCCGCCAGGCGTCCTGCGAGTTGGGTCGCATGAAGAACTGGCCGCCCAGCCCGACGATCGCCTGGTGGTAGGCGCCGTGGCCGTAGTGCTCGTAGCGGCGCCGGTACAGGTCGATCATCTGGCTGGTGTGGCTCATCGGCCAGAAGATGTTGTTGTGGAAGAACCCGTCACCGTAGTACGCGGCCTGCTCGGCGATCTCGGGTGAGCGGATCGAGCCGTGCCAGACGAACGGCGCGACGTCGTCCAGCGGGCGCGGCGTCGAGGTGAACCCGGCCAGCGGGGTGCGGAACCGGCCGTCCCAGTCGACGTCGGTCTCGCGCCACAGCCGGCGCAGCAGCGCGTAGTTCTCCAGCGCCAGGTTGATGCCGTTGCGGATGTCCTGCCCGAACCAGGGGTAGACCGGGCCGGTGTTGCCGCGGCCGAGCATCAGGTCAACCCGGCCATCGGCCAGGTGCTGCAACATGGCGAAGTCCTCGGCGATCTTCACCGGGTCATTGGTGGTGATCAGCGTGGTCGCGGTGGACAGCTGGATGCGTTCGGTCTGCGCGGCGATGTAGGCCAGCGTGGTGGTCGGGGACGAGCTGAAGAACGGCGGGTTGTGGTGCTCGCCGATCGCGTACACATCCAGCCCGATCTCCTCGGCCTTCTTCGCGATGGCGATGGAGGCCTTGATCCGCTCACGTTCGGTCGGGGTCTGCCCGGTGGTTGGGTCGGTGGTGATGTCGCTGACGCTGAAGACACCGATCTGGACAGGGTTGCTCATCTTCACTCCAACTGGTTGACGGTTCAACTAAGCAACGAGTTGAAGTGCCGGCTTATTCCGGTTGCACAACCTGTTCGTGGTTGACCCCCAACTGGTGGGTCTGGCGGTACCCGGTGTCGAGATCGCTGATCGTCACCTTCACGATGCCGTGCCGGTCAATCAGGTAGGACTCCTCGATCCAGTGCGCCTCGCCGGTGCGGACCACTTCGACGCTGCCCAGGTCGACGCCGTTGGCCTGCAGCTCGCTGGTGAACGGCACGATGACGTCCTCATAGGGGACGATGTCGCCGGCCGGCTGGCCGTCCACCATGTCGGCGTACTCGGCGAACCGGTACCAGCCGATGTTGTGGGCTGCCCGGTAGCGACGCTCGACCCGCACCTCGGTGTCGGTCTCCAGCTGCTGGTCGCGGTTGAAGATCGAGTCGAAGTGCAGCCGCTGGCCCTCGTCGGCCTCGCGGAACACCCCGAAGCCGCGGGACAGCCGGTCGGACAAGGTGTACCCGGACTCCGGATCGGCGGCGATCGCCAGACCGATCGCCGTGGACGCCGCGGGGTAGGGGGAGCGGTACACCCGGCGTCCGAAACGTTCGCGCAACAGCCGGGGAACCAATGGCAGCACGCTGGCGCCGCCCACCAGGTAGAACCCGGCGATCTCGCTGAGGTCGGGCTCACCCTCGTCCAGACCAGCGACCAGCGGGCCCATCGCCTGGATGGACTGCTCGACCAGCGGGGTTACCCTGTCGTAGAAGGTCGGGACCGGCACGGTCACCGAGCGGTCGGAGACCTCCAGCACCATACGGCGCGACTGCGGGGACAGACCCTCCTTGACCGCCTGCGCCTCGTCCAGCAACTCGAAGTAGCCGTCCAGGCCGAGGTTGTCCGAGCCGACGCCGACCAGCTCGCAGGCCAGGTCGGCCAGCGCCATGTCGAAGTCGTCGCCCCCCAGCCGGTTGATGCCGACCGAACCCAGCACCGAGTGGCTGCGGTCGTTGATCGCGACCAGGGACGCGTCGAAGGTGCCGCCGCCCATGTCGTAGACCACCAGTCGGCTGCGCCGGGCGCTCGGGGTGCGGGACAGCCGGTGCGTGTACTCGAAACCGGCCGCTGACGGCTCGTTCATCATCGCCGTGACCGGGAACCCGGCCAGCCGGAAGGCCTCCAGCGTGAGGAAGCGCTGGGCGCTGTTGGCGTGGGCGGGCACCGCCACCACGACTCTGGTGATCGGGTCGTCCTGCAGCAACTGGGCGATGGTGGACGACTCAAGCAGGCTCGAGTGGACGTGGGCCAGGTAGGTGGCCAGGACGTCCAGCAGGCGCACCTTGGCGTCCCCGATGCTGACCCTGGTGGCGACGTTGGCCGCCGGTGAGGCCAGCGCCCGCTTGATGGACCGCAGCACCGGGAAGCCCTGCTCGCGGGCGCCGCGGGCGGCGAAGCCGCACACCAGGCCGTCGTCGGTCAACGCCACCTGGGCGGGCAGGTACTCGTGGGCATCGCCGGCCTCGTCGGTGAACGCCACGACCGGGAAATTCCCACGATCCGAGTAGGCGACGACCGTGCGAGTTGTACCGAAATCAATGCCGAGATGCATATGCAGCAGCCTAGCCTGCGGCGACGAGGACGAATGAAGGGGCCGGGTCTGGTGGAACCCGGCCCCCTGGTGGGACTCGACTGTGCTATCGGTGGCTTGTCAGGCTCCGGCCATCAGCGCCAGCAGGACGCCACCGGCCATCGCGGAGGCGACCTGACCAGCCGCGTTGGCCCCCATTGCGTGCATCAGCACGAAGTTGCTGTTGTCCTCGCGGGCAGCCTCCCTCTGCACCACGCGGGCGGCCATCGGGAACGCCGAGATACCGGCCGCACCGATCAGCGGGTTGAAGTTGCCGCCGCTGAACAGGTTCATCAGCTTGCCGAACAGCACGCCGGCGGCGGTGTCGAGGATGAAAGCGCCCAGGCCCAGCACCAGGATGAACAGCGTCTGGGTCTTGATGAAGTTCTCGCCCACCATCGTCGAGCCGATCGCCAGGCCCAGGAAGAGCGTGACGATGTTGTTCAGCTCGTTCTGGGCGGCCCCGGTGAGGCGCTCGACGACCCTGGACTCGCGCATCAGGTTGCCCAGCATCAGGGTGCCGATCAACGGCAACGCGAACGGCACCAGCACCCCGACGATGATCGTGACCAGGATCGGGAAAATGATCCGGGTGCGCTGGCTGATCTCGCGAGAGGAGTACGGCATCCGGATGGAGCGTTCCTTCTTGCTGGTCAGCAACCGCATGACCGGCGGCATGATGATCGGCACCAGCGACATGTAGCTGTAGGCAGCCACCGTGATCGGCCCAAGCAGGTGGGGTGCGAGCTGCGCCGACACGTAGATCGACGTCGGGCCGTCGATGGCACCGATGATGCCGATCGAGGCGGCCTCCGGCCGGGTGAAGCCGAGCAGCAGGGCCAGGATCAGCGTCAGGAAGATGCCGAACTGACCGGCGGCGCCCAGCAGCACCATCTTCGGGTTCTCCAGCAGGGGACCGAAGTCGGTCATCGCGCCGATGCCGATGAAGATCAGCAGCGGAAAAAGCTCGTTGCCGACACCGATGTTGTAGAACAGCTGCAGCATCCCGGGTTCTTCCGGGGTGCCGAGCAGCATCGAGATGGGCAGGTTGGCGAGGATACAGCCAGCTCCGATGGGCAGCAGTAGCAGCGGCTCGTACTCCTTGGCGATCGCCAGGTAGATCAGCAGGATGCCGACCGCAATCATGACGCCGCCCTGCCACGACAGGTTGAAGAACCCGCTCAGCAGACTTTCGATTGTGGATGCATCCATGTCAATCCTTCGCGAACCGCAGCAGCACCTGGCCGTACTTGACCTGCTCGCCAGTGGCGACGTCGATCGACTCCACGGTGCCGGTACGGGCTGCGTGCAGGTCGTTCTTCATCTTCATGGCCTCCAGCACCATGACGACGTCACCCTTGTTGACCTGGGAGCCGGGGCTCACCTTGATCTCCAGGATCACCCCGGGCATCGGTGCGCTCATCGAGTAGGCAAGGTCCTGGCCACCGGCGACCGCCGGGGACGGGGTGCGCGGCTTCGCCGACCGCATCGCCTGCGGCACCTTCGGTGCGGTGGGGACGGGCTGACCGGCGCTGATCGACGGCTCACCGGCCACCCGGGCGGCCTCGATCTGCGGGGTGATCACGGCGTCCGCGGCGTCCGCCTGCGAGGTCAACTGCACCTCGACGCTCTGCCCGTCGATCATCACCTGGAACTCGGTGGCCGAGATCTCCTCGACGTCGATCTCGTATTCGTTGTTGTTGACTGTGAGCTGGTAGCGACGCACCGTCATCTCCTCTGGGTGTTATGCATCTGGGAACTGCGCCCCATCGCCACCCAGCGGCTCGCCCAAAGGCGCGAGCCGGGCGCGTGGACGCGGTGGACAGGCGCGGCCTGCTTGCGGCGGACATCGGCGTGGACGGCCACCGCAACCGAGACGGCTGCGATCTGCTCAGGGGTCAGGCCACTGGCATCGGCGATGGTCATCCAGGCGTTCGGGTCCTCTTCGACCGCGGCGGTCTCACCTACTGCTCCGCTCTCGAGCTCGGCCTCCGGGGCGGCCTCAACGGCCGGCGCGGTCGGGCTCTTGTCGGTCTTGCCGAGCAGAATCAGTACAACCATGAGGGCGATCAGCATGAGGAAGACCGTCCCCATGCCGAGCAGCATCATCTGCAGGCCCCATCCCATATCAGCCATGGCGCATCACACCGGGAACAGCCCGTGCTTCTTCGGCACGGTGGTAGCGATCTTGGTCTGCAGGACCTCCAGCGCGCGCACCAGGCGCGGCCTGGTCTCACGCGGCTCGATGACCTCATCAATCTGGCCCATGTCGGCGGCCCGGTACGGGTTGAAGAACTTCTCCCGGTACTCGGCGATGAACTCGGCCTCGGCCTTCGCCGGATCCTCGGCGGCCCGGATGGCCCGGCCGTGCAGCAGTCGGGCGGCGCCGTCCGGCCCCATCACGGCGATCTGCGCGCTGGGCCAGGCGAAGGCCACGTCGGATCCCATCTGCTTGGAGCTGAGCGCCACGTACGACCCGCCGATGGCCTTGCGGGTGACCACCGAGATCTTCGGGACGGTCGCCTGGCAGTAGGCGTAGATGATCTTCGCGCCGTGCCGGATGACGCCGTTGTACTCCTGCTCGACGCCGGGCAGGTAGCCGGGGCAGTCGACGAAGGTCACGATCGGGATGGAGTAGACGTCGCAGATCCGGATGAAGCGGCTGATCTTGTCGGAAGAATCGATGTCGAGCACACCCGACATCACCATCGGCTGGTTCGCCACTATGCCGACCGGACGGCCGTCGAGCCGGGCGAACGCGACGATCGCATTGGGTGCGAACGCCTCGTGCACCTCCAGGATCGAGTCGGTGTCGAAGATCTCGTCCAGCACCTTGCGCATGTCGTACGCCTGCCGGTCGTCCACCGGCACGATGGTGTTCAGCGACTCCGACATCCGGTCGGGGGAGTCGTCGCTGACCAGGCTGGGGGCGTCCTCGGAGGTGTTGGCCGGCAGGTAGCTGAGCAGAAGCTTGGTGAGCTCAAGGGCCTGGATCTCGGACTTCACCTCGAACTGGGCGACGCCGCTGCGTCCGGCATGAACGGCTGCGCCACCGAGTTCCTCGGCGGTCACCTGCTCGCCGGTCACCGAGGCAACGATCTCGGGCCCGGTCAGGAACATGTTGGAGGTCTGGTCGACCATGATCGTGAAGTCGGTCAGGGCGGGGGAGTAGACCGCGCCGCCGGCGCAGGGCCCCATGATCAGGCTGATCTGCGGGATCACACCAGAGGCCGCCACGTTGCGCGAGAAGACCTCGCCGTAGGCGGCCAGGCTGCGGACGCCTTCCTGGACGCGGGCGCCGCCGGAGTCGTTCAGGCCGACGATCGGGATGCCGCTCTCGAGGGCGAGATCCTGGATCTTGTTGATCTTCTGGGCCTGTACCTGGCTGAACGAGCCGCCCAAAACGGTGAAGTCCTGCGCGTAGACGGCAACCCGGCGGCCGTTGATCTTGCCGAATCCGGTGATCACGCCGTCGCCGGGGAAGCGCTTCTCAGCCATGCCGAAGTCGGTTATGTCGTGGGTCGCCAAGGCGCCGAGTTCCTGGAACGAGCCCTCGTCCAGCAGGATCGAAAGCCGTTCCCGGGCAGTCATCTTGCCCTTCGCATGTTGGGCTTCAATGCGTGCGGGTCCGCCTCCCTGGACCGCCTTCTCACGCATGTGGCGCAGCTTCGTCAACAGGTCATCTGACGATTGCTCTGGCGTCACGGTGTCACTCATTGTCACCTCGCTGTAGCAGTAAGTTGGCGCTAGGAGCGCTGCGCTCAAGCTACCACGGAGGCGCCGGGACGCTCCGGCCGGTCCTGCAACTCGTTGCCGGATGAAAGGTCCCTGAGTTATCCCCGGTGCCGGGAAACCGCCAGGTCGTAGAAGCCGATCAAGGCCTCGGTCGCACTGCGCCAGCTGTGCCGTTCGGCCTCCGCCCGGGCCGCAACCGCCATCCGGGACCGCAGGTCCGGGTCGGCTGCCAGCTGGCTGATCCGGTCGACGAACTGGTCGGCGTCGTGCGGCTCCACCAGGAAGCCCTCGACACCGTCGGTGAGCAGGTGGGGAATGCCCCCGGCGTTGGCGCCGATCACCGGCACTCCCGAGGCCATCGCCTCCAGCCCGGCGAAGCCGAGCGTCTCGGTGGTGGAAGGGAAGCAGAAGATGTCGGCGCTGGCGTAGGCCTCGGCCAGCTCATGGCTGGTCATGTACCCGGTGAAGACCGTCTGCGTGCCCGAGAACGCATTCTGCAGGTGCACCGCCGCCGGCCCCGAACCGACGAACGCGAACCGCACGTTCGGCAGCCGGTGCACAGGCTCCAGCAGGTCGTCCAGGTTCTTCTCATGGGACAACCGACCGACGTAGATCGCCAGCGGCATCTCCGGGTGGCCGTCGGTCAGCCGTCGGCGCATCCGTCTGGTGGCCGCCTGCGGCCGGTACCTGACGGTGTCGACCGCCTTGGGCCACAGGTCGACCCGCTGCACGCCGTGCGCGACTGCGGCGTCCACCATCTGCGGTGAGGTGCACAGGTTCACCTCGGCCTGGTTGTGCAGGGTGGTCGTCCACCAGTCGGCCGGGCGGGTCAACCAGTTGAGGTGCAGCTTCTCGGTGTAGCTTGACAACTGGGTGTGGTAGGACGCCAGCAGCGGCACGTCGCGCCGCTTCGCCGACAGCACCCCGTAGGCGGCCAGCCAGGCGGGGTTGACCGCGTGCACCACGTCCGGCCGGAACGAGATCATCCGTTCGGCGATGCGGGGGGTGGGCAGGCCGACCTTGATCTCCGGGTACCAGTGGAAGGCGACCGAGCGTACCCTCACGACCTCGAATCCGGCGTAGACCGGCGGGGGATCACCGGGGGCGAAGACGAGCACCTCGTGGCCCAGGTCGGCCAACTCGTCGAGGGTGCGCAGGATCCGGGTGACCACCCCGTCGATCTTGGGCAGGAACACCTCGGTGAAGATCGCGATCCGCATCGAGGTGCGGCTCTACTTGGTGCCGGCGATCGAGGCGGGGATACCTGCCTGCTGGTTCCTGGTCCACAGTGAGGTCGCCGGGATGCGGGAGTGGTCGGCCCGGTCGGCGTAGCGGCCGGCGGTCTCGTTGATCTCGCGCAGCAGGCCCTCGCTCAGGGTGATCGGGTTCAGCCCGAGCGCGAGGAAGTTGTCGTTGCGGACGACCAGGTCGTTCTCGAAGGCCTCCTTGCGCGGGTCCGGCACCATCTCGACGCACGCCCCGGTGATCTTCGCGACCAGCTGGGCCAGGTCTCGCACCCGGTGGGTCTCGGTCATCTGGTTGAAGATCTTGACCCGGTCACCGGCGGTCGGCGGGTTGTCCAGGGCGATCTCGACACAACGGACCATGTCCTGGATGTGGATGAACGCCCGGGTCTGGCCGCCGGTGCCGTGCACGGTCAGCGGGTAACCCACCGCCGATTGCATCAGGAACCGGTTGAGTACGGTGCCGTAGTCGCCGTCGTAGTCGAAACGGTTGATCAGCCGCTCGTCCAGGCTGGTCTCGCGGGTGTTGGTGCCCCAGATGATGCCCTGGTGCAGGTCGGTGATGCGCAGCTCGTCGTTCTTGGCGTAGTAGGCGAACAGCGTCTGGTCGAGCACCTTCGTCATGTGGTAGATCGACCCCGGGTTGGTCGGGTAGAGGATCTCCGTCTCGACCACCCCACCATCGGTGGGCACCTGGATGTCGAGGTAGCCCTCGGGGATCGCCATGCCGGCGGTGCCGTAACCGTAGACACCCATCGTGCCCAGGTGCACCAAGTGGATGTCCTGGCCGGAATCGACGATCGCGCAGAGCACGTTGTGGGTGGCGTTGACGTTGTTGTCGATGGTGTACCGCTTGTGCCTGGCGGACTTCATCGAGTAAGGGGCGGCCCGCTGCTCGGCGAAGTGGATAATGGCGTCCGGGCGCTCGGTGGCCAGCAGTTCAAGCAGCCCGTGGTAGTCCTGCGCGATGTCCAGTTCGACCACGGTGATGTCGCGTCCCGAGACCTCCCGCCAGGCGGCGCGCCGCTCCACCATGGACCGGATCGGAGTCAGTGATTGCACTCCCAGTTCCTCGTCGATGCGCCGCCTGGAGAAGTTGTCAACGATCACCACTTCATCACCGCGGGCCGACAGGTGGAGGGAGGCGGGCCAGCCGCAGAAGCCATCGCCGCCCAGAACCAGAACTTTCATGGTCTTCCTTCTTCGTCGCCGATTCCTACCCCGAGGTGGGGGCTGTGACCACAGTAGCCTTCCCCAGCGCTGTGCCTTCCACCCGCCACCGGCGGTGATGCGCCTACGCTGGCTGGGTGGAGCAGGCCACGCTGACCGTAGACTGCGGGGGTTCCGGCATCAAGGCGTCGGTCCTCGATGCTGCCGGGACGATGAGGGCGCCGGTGGTGCGGGTGCCCACCCCGTACCCGCTCGCTCCCGACAAGTTGATCTACCTGGTGGCCGGGCTGGCGAGCAGGCTCCCGCCGGCTGATCGGCTGACCCTCGGCATGCCTGGGATGCTGCGGCACGGGGTGGTGATCACCACCCCGCACTACGTCACCGAGCGCGGCCCGCGCACCCGGGTGCTGCCCGAACTGGTGGCAGCGTGGCATGGACTGGACATCCAGGCTGCGCTGTCCGAGCGGTTCGGGGTGCCTGCGCTGGTGCTGAACGACGCCGAGGTGCACGGGGCCGGTTTGGTCACCGGCGCCGGGCTCGAGCTGGTGCTCACCTTCGGCACCGGGCTGGGCACTGCCCACTTCGACGGTGGACGGCTGGCGCCGCACCTCGAGCTGTCTCGTGGACCGATCAGGATGACGACCTTCGACGAGTACGTCGGCGAGCCGGAGCGTCGCCGTCTGGGCAACGCGATGTGGTCACGCCGAGTGCGCCGAGTGGTGGAGTCGCTGCGGCCGGTCTTCGTCTGGGACCGGGTCTACCTGGGGGGCGGGAACGCCCGGTGCATCACACCGAGCACATTGGCCCTGCTCGGGGACGACGTCGTGGTCGTGCCCAACTCTGCTGGCATCGTCGGCGGGGTCCGGGCGTGGCAGTTGGCCCGTTAGGCACTGTTGGGATTCTGCCCGGTGGGCTCGACAGGCGCCCGCCCGTGACCGCCCGGGTGGCCACGTGCCCGACGCCCGATGATGCACGCGAACGGCTTCCAGGGCCGGCCCACGACGGGCTCGGCTGTGCACTCTCCGTCGTGAGCGGCGGGAGATGTACGCGAACAGCCTCCAAGGCGTGCACTATTCGGGCCTGTGCACGGAGAGTGCCCAGCGGCAGGGGAGCGCGGGATGAGCTCGGCAACTCGACGGGCCCCGCCGTGCACTTTCCATCCTGAGCGACGGGAAATGTACGCAAACAGCCTCCAAGGCGTGCACTATCCGGCCCCGTGCATGGAGAGTGCCCAGCGGGCAGCGTGAGGCGCTGACCAGCGTCCCGAGGTCAGCTGGCGCGGCGTGCTCGTTCACTCGGCGTCCGGGCCGCGGTTGAGGTCCTTAAGGAACTCCTCCACCTCGGCACCGATCTGCTCAGCGGTAGGCACGTCGGGCCGTGGGCTGAGCGCGCGCTGGTTCATCCACTGCTCGTACTGCTCCTCCAGCCGCGCGACGACCTGCTGGGCCTCCACCGACTGTGCAATCTGGGAGTCGATCAGCCGCCGGGTCACCGGAGCCGAGGCGGCCAGCCGCCCGTCGATCGGCAGCTCAAGACCGGCCACCGGGCCGGCCTGGCCGAGCAGCGCGATCGCGGCGTCCGGGTACTCGGTCTCGGACAGGTAGTGCGGCACGTGGGCGACCAACCCGATGACGTCCTTGCCGTGCTCGCCGAGCCGCAAGGTCAGCAGCCCGGTGAACGACGACCCCATCTGGAAGATCCCCGGTATGCCCTCCCGGTCACCCAGCAGCGTGGGGTCGCTGGCGTAGCCCGAGACGTGCACGGGCCGGGTGTGCGGCGCGGGTGCCGGCATCGACTGCAGGATGACCACGCGATCCACGTTGAACCGCTGGATCAACTGCTCCACCGATGCCACCATGCGCTCCCACTGCAGCGAAGGCTCGGGGCCGCTCAGCAGCAGGAAGGCGTTGCCGACGGAGTCGGTCAAGCGGTGCAGAGCGATCTCCGGTGCCTGGTACTGCCGGAAATGGTCGTGTTCGAAGACGATCGGCGGTCGGTGGCCTGCGTAGTCGAAGAGCTGGTCGATGTCGAAGTTCCCAACCTTGTGGTTGGCCAGCCGATCGAGCAGGTGGTCGTCGATCAAGGCCTGGGTATGCCCGGCGTCGGCGTAACTGCCGAGAGTGACCAGCAGGGTGGGCCGATCATCGGCACGCTGCCCAGCTTCACCCTCAAGGTGCGGCGAAAGGCTGAACAGTTCAGCTGGATCGAGCATGTCATCACCTCCACTGGATGCCTGGTTGAAGCGCTCGAGTTGCCAAAGGTATAACGCGTTCGCGCCGTTCGGGTATTCCACGACACCCGCCCGCGGGGCCAGAAGAGTTCATAAGAGGCGTGAGAGATCTCTCATCTGCAGCCAACGCCCACCTCATCGTCGGTTGGTTAAGTGAAGACATCGAACAAACCGAGCAGAGGAGAAGAACATGACCAAGAAGACGATAATCGCCTGGACCGTTACCGGTGCGCTGGGTGTCGCTGCCCTCGGTGGTGCTGCCACCGCACTGGCCTCCGACGGCCAGGTCGACCAGAGTCGTGCGGGCATCGTGCTGCCGGCCTCGTCGAACAGCTCCAACCCGGCCGATGCGACCGACAGCGCCCCGACCGCGGTGAGCGCCAACACCCAGACCAGCGCCCCGTCCGCGCCGAGCGCCCAGGAGACCATGGCGGCCTCGCAGGCCCCGGCCACCGAGGACTACACGGTTGACTCGGCTCCTTCTGCGTACTCGGCCCCGACCGCCCAGTCGGCGCCTTCGGCCCAGTCGGCCCCGAGCGCTGTCTCCGCTCCCTCGGCCCAGTCGGTTGACTGACCGTGCCCACCCAGGTGATCGACTTGATGACCGGTGAGGCCGCCGGCGCCCTGCTGCAGTCGGCATTGACCGGGTTGCAGCACGGCCGGCTTCCCGGTTTCGGCCACCAGGTGGAGCAGGTCCAATCCCGTCCCGGGGCCGAGACCTCGGTCAGTTACCGGGTCTGGTACCAGGTCCACGGCGACCAGGTGACCGACCACCTGGTGGCCACCACTGCGCCGGTTGCGTCCGCCGTGCAGGTGACGGCGGGGGACCAGACGATCTCGGTCTGGCGCCATCCCGACGATCCGGAGCTGCCGGGGCTGGCCAACGCCTGCAACCCCGACTGGCTGGACGCCGCAGTTGGGGCGTCCACCACCAGCCGGATGCGGGTCTACCGGCCACTGCGCCGGGCGGTGATCGAGTTCACTGCCGGCCAGACCCCCGACGACCGCACCTGGTTCGCCAAGGTGGTCCGCCCCGACAAGATCGCCGGGCTGGAAACCCGGCTCCGGTTGTTCGCCGAGGCCGGCATCGGGCCCGAGGTGGCGCACAGCGACCCGTCCGGGGTGCTGGTGCTCGCCAAGGCACCTGGCCAGCCGTTCGCCGAGCACCTGTCCGCCGCCCAACGCGGGGCGACCAATCCGGCGCCGGACGCGATAGACGTCCTGGACGCACTCGACCGGCTGCCCGCCGACCTGATGCGGCTACCGGCCGAGCCGGCATGGACCGAGCGGACCGAGTTCCACGCCCGACTCGCCGCCCAGGCGCTGCCCGACCACACCGAGCAGATCGACAGGCTGGCCAGCCTCATCACCGAGTTGGCCAGCCGCTTCCCGACCGGCGACCTGGTGCCCACCCACGGCGATGCCTACGAGGCCAACATCTTCTGGCACGACCCGGAGGTGACCTTCATCGACGTCGACCGCGCCGGTCCCGGATGCCGGGTCGACGACCTGGCCTGCATCCTGGCGCACCTGGCGGTGCTGCCCCAGCTGTCGCCGGCGCACTACCCGAGGGGCAATGAGGTGCTCGAGAGTTGGCACCGGGAGCTCGCCAGGCGGGTCGGCCCCGGGGCGTTGGGAGTCAGGGTCGCCGGCGTCCTGCTGAGCCTGGTCGGTGGCGCCCCGCGGGAGACCGCGCTGCACCGACCGACCTGGTTCGCAGCTGGTTGCTGCGAGCCCGGCTCCAGCACTGACACTCTGTGGGCATGACTGATCAGCACGACGACACCGAGGTGACCCTGGTCCGGCTCGACCGCGGGTCCTACCAGGCACGTAATTCCCGCGGCACCACCATCGAAGTGGGCATCGGTAAAGCGGCCTTCACACCGGGTGAACTCTTCCTCGCCGCCATCGGGGCCTGCACGACTGTCGACGTCGACATCATGACCAGCCGCCGCGCCGAACCTGAACTGTTCGAGGTGACCACCTCCGGCCGCAAGTCGACCGAGGGCGGCAACCACTACGAGGACCTCACCGTCACCTTCCGGCTGCGCTTCCCCGAAGGGCCGGCCGGGGACGCCGCCCGGACCCGCATCCCGGCGGCGGTCCGGGCGTCCCGTGAACGCGACTGCACGGTCAGCCGGACCGTGGAGGCCGGCACCCCGATCGACTCCGTGGTGAGCGAGCCGAACCCGGCCGACGAGTGAGCCGGGGTGTGTCAGGCTGATCGGGTGACTGACTGGACCTGGCTCGAAGACGACGCACTGCGCCTGACCCGCGAACTGATCCGCATCGACACCTCCAACTACGGCGACGGATCGGGACCGACCGAACGCCCGGCCGCCGATTACGTGGTCGCGCAGATGCGCGAGGTCGGCCTGACGCCCACGCTGATCGAATCCGAACCCGGCCGCGCCAGCGTCATCGTCCGCGTCCCCGGCGCGGATCCGGCCCGCGGCGGACTGGTCGTGCACGGCCACCTCGACGTGGTGCCGGCCAACGCCGCTGACTGGACGGCCGACCCGTTCGGCGCGGAGGAGCGCGACGGCATGATCTGGGGCCGGGGGGCGGTGGACATGAAGTCGATGGACGCCATGATCCTGGCCAACCTGCGCCGCATCGCCAGTCAGGGCATCGTCCCGCCGCGCGAACTGGTCTTCGCGTTCTTCGCCGACGAGGAGCAGGGCGGGGTGCTGGGCGCCGACTGGCTGGTGACCCACCACCCGGAACTGTTCCGGGGATGCACCGAGGCGATCAGCGAAGTGGGCGGTTACTCGGTCACCCTGCCGGTGGCAGGCAGTGACCAGACCCGGCGGGCCTATCTGCTGCAGACTGCGGAGAAGGGGCTGGCCTGGCTGCGGCTGCGGGCGGTGGGACGAGCCGGCCACGGTTCGCTGCCGAACGACGAGAACGCCATCGTCCGGCTTGCGGAGGCGATCGGGCGGATCAACGCCCACCGCTGGCCGCGCGAGTACGTGGCCAGCGTGCAGGCGCTGTTCGACGGCGTCACCGAAATCACCGGCACCTCGCCGGACGACGACCTCGAGGGCTTCCTCGACCTGCTCGGCGGCGCCCGGGGGTTCGTCGCCGCCACCCTGCACGATTCGGCCAACTTCACCCGGCTGGACGCCGGCTACAAGAACAACGTGGTCCCGGGTGAGGCCACCGCGCACCTGGACTGCCGATTCCTGCCCGGCCACCAGGACCTCCTGCTGGCCACCATCGGCGAACTGGCCGGTGAGCACGTCGAGGTGCTGGTCGACCACGTCGGGATCTCGCTCGACGCCCCGCGCGACTCGCACTTCGTGGCCAGGATGCACGCCGCGATCGAGGCGGAGGACCCGGGCTGCGCGTTGCTGCCGTACTGCCTGTCGGCCGGCACCGACAACAAGTGGCTGCACCGGCTGGGCATCACCGGCTACGGCTTCGCCCCGCTGCAACTGCCGCCCGATCTGGACTTCTCGGCGCTGTTCCACGGCGTCGACGAACGGGTCCCGGTCGACGCGGTGCGCTTCGGCACCCGGGTGCTGCGCCGGCTGCTGGAGGACTGCTGAGCCCTCCCCCCGAACAGCTCGCCCGGCTAGGATCTTTGGGACCAGCGACGACGAGGAGACCCCATGATTCCCGCCACGCCCGATCCCAGACCAATCGAGTTCACCACGGTCGCCGAGGGCAGCCGGGGCGGCCCCGAGGTCGCCACCGAGGTCGTCATCCGGGACGCCGCAGCCTTCGCCGATTTCTTCGGCGGCGAGCCACCCACCGCCGACATCGACTGGGAGAACGAAGTGGTGACTGCGGTCGCGCTGGGCGAACGGCCACACACCGCGCACAGCGTCACCATCGAGTCGATCGAGCTGTACGACCGCGGCATCCGCGGCGGCAGCGTGGACGTGCGCTACCGCGAGGACGTCGGCGAGGTGGGGGGCAGGGCCCTGGTCTACCCGTTCCACGCCGTCAAGTCCCAGCGGTTCGCCCAGGCCGCGTTCTACCGGGTCGCGCCGCACGCACTGCCGGCCGAACTGTTCGGTGACTGGTTCGGCCCGGTCGACCGGGCGCCGGACGGTGTGGAGGTCTACGTGCCCCGCGACCAGGCGCCGCTGTCGCGCTCGGTGGCCGGGTTCGTCATCCACGAAGACGGCAGGTTCACCAACGTGGCCGATGCGCCGGGCGACGGGCCGCTGGAGACTGACGGCAGCTGGCTGGCCATCACCGACGGGATCGAGGTCGAACTCGCGGACTTCCGCGGCTTCCGCCTGGAGATCCTGTCCGTCGACGCCAGCCAACTGCGGGTCCGCCGCACCAGCACGGTCTGAGTCGCACCAGCACGGTCTGAGCGCGGGGCTCAGGTCAGCGGCACCTCAACCGACTGCCGCAACCCCGCCAGCACCAGCGGCGAACCGTCGGAGTGCAAGGTGCAGTTCGGCGCGACGATGATCCGGTCGGACGCCTGCCGCCGCGCGTCCAGCACGGCCTCGCGGGTCTGGGTGGGCGTCCAGTACAGGCTGTTCACCTCGTCCAGACCAAGCATCGGCACCCAGCCGAACGACTCCTGCGCCGCTGCGATGGTCGGTGCCGAGACCAGATCGGACCAGCTCAGCACCTCCACCGGGTAGTCGCGGATCAACTCGGGATCGGCGCCCTCACCGTGCAGGTGCGCGATGCGGACCAGCCCCTGGGCCGCCTCGAAGACCTGCCGGTCGTACGGTGCCACCCAGTCCCGGAACTGCCGTGGGCTGATGCCCATGCTGGTGGCGTCCTGGCTGGCGCCGTTGACGGCTAGGAAGACCCCGTCCACGCCCAGCCCGGCCAGGTTGCCGGCGTACCGGGCCAGCGCAGCGGCCACCCGTCCCAGCGTCGCGTGCGCCAACGCCGGATCGGCCTTGAAGTACTCCACCACGCTCGCGCCGAGCACCCGGACGAGCGTCTGCAGGGGGGAGAAGATGGTCTCGATGATGGCGGCCTCGCCCGCCTCGGCGCGCAGGATACGCAGCACCTCGGTCTGCCTGGCGAAGTTGGCCAGCGGCGCGGCCGGGTCGGGCACCACCTGCTCGAGTTGCTCCGGATCGGTCACCTCGGTCAGACCCTCGGGCACCTCGAGCCGGAAGTCGTCCATCACCTTGATGTAGTCCCAGTCGTAGTGCCGGTAGAACCTCAGGTGCGCCTCGGCCACCTGCTCGGGGGTCCAGAAGCTGGAGCCGTAGTGGATCCACGCACCCACCGGAGGGCGATCGGTCTGCTCGCTGCGGGCGGCGGTGAGGAATCGGTCACGCTTGCTGGTCATCGTGGTCTCCGTTCGTGAGGGTGCGACCCAGGTAGGCCTCCTGGACGCGTGGGTTGTCGAGCAACTGGTCGGCCGGGCCGTCGAGCATCAACTGGCCGGTGGCCAGGACGTAGCCGTGGTGGGCGATGGACAGTGCCAGCTCGGCCTGCTGTTCGACCATCAGGACGGCCACCCCGAGTTCGGCGTTCAGTTGGGCGATGGTGGTGAGCACCTCGTCCACCAGGCGCGGGGACAGGCCCATCGTGGGTTCGTCCATGCAGATCAGCCGCGGCCGGCTCATCAGGGCCCGGGCGAAGGCGAGCATCTGCTGCTCGCCGCCGGACAGGGTGCCGGCCTGCTGGTGGCGGCGCTCACGCAGCCGGGGGAACCGGTCGTACTGGGCTCGCAGGTCGTCCCGGACGCGGTCGCGGTCGGTGCGGGTGTAGGCGCCCAGCATCAGGTTCTCCTCGACCGTCATCGGCCCGAAGACCCGCCGGGCCTCCGGCACCGAGGCGATGCCGGCCGCGATCCGGCGCGGGGTCGGCCAGTTGGTGATCTCGGTGCCGTCCCAGCGAACGCTGCCGGTCGCCGGGGCGACCAGGCCCAGGATGGCCTTCATGGTGGTCGACTTGCCGGACGCGTTGCCGCCCAGCAGCGAGACGATCCGCCCGGCCGGCACCACCAGGTCGACCTGGTCGAGTGCTCTGGCGGCCCCGTAGTCGACCGACACCCCGCGTAGTTCGAGCAGGTTCTCAGTCATCGTGGCGTCCCCGTTCGTCGCGTTGCCGGCCCAGGTAGGCCTCGATCACAGCCGGGTCGTTGCGGACGCTGGCCGGTGGTCCGGAGGCGATCACCTTGCCGTCGTCCATCACGTACACCCAGTCGGACAGCGTCAGCACCAGATCGAGCTTGTGCTCGACCAGCAGCATGGTCTGGCCGGTCGCCTTGAGTTCGAGCAACTGGGTCAACATCTCGGCGGTCTCCGACTGATTCATCCCGGCGGTCGGTTCGTCCAGCACCAGCAGGATGGGCTCGGGCACCAGAGTCCGGGCGATCTCGGTGCGGCGCCGGTTGGCGTAGCTCAGGGTGTACGCCAGGTGGTCGCGGCGCGGGCCGAGGCGTTCGGCGAACCGGTCGATCTGGTGGTCGACACGCGCGCCGACCCGCTCTCGTTCCCGCCTCACCGCCGGCAGCGGCACCAGCGCGGTGAAGACCTCGGCCAGCATCGGCAGCCAGGCCAGCCAGGGGTTGTCGTTGAACCCCTTGAACGGGCGGTGGGCCGACATCGACAGGTGAGCACCCACCTCGATGTTCTCGGCGACGGTGAGGTTGCCGAAGACCCGGCCATTCTGGAAGGTGCGGAAGACCCCGGACGCAGCGACCTGCTCGGGGTGCCGGGCCGCCATCGGACGGCCGTTGATGATGATCTCCCCGTGGTTGGGACGCAGCGTCCCAGTGATCAGGTTGAGCGTGGTGGTCTTGCCGGAACCGTTCGGTCCGATGATGGCGACGGTCTGGCCGCGGCGCACCTGCAGGTCAACCCCGTCCACCGCCCGCACCCCGCTGAACCGGCGGTGCAGGTCGCGCACTTCGAGCACCAGTTCGGTCATGCTGTCCTCCTGGTCCACAGGCCCTGCGGACGGAACCGGATCATCGCGATCATGATCACCCCGTAGAGCAGGATGCGTACGTCCGGTGCCACCCTGAGCGCCTCCGGCAACCCGACCAGCACGATCGCGCCGAGCACCGCACCGAACGACGAGTTCAGTCCGCCCAGCACGATGATGGTCAGCACCAGCACCGACATCTGGATCGGGAAGACGGTCGGGTCGAGGTAGTTGTACTGATGCGCCAGCAGCGAGCCTGCGATGCCGGCGAAGAACGCCGAGATCGAGTAGGCGAGCGCCTTGTAGTTGCGGGTGTGGACGCCCAGCGAGCGGGCTGCCACCTCGTCCGACCCCACCGAGGCCAGCACGGTGCCCAGATGGGCTGCCCGGACCCGCTGGGTGACCGCCAGGGTGATGGCCAGCAGGCCCAAGTCGAGCAGGTAGTGGCTGCGCGAGGTCAGCAACGGCTGACCGAGGATGCTCGGGGCCGGGATACCGGACAGCCCGTAGGCGCCCTGGGTCACCGAGTCCCAGTTGCGGATCACCGCCAGCACCACGAAGCCCAACGCCAGCGTGGCAAGCGAGACGTAGTGTCCGCCCAGCCGCCAGATCGGCAGCGTCAGCAAGGTGGCGATCATCGCGGCCAGCACCCCGGCCAGCAGCAGCGCCACCAGGAAGGGCAGCTCGAGGCGCATCACCAGCAGGGCCGAGGCGTAGGCGCCGATCGCTACCGGGGCCGCCTGGCCCAGCGAGACCTGCCCGGTGGAGCCGGCCAGCAGGGTCATCGGCACCGCCATGATCGCGTAGATCGCCACCTGGGTGCCGACCGCGCTCAGAACCGGACCACCCAGCAGCGGCACCGCGACGGCGGCCAGCGCCGCCAACACCAGCCACTGCCACCACGTCAGCGGGATCGGACGCCCGGCTCCCAGGAAGGTGCCGGTCATCGGTTCGCCGGCCAGCGCCTGCCGGGCACCGAACAGGCCGTGCGGCCGCACCAGCAGCACCAGCAGGAACAGCCCGAAGATGATCAGGTCGCGGAACCCGTCGCCGAACTGGTAGACCCCGATCGCCTCCAGCAGCCCGATCAGGAAGCCGCCGGCGACCGCCCCGACGATCGAGCCCAGCCCGCCGATCGCGGCGGCGATGAACCCGATGATGCCGGTGAAGGCTGCCGAGAACGGTGAGACGACGCCGGAGAACATGCCGAAGAAGATGCCAGCCACCCCGCCGAGCACGCTGGCCAGGATGAACGACAGGTTCTGGATGCGGGCCACCGGGATACCCATCTGCTGGGCGGCGTCCGGGTCGGCTGCGGTGGCCCGGATGGCCTGGCCGTCGCGGCCGTAGGTCAGGTAACCCCACAGCCCGACCATCGCCACCAGCGTGAAGCCGAAGGCCACCAGGTCACTGGTGCCCAGTCGCACCCCGGCGAGCTGGATGTTGTCGGTGGGCAGCGGTTCGGGGAAGGCACGGGTGTCGGGGGAGAAGATGATCTGGCTGAGGTTGTCCAGCACCATGGACGCCGCGAATGTCGCCAGCAGGGCAGCGATCGGCGGCGCCTTGATCAGCGGCCGCACGGTGGTGAGGTTGATCACGTACCCGATGACGGCGCTGGCGGCGGCCACGGCGATCAGGCCCAGCCACCACGGCCAGGCCAGCACACCGATGAACCACCAGCCCAGCATCGCCCCGAAGCCCACGATCGAGCCCTGGGCGAAGTTGACCACATTGGTCACACCGAAGATGAGGGAGATGCCCACGGCAACGAGGGCGTAGACGTTGCCGTGGACAAGTCCCGAGATGATCGTGTCGAGCATGGGGCAGGTTCAGAGCTTCTCGTACTGACCGTTGCGAACCACGACCGGGACGATCGGCACGTCGTTGGGGCGCCGCTCGTCACTGAAGGTGAACTCGCCGAACTGCACCGAGCCGAACGGCTGGCCCTCGTTGAGCGCGTTGAAGACGCCCTCGCGGGTGGGGCCGCCGCGTTCGGCCGCCTCGGCCAGGATGTGCAGGGCGTCGTAGGCGTAGGCCGAGAAGGTGCTGGGCGCGTGGCCGTACTCGGCCTCGAACTTCTCGTTGAACTCCACCACCCGGGGTTCGGTGTTCCCGATCAGGAAGTTCTCGTTGATGATGGTGCCCTCGGCCGCCTCACCGGCCGCCTCCAGGAACTGCGGGGTGTTCTGGCCACCGTAGAACTGGCCGGTGTAGCCCAACTCCCGCAACTGGCGGACCACTCGGGCGCCGTCGGGGCCGTAGCCCAGGTGCACCACCGCGTCAGGTTCGGCGTCCCTGGCCTTGATCAGCACCGGCCGGTAGTCCTCGGAGTCGGGCTGGATCGGCGACTCGTAGGCGATCTCCAGGCCGAGTCGGTCGGCTTCGGCCTTGAAGGCGTCGTAGGAGGTCTTGCCCCAGTCCGATTGCAGGTAGACCAGCGAGATCTTCTGGTGGTCCTGGGCAACCTGCTGGGCGCTCTGGGTCTGGTAGTACTGCTGGGTCAGCGAGGTCGACCACATCCGGTCGCCGCCGGCGGTGAAGCCGGCATTGGAGTTGGTGAACCCGAATTGCACCAATCCGCCCTGCTGGTAGGTGGCGGAGGCGGCCATTGATGCGCCCGAGCTGAAGTCGCCGAGTTCGGCGATGATCGAGGAGTCGGCGACGAACTTCTGCGCGATCGGCACCGACTGCTTGGGATCGGACTGGGAATCCTCCCACTTCAACTCCAGCGGGATGCCATTGAGGCCGCCGTCGGCGTTGATCTCCTCCAACGCCAGGTCGAAGCCTTCCTGCCAGTAGACGCCGTACTCGGCGCTGGGGCCGGTGAGCGGGCCGGAGACGCCGAAGTAGACGGTCTCCGCAGGCGAGTCCGACGAGTCGGCGGCCTGCACTGCTGAGCCGCAGCCGGCGCCCAGCAGGGCCAGTGAGATGGACGCCGCGATCACGGCATTACGGGTGAATTTGGGCATGATGATTCCTTGAACGGCCCTTGCTCCGGGCACACAGAATTGAATTACGGGTTAATTCGATCCGGGATCAGAAGGGTGATTCTGGATGGGATCTGCTCAACTGAAATGCGTCAGCTGGCGCTTGGGCAGGCCGCCAAAAATATCCTGGGCTATGCCTGCGCTGGTTGCCACCGGGTCGGACGCGACGCTCAGCAGCAACAACGACAGCAACAACAACGTACGACACGGCGAGGCGAGACCATGGCGGTCAGGGTCGCGGTGGTGTGCATGTTGGCTCCCGTTGATCGGTTGATGATTCGAAGATAGTTCCATCCGGCGTGAGGGTCAAATATGATCCCGTTATCCGGGACAAGCTGTGCTGAATTTCGAATGAAGGAGCGGCAGTGACCGAGCACACTCCAGAAGATCTTGACCCCACCGGTCGCGACCTGCGCCAGTACACCGATGAATTGCGCCCCCAGCACGCGGTGGTGCGCAACACCAGCGGGCAGTGGGTGCTGCTGCGGCATGCGGACGTGGTCGCTGCCGCCCAGGACCCCGAAACCTACTCCAGCCGGGTCTCGGCGCACCTGCAGGTGCCCAACGGCCTCGACGGCGCCGAGCACCGCGCCGCCCGCGAGACGCTGGACCGCTACTTCGAACCGCAGGCGCTCGCCCCGTTCGAGCCGGTCTTCCGGGACATCGCTCGCGAGATGGTGGCCAGGATCCCGGTCGGTGTGGTGGTGGACGCGGTGGGTGACCTGGGTGCCCAGTTCGCCGTCCGCGCCCAGAGCGCCTGGCTGGGCTGGCCGGCCAAGCTCGAGCCGCTGCTGCTGGACTGGATGCGCGCCAACCACGCCGCCACCAGGTCGCAAGACCGCAGCCGCACCGCCGCGGTTGCCGAGGAATTCGACGACATCATCCGGTCGGTGCTGAAGCCGCGCCGGGTGATGGGTGATCGGGCCCCGAACGACGTGACCACTCAACTGATGCACGACACGATCAGCGGCCGCCCGTTCACTGACACCGAACTGGTGTCGGTGCTGCGCAACTGGACCGGCGGCGACCTCGGCTCGATCGCGTTGTGCGTCGGGGTGCTGTTCGCCTACCTGGCCGACAACCCCGAGATCCAGCGCAGGCTGGGGGACGACATCAGTGACGCCGACCTGGATGCCGCGATCGATGAGATCCTGCGCATCGACGACCCGTTCGTGTCGAATCGGCGCAGGACGACCTGCCCGGTCCACGTCGGTGGCACCGACATCCCGGAAGGTGCGGTGGTGAAGCTGCACTGGACGTCAGCCAACCGGGACGAGGAGGTGTTCGGCGATCCCGACCGGTTCGATCCGGCCGGCAACGCCGCGAACAACATCGTCTACGGCACCGGCCCGCATGTCTGCCCAGGGCGCCCGCTGGCCACCATGGAGCTGCGGATCGTCCTGCAGGAGGTGCTGGCCGCGCGGCAGGTCACCCCCGCCGTCGGCGACCAGGCAAGGCGCGAGGTCGCCCCAGTGGGCGGGTTCCACCGCGTCCCGGTGGTGCTGCGGAACAGGGGGACCAGCGAACGAACCCGGGGGCGCCTGGACTGATGCCCGGCGCGGGCGGCGGTGCCACCATGGGTACATGAGCAGACCCATCCACTTCGAGATCCACTGCGAAGACCTCAATCGGGCGCGGAGGTTCTACGGCGAGGTTTTCGGCTGGCAGTTCGAGGACTACAGCCAGTACACCGGGACGCCGTACTACGGCGTGATCACCGGCTCGGACGAGGAGCCGGGGATCAACGGCGGCCTGCTGACCCGTCCGGTGCCCGGTGGTGGCCCGGGCGCCCCGGTCAACGGTGCGGTACTCACTCTGGCGTCCGGGGACTACGACGCCGACCACGACCGGATCATGGCTGCCGGTGGCCAGATCGCGCTGCCCAAGATGGCGCTGGCCGGGATGGCGTGGCAGGGCTACTACCTCGACACCGAGGGCAACGTCTTCGGGCTCCACCAACCCGACCCGGACGCGGCCTGAGTCTGATGGCCGGTCTGGTCGGCGCGCGTACGCTGGATGCGTGAGCACCACGCCAGCCCGCCGAACCAATCTGCGCTGGATCGCACCTGCCGCCGCAGCCGGACTGGTGGTGGCGGCGCCCGGCATTCTGAGCGTCGGCGCCCAGGCCGAGCCGACCCTGCCGCCCCGGGATGCCGACCAGATCATCGCCGAGGTGTTGTCGGCCGACCCGGTGCCGTTCAGCGGCGAGGTCTCGCAGACCAACGACTTGGGCCTGCCCTCGCTGCCGTCGGAAGCCGGGGTCGACTTCACCAATCCGGATGCGCTGTGGTCGCTGGCGTCGGGCACCAACACCTGGCGGCTGTGGTACGACGGCGACCACTCCTACCGGGTCGCCATCATCCGTGGCCAGTCCGAGTCCGACCTGATCAGCAACGGCTCGGTGGTGTGGGCCTGGTCGAGCCAGTCGCAGACAGCGATCCGCACCGAACTCGACCCCACTGATCGTCCCGACCATCGCCCCCTCCCGGTGGAGTCGCCGCAGGAGGTCGCCAGGGAGGTGCTGCGGGAACTCGAGCAGTACAGCACCGTGACCACCGACGAGAACATCCGGGTCGCCGGCCGGTCGGCTTACGAACTCGTTGTCACCCCAGCCGATCCGCAGACCCGGGTCGCCGAGGTGCGGATGGCGGTGGACGCCGAGACCGCGCTGCCGCTGCGGCTGGAGGTCGTCTCGACCGTCACCGGCGAGCCCGCCGTCGAGATCGCCTTCAACCGGATTGACTACGCCAGGCCGAACGCGTCGGTCTTCGAGTTCACCCCGCCACCGGGCGCGGAGGTGATCGAACGGGCCGCGCCGCAGCGTCCGCAGTTGCCCGAGGACGCCGCGACCGACGAGGCGACCCCTGGCGATGAGGTCGTCCCGGCCAACCCTGACGCACCGGTGACGACCGGCGAGGGCTGGTCGCAGGTCACCGTGGTCCCGCCGCACGCTCCGGCGTCCGATGCCGAGACCCCGGACGCCCAGGCCGGCAACCCGCTGGCCGGCCTGCTGCCGCGGGTGAGCGGGGAGTGGGGCAGCGGCTCGGTGCTGGACGGCACCCTGGTCAGCGTCGTGTTCGCCGACGACGGCCGGATCGCGTTCGGTGCCGTCGAACCGGAAGCCCTGTACGAAGCCCTCACCCGGTGAACCTGGCGGTGGGCTCGTCCGGGCTGACCAAGCAGTTCGGACGCCAGGTGGTCGTCGACCACATCGACCTCCAAGTGCCCTCCGGCGCGGTCTACGGCTTCCTCGGCCCCAACGGCTCAGGCAAGACGACCACGCTGCGGATGCTGCTCGGCCTGATCTCCGCAACCGCCGGCAGCAGCACCGTGCTGGGCCACCCGATGCCCGACGGTGTGGCGGCGGCGCTGCCCCGGGTGGGTTCGCTGGTCGAGGG
>NZ_JBASCI010000111.1:0-8863 GCF_049651565.1 Brooklawnia sp.
GGCCAGGCCCAGGCGTCCGTCCGGCAGCGGGTTGAACCGCAGGTCGGCCGTGCCCAGCTGGTCGAACAGCACCCCACGCGGGCCGCTCGGGCCGGCGAACCGGAACCGGAACGCGGCGCCGTGCTGGGTGGGGGTGAGCTCGGCCTGCACCTGGTGGCCCGTGTCAGCGGTCCGCAACCGGACGCGATAGTTGTGCGGGTGGGCCTGTTCGGTGCGGTGGTCGAACTCGAGCGCCCGCCCGGCCGGCGAACGCTGCGGTTCGCCGAACCACGGCATCACCTGGGCCGAGTTCCGCTCACCCAGCCACGGGCTCGGCTGGTGGCTGAGCGCGAGCGCCTGCAGCCTGGGCAGCGGACCGTCGGACGCCCAGCGGTAGATCCAGCGCGTGGTGTCGGCATCGGTGACCGGGGTGGCGAAGACGAAACCATGGGGCAGGCAGACCGCCGGGTAGGTGTTGCCCCGGCTGAACCGGTACCCGGAGTGGCTGCCCCGGGTGGTCACCGCGCGGGTCACCACGTCCTCCGGTTCACCGGGCCTGGGGTGGACGCCGAGCACCTGCAACCAGCCGCGCCCGCTGCCGGCCGGCAGCACCAGCTCGACCCTGCCGAGCCGTCGCCCGGCCACGGGCTCGAGGTCGAGGTCGAGCAGGTTCCACTGGTCGGCGACCAGGCAGCGCAGTTCGCCATCCAGCGGATGGCCGTGCTGGTCGAGCAGGATGCTGCGGGAGCCGTCGAGGCCGGCCGCGATGAGCCCCAACCGGCAGGGGTCAAAGCCGGTCCCCGACCACTCGGGGAACACGGCTATCTGCAGGCTGCTGCCGGGCTGCGGGGTCCACGCCGGCAGTGGCAACACCAAGTGGGCTGCCTCGCCGAGTTGGTAGCGCCAGACCTCGCCCGGGTACAGCCCGGTGCCGGACGCGCCGCTCGGCGCGAACTCCGGTCCGGCGTCCGGGATC
Organism: Brooklawnia sp.; assembly: GCF_049651565.1. Classification (GTDB taxonomy): domain Bacteria; phylum Actinomycetota; class Actinomycetes; order Propionibacteriales; family Propionibacteriaceae; genus Brooklawnia. The sequence goes on from NZ_JBASCI010000111.1 coordinate 956, forward strand.
AACTGCGGCTGGTGCCTGGGCATCGGCTCTTCCGCCTGGTCACGACTCGGCCAAATGGCTGGCCGGGGGCTGAAAACCTGACTGCTATGCTAACCGCGTCCTGCACCCTACGAACTCCTCGAAGGACGCGCGCCCATGATCACCGACACCTGGCTAATCGTTCCGCTGTACAACGAAGCCACTGTCGTCGGTGACGTGATCGTCAACGCCCGCAAGGAGTTCGCCAAGGTCGTCTGCGTCAACGATGGGTCCACCGACGACTCGGGCAAGGTGGCCCGCGAAGCCGGCGCCGTCGTGGTGGACCACCCGATCAACCTCGGCCAGGGTGCGGCGCTACAGACCGGCATGAGCTACGCGCTGCGCGACCCCGCCGCCAACTACTTCGTCACCTTCGACTCCGACGGGCAGCACCAGGTGAGCGACGCCATCGCCATGGTGGAACGGCTCCGTGCCGGCGACGTCGACGTGGTGCTGGGTTCCCGCTTCCTCGGCAAGCCGATCGAGGCCGGTGCGCTGAAGCGGGTGGTGCTGAAGCTGGCGGTGCAGTTCGAGCGGATCAGCACCGGGATGAAGGTCACCGGCACCCACAACGGCCTGCGCGCACTCAACCGACACGCCTGCTCGTCGATCCGCATCCAACAGAACCGGATGGCGCACGGGTCTGAGTTCCTGCGCGAGATCGCCAACAACAAGCTGCGCTACGAGGAGTACCCGGTGCACATCCTGTACACCGACTACTCGCGGGCCAAGGGACAGTCGATCTGGAACTCGGTCAACATCCTCTACGACCTGATCTTCGGCTAGGAGCATCCCATGGACAGTCAGTTGATCATCAAGGTCGTCCTGATCGGCCTGTTCGTCATCATGGGCATCATCATGGTGATACCACGCCAGGGTGCCCGGCCGTTGGCGATCAGGCGCATCGTGACCCTGCTGCTGATAGTGGTCGCCATCCTCGCCGTCCTCAACCCCGACTGGTTGTCGGAGTTGGCCGCGTTGGTGGGTGTCGGTCGCGGTACCGACCTGGTGGTCTACGTGGTGACCGTGCTGTTCTTCGGCCACATGGTGGCCGCCCGCAACCAGTCCGCGGCCACCGACCGCAGGATAACCGACCTGGCCCGTGAGGTTGCCATCTCCAGGGCCCCCGATCCGGCGACGGTTCACCCGGGCGAGTAGCCGCCCAACGACGCGCCAGCGGCGGGACACTCCGCCGCGTCCACGCCGGCGTCCGGCTGCCGCCACCGGGCCCGCAAGATCATTCCTGAACAGGTGTTCACATACGTTGTCTGGTGTGACAACATGATTCAGGAGGTCCGGTCGAGGGGGACCGTTCCATTTCTGAGGGAGCCCAAGGATGGCGCGTTTCAGCATGAAGCGATCAACGACGACCCGGATACGTGCCCTGCTGGCGGCAGCGGTCGCGGTGCTCATGGCGATGCTGGCCGCCCCGGCGCCGGCGCAGGCCTACGATCCACCGGCGGTGTCACCGTTCAGCGATGTGCCGACATCGCATCCGCACTACACCGAGATCGCTTGGATGTGGGAACAGGGCATCTCCACCGGTTGGCCGGACGGCACCTACCGGCCGTCCCAGCAGGTCGACCGGGACGCCATGGCAGCGTTCTTCTACCGCTACCAGGGGGAGCCGGCCTACACCGCGCCGGCGGTCTCTCCCTTCACCGACATCTGGCCTTCGATCCAGTTCTACAAGGAGATGTCGTGGATGAAGGCCACCGGCATCAGCACCGGCTGGCCTGACGGCACCTACCGGCCTTGGGACACCACCCTTCGGGACGCGATGTCCGCCTTCATCTACCGCGTCGCCGGCGAACCCGAATACACACCGCCGGCCACTTCACCGTTCCGCGACATCACTCCGTCCACCCAGTTCTACAAGGAGATGAACTGGATGGCCTACACGGGCATCGCCGACGACGTCGACAACGGCGTCTTCAATGCCTGGGAGCCGGTGTCCCGCGAGATGATGGCCGTCTTCATATTCAACCTGGCCAACCCGAGTACCCTCAAGGTGCTGACGGCCTCCTTCCCCGGTGCGGTGGTCGATCACGACTACCGGTTGCAGCTCTACGCCAACGGCGGGCAGCAGCCGTACACCTGGAGCGCCACCGGACTGCCGGAAGGGCTGGAGATCAGCTCCAGCGGCCTGGTCTCCGGGACGCCGACGACGGCCGGTCAGGCCCAGGTCACCGTAACCGTCGCCGACGCCAACGGTGAGATGGCCAGTCGGGTGTTGCCGATCGAGGTGAAGGAAACCCCCGATCCGCTGGTCATCGAGACCACCCAGTTGCCGGACGCCACCATCGGGGTGTCCTACACCGCCATCCTCACCGCGGACGGCGGCGTCGGGCCCTACACGTGGTCGGCGACCGGTCTGCCGGCTGGGCTGCAGATCTCGGCCAGCGACGGCACCATCACCGGAACCCCGACCGGGTCGGGAACCAGCACCGTGCGGGTGACGGTGCAGGACAGCCAGAGTCCCGCCGAGACCGCGACCGTCGAGCTGAGACTCCAGGTGAGCGCGCGACTGGTGATCAGCACCGACTCGTTGCCGACCGGTGTCGCCGGTTACTCGTACCAGGCGACGCTCGCCGCGCAGGGCGGCGCCGCGCCGTACACCTGGTCGGCCAGCAACCTGCCGGCCGGGCTTTCGATGACCGCCGGCGGCCAGATCACCGGCACCCCGTCGGCGGCCGGCAGCCGGAACGTGACGGTGACCGCCACCGACAACCGCGGCGTGTCGGTCAACCGCAACCTCACCCTGACGGTGAACCAGGCCCTGCAGGTGACCACCTCCGAGCTGCCGCTCGGGGTGGAGGGTGAGGGGTACAGCGCATCGCTGTCGGCCACCGGCGGCATCACGCCCTACACTTGGTCGGCGTCCGGGCTGCCGTCCGGGCTCTCGCTGAACAGCAACGGCACCATCACCGGCACCCCGTCGCAGGAGTTCGATGACGACTTCTACGTGACCGTCACCGACAGCGGCGGCCGGCAGGCGTCGCGGTGGGTCTGGATCGAGATCACCTGGGAGAACAACTGCGACGTCCTGCGGTGCATCGCGATCACCTTCGACGACGGCCCGCTGGCGTACTCGGGCACCCTCGCAGAGGCCTTCGCCGACCGCGACGCCACCGCCACCTTCTTCGACGTCGGCGTGAACGTCCGCGCCCGGCCTGGTGAGGTGAGCTACAAGCACAACCTGGGCATGGCGATCGGCATGCACGGCTGGGAGCACCTGTACTACACCAACTACGGTCCCAACTACGTCCGGTACGACTTCAACGCCGCCGCCCAGGCCATCGAGGACGCCACCGGCGCCTGGCCGGACATGTACCGGCCCAACTACGGCTACTACAACCCCACCATCCGGGACATCGCGGGTGACCTGGGAATGGCCACCATCATGTGGACCGACAACACCTTCGACTACGAGTACACCAACTCCAACTGGCTGCACCTGGACACCGTCGAGATGGCCAGCCGGAACAGCGTCATCCTGATGCACGACGGCTACTCGGCCACCGCAGCGGCGATTCCGTACATCATCGACGACCTGCAGGCCGAGGGGTACACCCTGGTGACGGTGCCGATGCTGCTCGGCTACGACCCGGAACCCGGCGTGGCGTACTTCGACCCCGATCCCATCTACTACTACTGAGGAGCTGGCAAAGGTGATCACCAATCGCAAGCGGTGGCTCGCCGCCCTGGTGTGCGTGCCGGCCCTGGTGGTGGGCTGCTCCAACTCCGGGACCGCCGAGGTCACACCGTCGCCGTCCCCGGCTGACACACCGGCCGCTCGCTCGGCGCAGGCCCCGTCGAGCGCGGCAGCCGAGCAGCCGGCCGCCACTGCCGAGGAGTCACCGGTCGACCGGCTGCCCTCGGTCAGCACCCCGGCCAATCCGGAGGGCCTGACCATTCCGCAGGTGGTCGGTACCTACGAGGTGGCCCGGCACCCGGTCGCCGTCACGTTCGACCAGACCGGTGGCCAGCTGCTGGTCTCGCACCGCTTCGAGGGGTCGATGGGCAGCTACGACCCGGCCAGCGGCCAACAGTTCGCCACCACGATCGTCGGGCGCAGTCCGCGGGACATCGCGGTCAGCCCGGACGGCGCCCTGGCCTACGTGGCGATCAGCGGCGATGCCGCAGTGGCGGTCGTCGATCTGGCCAGTGGTGAATTGGTCGAAACGGTGGCGGTTGGTGCCCGGCCCACCTCGGTGGCGGTGTCGTCCGACGGCGCCACCCTGTTCGTCACCAACAGCGTGGACAACACCCTGTCCGCGGTGAACCTGGCGGTCGGGGCGGTCGGCTGGACCGCCCAGGTGGGCGAGCGTCCCGGCAAGGTGGCGGTGGACCCGGTCAGCGGCGCGGTCTGGGTTGTCGACACCTCAGGTGGGGCGATCTCCGTGGTCGACCCGGAGGCCAGGGCGGCGGTCAGCACGATCGAAGTCGGCGGAAATCCGGCCGGCCTGGCGTTCCATCCCGACGGCGGCCTCGCCTACGTGGCGAACGCAGCCGAGGCGACGGTCTCGGTCGTCGACACCGGGACGCTGGAGGTCACCAACACCATCCCGGTCGAGGACGGCCCGTCCGCCATCGTGGTGGACGCCAACGCCAGCCTCGTCCACGTCCAGACCCTGAACTCGCTGCGGGTCATCGACGCGGCGTCCGGGACGGTGGTGGGTCTGGTTCCGATCGGCCCGGGGCTGACCGACATGACCATCGACCCGGCCAGCGGGACACTGTACGTCACCAGCACCGACGGGGAAGGTGTCGGTCGGGTTGCCGTCCTGGCCCGCTAGCAACCACCCGTGAGGGGGTTGCCGTTGCTCAGCGGCAGGCGGTCACCTCGTAGAGCGCAGCCTGGCCCTGCTGGATGACCAGCTCGAAGCCCGGCGCGTCGGCCAGGCTGTCGAAACCCACGTACTCGTGGTCGCCGCCGTGCACCTCCCGGGGCCCGAAGTCGAGGGCGTAACCGATGTTCATCCGCTGCACCACCTCGCAGACCTCCGGGGAGACCGCCGCTTCGTCCAGTTCGTCCTTGACCACGGCCAGGTCTTCGGTGAGGACGTAGGAGACGTGCGTGGTGGTGGTCGGGATGCCGGTCAGGGCGAAGACCATCGAACTGCCGTTCCACGGGTTGGTGGCGATGACCGTGCCCTCGGGGACGATCGTGCCGGCCGCCTGGATGATCGCGTACTCGTCGGTGGAGACCAGTGGGGAGTGGGGGGTGAGCGCGAACGACTCGGCGAACGAGTCGATGGCCCGGTTCAGCCAGCTGGCGGTCTGGGTGGTCAGCGCCAGCAGCACCGCCAGCACCACCGCCACGGCTGCCTGGAAGCGGTTGCGGCCATCAGCCACCCGGGCCAGTCCGGTGTCCACCAGGTGCGCCAACTGCTCGACACCCATCGCGGCCAGCGGGATCCCGGTGATCGGCAGCAGGCTCGCCAACCGGTAGGAGTCGTTGTACCAGACCCCGACCAGGAAGCTGCGCAGCTCACCGGCGGGCATGGCGGACGCCACCACCCACAGGCCGAGCAGCAGGCCGTGGGCGATCACGAAGGCCCGGTTGCGGCGCCACCGGAAGGCCGCGTAGACCCCGATCATCGACAGGATCGCCAGCGGCCAGGCCGGCCACAGCTGGGGTGCGGAGAACAGGATGCCGTTGCCGACCGCGTCCGGTATCGACAGGTAGGGCTGCCAGATCGCCTCGTGCTCGGCGGGCCGCAGCACCTCCCACGCGATCACCGTCGCCGGTATGGCGAGCAGGAACAGGGCGCCGCGCACCAGCAGGCGGCGCGTCCAGCCGGAGTCGCGGGGCCGAAGCAGGGCGTTCCAGACCCCGGCCGCGAGCAGCGGCAGCAGGATCACCACGTAGCTCAGCAGGACGTTGGGGTGGGCCAACCCGGCGCCCAGCAGCACCAGCAGGCCGACCAGGATGGTGGACGGCAGGTGCAGCGGCGGACCGGACTGGATGCCCAGCACGTGGACGGTCAGGGCGAGGCCGGCGGGCAGCAGGCACAGCCCCAGGAAGTTGGGGTACAACACACCGAACCCGAGCAGCAGGAACGGGAAGGCGGCGAAGCTGGCCGACAGCACGGCAGTGCCGAGCAGCACCGCCCAGTTGCCGTTGGTGATCGAGCGGACCAGGAACAGGCAGCCGGAGGTCCAGATCAGCCCGAGCGCGACCAGGGTGACGGCGTTGATGGCCAGGGCGACGTTGTCGTCCCTGACCAGCATGTTGACCAGCGCCACCACGTCGTGCCAGCCCGCCGGATAGTACATCGGGTCATCGAAGCCGGTGGTCATGGCGAAGCTCAGCGACGAACCGTTGCAGGTCTCCAGGATCCAGCGGACCGCGTTCATGTGGAAGATGTTGTCGTAGGTCTGCGAGAACGCGTCCGGGCGCCCCAGGATGTTGCGCCAGTGCCGCACCATCAACGTCAACCCGGCGACCACGGCGGCCCAGATGAGCCAGCCCGGTGCGGGCTGCAGCCGGTTGCCAGGAATGTCAGCGGCGGGCTGCGGGTCGAGCTCCGCGGTCGGCTCCGAGATTCCGTTCCGGCGGTCCCAGGCGTCGAGCAGCAGCCGCACACCCCAGGCCAGCCCGGCGCTGACCAGCAGACCGACCACCATCGGCCAGGGCCCGAAGCGGACGTCCAGCAGGCCGCAGACGATTGCCGTCAGCGCAGCCACGGCGGTGGTGGCGGCGGGGGCTGAGGCGAACCTGGCGAACCATGGCAGCCGGGCAGCGGAGGTGACCAGCAGGCCGGTACCCATCAACAGGATCGCTGCCACCACCACGAACGGCACCGCGCTCAGCCAGTCCACTCATCCTCCAGTCACCGTTCGCCGATCTCAAACCGACATTGATTATCACATGGTGGCCTCGGGCGCCGACAAAACCCGTGGCAACTCGCCGGTCACAGCAGCAGGGCAGCGGTGACCAGGAAGGTCGCGGCCGCCACTTCGTTGATCGCCCCGAACAGGTCGCCGGTCAGGCCACCGAGCGTCCGCACCAGCCAGCCGGTCCAGGCCGCCATCGCGACCTGGGCGACCAGGACGGCGGCCACCAGCCCGGCCGCGGCCCACCAGCCGCCGAGCCACCAACCGGCCACCCCGGCGATCAGGACGCCGCACACCGACTGGGCCACCACCTGCCGCAACGGGGCCGCCCCGGCGAACAACGCACCGAAACCATCGGGACGTGCGGCCGGCACCCCGGGCCGGGTGGCCAGCAGGATCGCCAGCCGCCCGGTCAGTCCGGCCAGCGCTGCCAGCACCAGCAGCGAGCGTGGGTTCACGGCCGTGGCCAGCGCAGCGACGTCGATCAGCAGGACGCCGACGATGGCGACCACCCCCATCGCCCCGGTGTCCGGCGCGCGCATGATCGCCATCGCCCGGGCGGCGTCCCGGCCCGCCTTGCGGGAGCCCAGCGCAGCCAGGCCATCGGCGGCGTCAGCCAGACCGTCCAGGTGCATGGCACCCACCAGCGCCTGCATGGCCAGTACCGCCACTACTGCGGCCAACAGATCGGCGTCGGTACGCCAGAGCACCGCCCCGCCGGCCAGCCCACCCGTCGAGCCGATCACCAGCCCGAGCGTCGGCAGCCAGGTCAGGGCGCGCCGGACGTCGTCTTGGGTCAGGTCGGTCACCGGCGGCATCGGCACCACACTGAACAGGCCGGCGGCCAGCGCCAGCCCGGGTGGCCGCGGCCCGCTGTCGGCTCGACTCACTTCAGCCTCTGCGGCAGGCCGGCGGTGCAGAAGTACACCCGGTCGCAGGCGGCGGCCACCCGGGAGTTCAGGATGCCCATTTCGTCGCGGAACCGGCGTCCCGACGCGGTGGCGGGCACCACGCCCTGCCCGACCTCGTTGCTGACCAGTACCACCG
>NZ_JBASCI010000112.1:0-10060 GCF_049651565.1 Brooklawnia sp.
GTACGCGAGGACGTCGCCGCACCGCTACGCCTCGCCGCGGCGGTGCGGCCGGCCTTGGCGGTCACGGTGTCGGCATCTGCGGGCGCGCGGCGACGCTTTGCCTTGACCGGTGCGCCGACCTCGACCAGCGCCTCCGGTTCGCACTCGGCGAGCGGCACCTCGCGACCGGCCAGGATCTCGGCCAGGAATGCCCCGGTGTGGCTGCCCTCGGTCTGCGCCACCTGTTCGGGGGTGCCGGTGGCGATGACCTGGCCACCGCGGTGACCACCGTCCGGGCCCATGTCGATGACCCAGTCGGCGGTCTTGATCACGTCCAGGTTGTGCTCGATCACAACCACGGTGTTACCACCGTCGACCAAGCGGTTGAGGACGCCGAGCAGCTTGCTGATGTCGTCGAAGTGCAGGCCGGTGGTAGGTTCGTCCAGCACGTACAGGGTGCGGCCGGTCGACCTGCGCTGCAGCTCGGCGGCCAGCTTCACCCGCTGCGCCTCACCGCCGGACAAGGTGGTGGCCGGCTGCCCCAGCCGGACGTAGCCCAGGCCGACCTCGACCAGGGTCTTCAGGTGCCTCGAGATGGCGGAGATCGGCGCGAAGAACTCGGCGGCCTGCTCGAGCGGCAGTGCCAGCACCTCGGCTACGCTCAGCCCCTTGTACTTCACCTCCAGCGTCTCGCGGTTGTACCGGGCGCCGTGGCAGACCTCGCACGGCACGTAGACGTCGGGCAGGAAGTTCATCTCGATCTTGATCGTGCCGTCGCCCATGCAGTGCTCGCAGCGTCCGCCCTTGACGTTGAAGCTGAACCGGCCGGGCTGGTAGCCGCGGGCCTTGGCCTCGGGGGTCTGGCTGAACAGCGTCCTGATCTTGTCGAAGACCCCGGTGTAGGTTGCCGGATTGGAGCGCGGCGAGCGGCCGATCGGGGACTGGTCGACGTGGACCACCTTGTTGATCGCATCGGTGCCGGTGATGCCGGTGTGCCGGCCGGGCACGTCCTTGGCGCCGTAGAGCTGCTTGGCCAACGAAGTGTAGAGGATCGAGTTGACCAGGGTGGACTTGCCGGAACCGGAAACGCCGGTGACCGCGATGAACCGCCCAAGCGGGAACTCGACGGTGATGTCGGCCAGGTTGTTCTCGGTGGCCCCGTGCACCACCAGCGACTGGCCGTTGCCCCGGCGCCGCCGGTCGGGCAGCGGGATCTGCCGGCGTCCCGACAGGTAGGCACCGGTGATGGACCGGTCGCAGGCCAGCAGCTCGGCGAAGCTGCCGCTGACCACCACCTCGCCGCCGTGCTCGCCGGCCCCAGGCCCGATATCGACGATGTGGTCGGCAGCCCGCATGGTGTCCTCATCGTGCTCGACCACGATCAGGGTGTTGCCCAGATCGCGTAGCCGCTGCAGAGTGGCGATCAACCGGCGGTTGTCGCGCTGGTGCAGGCCGATGGACGGCTCGTCCAGCACGTACAGCACACCGGTGAGCCCCGAGCCGATCTGGGTGGCCAACCTGATCCGTTGGGCCTCGCCACCCGACAGCGAGCCGGCGGCCCGCGCCAGGGTCAGGTAGTCCAGGCCCACGTCGAGCAGGAACCTCAGCCGCGTCCGGATCTCGCGCAGCACCAGGTCGGCGATCGACATCTCACGCTCGGACAGTTCCAGCGAGGCGACGAACTCGGCCAGGTGGTCGACCGACAGCCGCGACACCTCGTCGATATTGCGGCCGGCCACGGTCACCGCCAGCGACGACGGCTTGAGCCGCGCCCCGCCGCAGGCCGAGCACGGGATCTCGCGCAGGTAGGCGCCCCACCGGTCGCGAGCGGCGTCCGACTCGGCCTCGTCGAACCGGCGCCGAACCTGTGGCAGGACGCCTTCGTACTTCTGGGTGTAGGTGCGCACCCGGCCGAACCGGTTGCGGTAGCGCACCAGCACCGGATCGTCGTGGCCCTTGAGGATGAACTGCTGAACCTTGGCGGGCAACTGGTGCCAGGGCGTGTCCACCGAGAAGCCGTGCGCCTCGGCCATCGACTCGAAGACGTGGCTGTAGTGGGCGGCCACGGTGGGGCTGGACCAGGGCGCGATGGCACCCTCGGCGAGGCTCTTGAGCTGGTCGGGAACCACCAGGGCCGGATCGACCTCGAGGGTGGTGCCGAGCCCCGTGCAGGTGGGGCAGGCCCCCCAGGGACTGTTGAAGGAGAACTGCCGCGGCTCCATCTCGTCCAGTGCGATGTCGTGCCCGTTGGGACACGACAACTTCTCGCTGAAGCTGCGGGCGCGCTGCGGGTCTTCGGGGTTGCGGTCGACGAAGTCGATGACGACCAGACCGCCGGCCAGCCCGAGCGCGGTCTCGACCGAATCGGTGATCCGCTGCTTGGCCGATGCCTTCACCGCGACCCGGTCGACCACCACGTCGACATCGTGCTTCCGCTGCTTGTCGAGGCTGGGCGGGTCGGTGAGCTGGTGGGTCTCGCCATCGACCCGCACCCGGGCGTAACCCTCACCGGCCAGGGTGCGGAACATCTCGCGGTACTCGCCCTTGCGTCCCCGGATCATCGGGGCCAGCACCTGGAATCGGGTGCCCTCGGGCAGGGCGAGCACTTGGTCGACGATCTGCTGCGGGGTCTGCCGGCTGATCGGTTCACCGCAGACCAGGCAGTGTGGGTGGCCCACCCGGGCGAACAGCAGCCGCAGGTAGTCGTAGATCTCGGTCACCGTACCGACGGTCGAGCGGGGGTTGCGGCTGGTCGACTTCTGGTCGATCGCGACCGCCGGCGACAGCCCCTCGATGAGGTCGACGGCAGGCTTGTCCATCTGGCCCAGGAACTGCCGGGCGTAGGCGGACAGCGACTCCACGTAGCGGCGCTGCCCCTCGGCGAAGATGGTGTCGAAGGCCAGGGACGACTTACCAGAGCCGGACAGCCCGGTGAACACAATCAGCGAGTCCTTGGGCAGGTCGAGATTGATGTTGCGCAGGTTGTGTTCCCGGGCACCGGAGATGATAAGACGATCCTTCACGACCCTTATGGTATGCGCCCGCTCAGACAGTCCTGTGAAGTGCCGGATCGCTCTGGACACCCACCGCGAACCGTGGTCGACTGAACAGGCAGCGCCGCAGCGACAGGAGATCCAGATGGCTTGGGACATGGCCAAACACCAGCTGCTCAGCGACTCGGTCCAACTGCCCGAGCTGCGCAGGTACAAGCTCGCAGCCACCCAGCGCCTCCTCGGTGACACCATCGCCATCAGCGAACAGGCATGGCAGGAGCCTTCCAGGCTGCCCGGCTGGACCCGCGCCCACGTGGCCACCCACCTGGCCCGCAACGCCGATGCCCTGGTTCGCGCGGTGGACGCGGTGCTGATGGGCCGGCGCGGCCTGATGTACGACTCCGACGAGGACCGCGAGCTCGCGATCGAACGGGGCTCGGAGCGCACCGGCCTGGAACTGCAGATCGACCTCGACACCAGTGACGGACGCCTGAATCGCCGGTTCAACGTGCTGCACTCGGTGCCGCGCGACATGATGGTGGAACTGGTCCCCGGCAGCCTGCTCAGTTGCGAGTTGTTGCCGTTGCTGCGGCTGAATGAGGTGGTGCTGCACCACGTCGACATCGACTGCGGGTTCGAGATCACCCAGGTCGAACCGCGGATCGCGCGGCTGCTGCTGGAGTGGAACACGATGGGTCAACCTCCCACACCGCACCGGTCGGCCCGGCTGGTCAGCGACACCGGGTTCATCGCGGAGGTGGGCCAGGGTGGCAGCCCGGTGGTGATCGAAGGGCCGGACGCGCTGCTGCTCGGCTGGTTCACCGGACGCCTCAGCGATGCCCAGGCGATCGACCTGCCGTCCTCACCGGTCTACCACTGAGGTTCGATAGCGTGTGGCCATGACTGGCCTGTTCCACACCTCCACCACGTCCGCCCCGATCGTCTTCGATGCCGCCGGGATGCAGTGCACGAAGGCCGCGGTCGGCAGCATGGACAACAACGCCTACCTGCTGGACGCCGGTGGGCCGCTGCTGTTGATCGACGCCCCGGACGAGGCGGAGCGGTTGCTGGCCCTGCTGGACGGCCGACCGCTGGCTGCGGTGGTGACCACCCACCGGCATCCCGACCACCTGCAGGCCCTGGCCGAAGTGGTTCGGCGGACCGGGGCGACCGCCTACGCCGGCGGCCCTGACGCGTCCGCAATCGAGCAGCAGACCGGCGTCGCCAGCCGAAGGGTGTGGACCGGTGACCGCATCGAGTGCGACGGGATCCGGCTGGAGGTCGTCGGCCTGGTCGGCCACACGCCCGGGTCGGTCGCCCTGGTGCTGCACGGGGTGGACGGCTCCCCCACCCACATCTTCAGCGGTGACTCGCTGTTCCCCGGCGGCGTTGGCAAGACCAGCTCGCCAGCCGACTTCGCGTCCCTGCTGGGTGAGGTCACCAGTCGGCTGTTCGACCGGTTCGCCGACGATACGGTGGTCCACCCGGGCCACGGCGACGCCACCACGCTGGGCGCGGAACGCCCGCACCTGAAGCAGTGGCAGGCCCGCGGCTGGTGACGACCAACCGCGGGACCGGCAGTGTTGCAAGGGTCAGTGCTTGTCGACCTGCTCGGCTGACACCGAGGTGTCGGATCGGGTCTTGAGCAACGACAGCAGCGCCGTGATCGCGATGGTGGCGACGATGACCACCAGCGACAGCAGGGTCGGGATCTCCCAATCGATCCAGTGGTAGTGGTGCATGGCGTGCAGGACCAGCTTGACCGCGATGAAGCAGAGGATGAACGCCAGGCCGAGCGACAGGTACACCAGCCGCTGGAGCAGGCCACCGAGCAGGAAGTACAGCTGGCGCAGACCCATCAGGGCGAAGAAGTTCGCGGTGAAGACCAGGTAGGGCTCCTGGGTGAGGCCGAAGATGGCCGGGATGGAGTCGAGCGCGAACATGATGTCGATCGAACCGAGCGCGACCACCACGAAGAACAGCGGGGTGAACACCCGGCGGCCGTCGAGCTTCACCGAGAAGTGGGTGCCGTGGTACTCGTTGGTGGACGGGACGACCCGCTTGACGAACCGCATCACCGCGGTGTCGGTCTTGGCACCCTCGTCCTCCTCGCCGTGCTTGCGGTAGTCGATGACGAGCTTGACGCCGGTGTAGAGCAGGAACGCGCCGAAGATGAAGAAGACCCAGGCGAAGCGCTCGATCAGGGCCGCGCCGAGCAGGATGAAGATGCCGCGGAAGACCAGCGCCAGGATGATGCCGCACATCAGCGCGAACTGCTGGTAGACCCGCGGCACGCGCATGCTGCCGAGCACGATGATGAAGACGAACAGGTTGTCGATCGACAGCGAGTACTCGGTCAGGTAGCCGGAGAAGAACTCGATGGCGTACTGCCAACTGGTCTTGTCGGTGACCGGGTGGGCGAACAGTCCGATACCGATGCCGAACAGGACCGCAGCGGTGATGTAGATGCTGATCCAGATCGTGCACTCCTTCATGGAGGGCTCGTGCGGCCTTCGGATCATCATCACGACGTCGAACACCAGCACCGCCGTGAGGACGGCCAGCGTGATGATCCACACCATGGGGGTTACATGCATCTAATACGCCTTCCAGTTCGGAAAAGGGAGACTCTACTGGAGGTCTTGCCACAGATCGTCCCGATCGGCTGCGGTATGGGAAGTCTAGCTTCGTATTGACGGCACCGCACGGGGGCTACTCCCCTCCGGGCAGGATTCTTGCACTCAGGCCAGGATATAGCCAAATTCGACGGGGGTGCCCGGCGCCCATTCCGGCTGCGAATCCCTGGCACCGCTTGGCGTCTGGTCTGCCCATTGGCTAGCGGGTCGCCTCTACCATCTGCCGGAGCTCCTTCTTCAGGTCGGCCACCTCGTCGCGCAGTCTGGCCGCCAGCTCGAACTGCAACTCGCCCGCGGCCTGGTGCATCTGCGCGGTCAGTTCCTGGATCAGGGCGGCCAGTTCGCTGGCCGGCAGGTTGGACGGGTCGAGGTTTCGCAGTCCGCTCGGTAGCGCGACCGTCGAGTTGCGCGGCCTGCCCTTGCCCTGCGTGTTGGAAACCCAGTACTCGGTGTCGGCGTCCTCGCGGGCCATCAGGTCGGTGATGTCGGCGATCCGCTTGCGCAGCGGCTGCGGGTCGAGGCCGTGCTCGGTGTTGAAGGCCACCTGCTTGGCTCGGCGCCGGTTGGTCTCGTCGATGGCGTTGCGCATCGACGGGGTGACCTGGTCGGCGTACATGTGCACCTGACCCGACACGTTCCGGGCGGCCCGGCCGATGGTCTGGATCAGGGACCGCTCCGAACGGAGGAAGCCCTCCTTGTCGGCGTCCAGGATCGCGACCAGGGAGACCTCGGGCAGGTCGAGCCCCTCGCGCAGCAGGTTGATCCCGACCAGCACGTCGTACTCGCCGAGCCGCAGTTCGCGCAGCAACTCGACCCGCCGCAGGGTGTCGACCTCGGAGTGCAGGTACCGCGTCCGGACGCCGTGCTCGAGCAGGTAATCGGTGAGGTCCTCGGCCATCTTCTTGGTCAGCGTGGTGACCAGCACGCGCTCGTCGCGGGCGACCCGGTCGCGGATCTCGCCCATCAGGTCGTCGATCTGGCCGCGGGTGGGCTTCACGATCACCTCTGGGTCGACCAGCCCGGTCGGCCGGATGATCTGCTCGACGAACCCGTTGGCCCGGGCCAGCTCGTACGGGCCGGGGGTGGCCGAGGAGTAGATGGTCTGCCCGATCCGCGTCGTGAACTCCTCGAACCGCAGCGGCCGGTTGTCCATCGCGCTGGGCAACCGGAAGCCGTGCTCGACCAGGGTGCGCTTGCGGCTCATGTCGCCCTCGTACATGCCGCCGATCTGCGGCACGGTGACGTGGGACTCGTCGATGACCAGCAGGAAGTCCTCGGGGAAGTAGTCGAGCAGGCAGTTGGGCGGGCTACCCGGCCCACGGCCGTCGATGTGCCGGGAGTAGTTCTCGATGCCCGCGCAGGTGCCGATCTGGCGCATCATCTCGATGTCGTAGGTGGTGCGCATCCGCAACCGCTGGGCCTCGAGCAGCTTGCCCTGCGCCTCCAGTTCGGCCAGCCGGTCGTCCAGCTCGAGCTCGATGCCCGCGATCGCCCGTTCCATCCGTTCCGGGCCGGCGACGTAGTGGGACGCCGGGAAGACGTACATCTCCTCATCGGTGGTGAGCAGTTCCCCGGTGGTCGGGTGCATGGTCGACAGCGCGTCCACCTCGTCGCCGAAGAACTCCACCCGGACGGCGTTCGCCTCGTACATCGGGAACACCTCGAGGGTGTCGCCACGCACCCGGAAGGTGCCCCTGGTGCCGGCGAGGTCGTTGCGGACGTACTGCATCTCGACCAGCTTGTGCAGCAGGTCGCTGCGCTCCCACTCCTGCCCGACCCGCAGCTTGAGCATCGAATCGACGTACTCCTGCGGTGTGCCCAGGCCGTAGATCGCCGAAACCGTTGCCACCACGATGACGTCGCGCCTGGTCAGCAGGGAGTTGGTGGTCGAGTAGCGGAGCCGCTCCACTTCCTCGTTCAGGCTGGAGTCCTTCTCGATGTAGGTGTCGGTCTGCGGGACGTAGGCCTCGGGCTGGTAGTAGTCGTAGTAGCTGACGAAGTACTCGACCGCGTTGTCGGGGAAGAACTGCCGCAGCTCGGCGGCGTACTGGGCGGCCAGCGTCTTGTTCGGCTGCATCACCAGCATCGGACGCTGCAGCCGCTCGGCCAGCCACGCCACGGTTGCCGTCTTGCCGGTGCCGGTGGCGCCCAGCAGGATGATGTCGTTCTCACCGGCCCGCACGCGGCGTTCGAGCTCGTCGATCGCCGCCGGCTGGTCACCTGCCGGTTTGAAGCCGGCCTGCATCTTGAACGGTGCCACCCGCCGGGTGATCTCTTCCACTGGACGCATGGCACCAGCGTAGGTCGGGCCACTGACAGAACAGAACGGGCCGGTACGCCGGCGGCGAACCGGCCTCAGGACGCGAGCAGCAGCCAGCGGGCCAGGCCACCGAACGCGCAGGCGGTGAGCAGGCTGATGAAGGTGCCGATGATGAACCGTTCCGCAGCCGCGTTGCTGCCGGTCTTCAGTTCGGGGTACCGGCCGATCCCCTTGATCGCCAGCGCGATCGCGATGCCCTCGGTGAACCCGGTCACCACCGACGCGAAGACGGCGAGCCGCTCGACCATTCCGATCCACTTGCCGCCCTGCAGCACGTGGGCGGCCGCCGCGACGTCCGGCGACTCCCCGGCCGGGGCGTCCCGGTGCGAGATGCGCCGGAACAGCGCCTCGACCAGCGGGCCGCCCAGCCAGACCGCCGCGGCGCCCAGCAGCACTACCGACGCCACCCGGATCGCGACCAGGATGCCCGGCGTCATCGGTCGGCCTCCATCGCGGCGGCCAGTGTCAAGGCGGTCAGTTCCGCCAACCGGTTGACCTCGTCGAAGTTCGCGATCGCGAGCCGTTGCGAGATGGCGGACCTGCTGACCCGCAACTGCTCGGCGATCTGCGCCTGGCTGGCGCCGTTGGCGGCCATCTCGCTCACTTCCCATCCCTCCGGTGTGCGTCGGGACGCCAGCGCCCGCAGCCCGATCAGGGCGGATTCGGCGTACCGGGCGGCGTCCTGCAGACCACCGTAGGACGCGGTACTGACAGAACCGCGACCCTCACCGGTCAGTGCGCTCAGCAACCTGAGCCCCTGCGGGCTGCGGCGGGTCTCGACTGCCTGCCTGGCCATCAGGAACGCCGTGCCCCGCGCCTGGCGGGTGGACGAGGGCAGCGGTCGCTCGATCGAACCGATCCCGATGCCGACCCGCCAGCCGCCCAGTCGGGTCAGCCGCAACACCACCTCGACCACCGTCCCGGCGGTGGTGCAGACCCCCTGAATCTCGTCACCGACGGTACGCTCAAAGCCGAGCAGGACCCCGGCGCAACACCCGGACAGCAGGTCCAGCGCCGCCGGCACCAGGTCCTGGCGTCGTCGGCTGGCCTGCTGGTCGGCGGTGACAACCGCGACCGCGCCGCCCTCCCATGCCATGACTGCAGTTTAGGGCATTGCCTTATCAGGCTCAAGTCAAGCCTGCAGCCTTATTACGCAGCTCCCGCCAGACGGCCTGCACCTGACCGTCCAGCTCATCCGGCGCACCGGAGTTGTCGATCACCCAGTCTGCGGCGGCCAGCCGTTCGGCCCGGGCCGCCTGCGCTTCGACACGAGCCTGCGCCTGCTCGGCGCTGAACCCGTTGCGGGTCATCAACCGCTCGACCTGCACCGCCTCGGGCAGGTCGACCACGACCACCGCATCGAACTGGTCGGCCAACCCGGTCTCGACCAGCAGCGGGATCACCGAGATCACCACCTCGTCGTCGCCGGCCTCGGCCAGCAGCTCGGCCCGACGCTGCCGCACCCTGGGGTGCACAATCGCGTTCAGATCGGCCCGGGCCACATCGTCGGCGAAGACGATCGCCCCAAGGGCCTGCCGGTCGAGGCGGCCCTGGTCGTCCAGGACCTGGCCACCGAACCTGGCGACGACTTCAGCCAGGCCCGGTGTGCCCGGCTCGACCACCTCGCGGGCAAGCTGGTCGGAATCGATCAGCAGGGCGCCCCGCTCGGCGAACAGCGCGGCCACAGTCGTCTTGCCGGAGGCTATGCCGCCGGTGAGTGCCACCTGGAGTGCCATGCTCAATCCTGCACCGTGAAGGCCGCGTCGATCGCCATCCGCAGCGCGACCTCGTGCGAACCGGTGCCCCAGTCGCGCGGGTCGTAGACCCCGCCGGCCAGCGAATCGGCGGTGAACAGGATCTGGCCGAACCGGACCCCCCGGTACTGCGCCCACGCCGCCCAGGCGGCGCACTCCATC
Source organism: Brooklawnia sp. (assembly GCF_049651565.1). Classification (GTDB taxonomy): domain Bacteria; phylum Actinomycetota; class Actinomycetes; order Propionibacteriales; family Propionibacteriaceae; genus Brooklawnia. The sequence goes on from NZ_JBASCI010000112.1 coordinate 9,845, forward strand.
TCGACCACGCTGCAGCCCTGACCGAGGCGTCGGTCGATCATGGCCGGGGTCTCGCGGTAGAAGCCGTCGGTGGTCCAGGTGGTCACCTCGACCGCCGGGTGTCCGCGCGCCTCGATCGCCGCGATGCAGGCCGCGCGCACCTGCGGATCGGTGCCCACCGACTCGGCCGCCGGCAGGTAATGGTGGCTGGTGCCCTCGGCGCGCAGCGCGCGGGCG
>NZ_JBASCI010000113.1:0-32401 GCF_049651565.1 Brooklawnia sp.
TCGGCGCACGCCACCGCGAACCCGACCACGGCCCGCAGTTCGTCCATGGTCAGTTCGAAGTCACCCGACGAGGTCCGCATGCGATCGATTCTGACAGTTCAGCCTGGGCCGGCGAGCTCGGCCAGCCGCGCCAGTCCCGGACGCACCACAGCCCGGTACCGCTCGGCCGCCGCCTGCACCGCCGGGTCGTCGACCCGATCAGGTGGCACCCGGGACGGGTTGATCGCCGTGCCCTGCGACCACGCCTTGATGTCCGGTTCGGCCGACAGCGCGCGGGCGGCCCGGTTGCCCAGCACCTGCATCCGCGCCCAGGACGCCAGGCTGTTTGACATCGGCGATGGGAAGCAGATCCGGTTCTTCTCATCGTCATTGGCCCTAGTGGCCTCGACGTAGCCGATCGCCGCTGCGCTGAAGCACGGGAAGGCCGCCCGCACGGTCTGCAGGGTGATGGCGTCGCGTCCCCAGATCGGCACCAGCGGTGGATAGGTCAGCGCGGACGCGGCGCAGTGCACCACCACCGCGTCCGCTGCGACCCCTACTTCGCCGTGGCTGAGCACCAGCCGGCCGGGTTCTACCCGGCGCAGGTAGCCGAGCCGGACCACGTCCTCGATGGTGGCCAACTGATCGATCTCCCATTGGGCGATGGTCGGGAGCTTCGCCATGGTGGGCATGACATTCCGGTCGATCCGGAGCATCACGCCGGCGTCCTCGAGCCGCAGGAAGAGGTCCTCTATCGAGGAGGCGTCGATGGCGGCTTGCATGGTGTCGGCGGCCATCCCGGTCATGACGGTCGGATCGGGCTGCACCCGGGCGCGGTTCAGCATCCAGGCATCACGTGGCCGCACCCAGCAGATCGCATCCGGTTCGACGCCATTGCCCAACAGCCAGGTGCAGGCGTCGGTGGCGGTCTTCCCCGAGCCGACCACCACGTACCGGGACGGCGCCTCGGTCAGGTGGGCGAGCCCGTTGACGGGGACGACCTGGACGCCTTCGGCCACCTGGAACGGTGGTGGCGTGCGGGACGGGATATCGGGCTCGGCATACCGGGCGTCCACCACCCGCGCCGATTCCGACACCTGGTAGCGACGCCCGGACAGCATCGAGGCGAACTGGTGCCCGCCGAGGTGGTTGCACGCTGGGTGGAAGCGCACCTGCCCGGACGCGAGCAGCCGTTCGAGCACCCGGGCGTAATAGGCGACCACTTCGGCACCGAGGGCGCGCTCGTGAAGTCCCTTCTCCGGCCCGCGGGTCTGCAGCGTGCCGTTGCCGAGCAGTGTGGAGGCCACCCCGTATAACGCGGAAGCCTGGTGCAGCCTGACGAACGGGTACGCGTCCAGCCAGTGCCCGCCGGCTGCGTGCCGCCGGTCGACCAGCACGACGCGGACGTCGGCGTGGTCGATGAGGGCGTCGACGAATGCCATGCCGCAGGCGCCTGCGCCCACCACCAGGTAGTCCGCATGGATCTCGGTCATGGGCGCATTGTCACCCCGGCAGTAGTAAGGGTCATCGGACCAGCGACGCAGATCGCGCACCGGCCCGTAGCGGTGCCCGACGAGCGGGGCTGGCCAGCGGTAACGTGCAGTCATGACACTTGCAGACGACCCCTTCGACGTCGCCCAGCGGGCGGCTGAAACCATCCGGTCCCGCACCGGCGTCCCCGACCACGACATCGCGCTGGTGCTCGGCTCCGGCTGGGCGGGTGCCGCGGCCCAGTTGGGTGACGTGGTGGCCGACCTGCCGGCCGCCGAGGTGGAGGGATTCGCCGCGCCTGCGGTGGCCGGTCATGGCGGCCGCATCGTCTCCATCGCGGTGTCCGGCACCGATGCACATGCGCTCGTCCTGGGTAGTCGCACCCACTTCTACGAGGGACGCGGGGTCCGGGCGGTCGCGCACGCGGTGCGGACGGCGGCCGCTGCCGGCGCGAGGACGATGGTGTTGACCAATGGTTGTGGCGGGCTGCGGCCGGAGTGGCCGGCTGGCACTGCGGTGCTGATCCGTGACCACATCAACCTGACCGGGGCATCCCCGCTTGAGGGCGCCACCTTCGTAGACCTCACCGACCTTTACTCGGCGCGGCTGCGGGCCATCGCGCATGAGGTGGATCCGGCCTTGCCCGAGGGGGTGTACGTGCAGTTCCCCGGGCCGCACTACGAGACGCCGGCCGAGGTGCGGATGGCGTCCATCATCGGCGGTGACCTGGTGGGCATGTCGACCGCGCTGGAGGCGATCGCCGCCCGGCACGTCGGCCTGGAGGTGCTCGGCATGTCGCTGGTGACGAACCCGGCCGCGGGCATCTCACCCACCGCACTGTCACACGAAGAGGTGCTGGTGGCTGGACGCGAGGCCGCCCCGCGGCTGGCCGAACTGCTCGCGGCGATCGTCAGGAGGATCCTCGATGTTTGATCGGGACGCGGTGCTGCGGTGGATTGCCGACGACCCGGACGAGGCCACCCGTGCCGAGCTGACCGAGTTGCTGGCCAAGGCGTCCCCGGGGTCGGACGCCGAGGCCGAGCTCGCCGACCGGTTCGCCGGCTTTCTGCAGTTCGGCACCGCCGGCCTGCGCGGCGCGATCGGGGCGGGGCCGAACCGGATGAACCGTGCAGTGGTGATCCGGACCGCGGCCGGGTTGTGCGCGTGGCTCGCGGACGCGGTGGGCCCGGACTTCTCGGTCGTCATCGGCTGTGATGCCCGGTATGGGTCGGAGCAGTTCGCCCGTGACACCGCCGCCGTCGTCACCGCTGCCGGCGGCCGGGCGATGCTGTTGCCGCCGCGCCAGCCCACCCCCGTCCTCGCATTTGCGGTGCGCCACCTGGCCACCGACGCCGCAGTGATGGTGACCGCGTCCCACAACCCGCCGCAGGACAACGGTTACAAGGTGTACCTGGGTGGCCGGGCGGTCACCGGCTCTGGGCAGGGAACGCAGATCGTGCCGCCTTACGACGCCGAGATCGCGGCGCGGATCAATGCGGTCGAATCGGTGTCGGCAGTGCCGCGCGCCGAGTCCGGCTGGACGCAGCTGGGTGACGAGGTGCGGCAGGCGTACTTGGCGCGGGTGGTTTCGTTGGTGCCGGCCGGGGGTCGGCCTGGCCTGCGGATCGCGCTCACCACAATGCACGGGGTGGGCGGCGACACTGTCCTGCGGGCGTTGCGGGGGGCGGGGTTCGACGACCTGCACGTGGTGGACGCCCAGTTCGAACCCGACCCGGACTTCCCGACCGTGGCTTTTCCCAACCCCGAGGAGCCGGGCGCGCTCGACCTCGGGCTGGAGCTGGCGCAGCGGGTGGGGGCCGATATTCTGCTGGCCCTCGATCCGGACGCCGACCGCTGCTCGGTGGCGCTGCCGATGCGCTCCGGGTGGCGGCAACTGACCGGTGACCAGGTGGGTTGGCTGCTCGGCGAGCAGGCCGGGCAGGACGCGGCGCGCTCGGGTGGTGGGGTGCTTGCCTGCTCGATCGTGTCGTCGCGGATGCTGGAGCGCATTGCGGCCTCGCATGGGCTGGAGCACGCGTACACGCTGACCGGGTTCAAGTGGATCTCGCGGGTGGACGGGCTGGTCTTCGGCTACGAGGAGGCGATCGGCTACTGCGTCGACCCGGAATTCGTGCGCGACAAGGACGGCATCTCGGCTTGTCTTCGGGTGGCGCAGCTGGCCGCCACACTGGCCGGGGAGGGCGAGACGCTGGCGGACCTGCTCGACCGGCTGGAGCGACGGCACGGGGCGCACGCAACCGCGCCGCTCACCATCCGGGTGGCGGACCTGTCGCGAATCGAGCGGGTGATGGCGGGGCTGCGGGCGAGACCGCCGGCCGAGCTGGCCGGTTCGCCGGTGGCCGAGTCGGCTGACCTGTCGGACGGCTGGCGCGGCCTGCCGCCAACGGATGCGCTGTGGTTCCGCACCGAGGTGGACGACCGCGTTGTCGTGCGGCCGTCGGGCACCGAGCCGAAGCTGAAGTGCTACCTGGAGTCGATCGTGCCGGTGGAAGGTGATTTGCAGGACGCCCGGGAGCAGGCCGCCGCCCGGGTTGCGGCGGTGCGTGCGGACATGCAGCGGTTGATCGACGCCGCCGGGTAGGGCGGCTGGGCTGGCAGTTCGGTGAGTAGTTCTCCCCGGCGCACTTCCCCCGGCGCTCTTGCCAGCGCTCTTCCCGACGCTCCGAACAGTCCTCAGGCGCCCGGCCCGTTTGATACCCGCGCTCCACGACCCTTCGCATGGGCCGCCTCACGTTGCCCCTGGGCCTGTTCCGCACCGGCCCGTCTGTTCCACCTGTCGCCAGTCTGCAGCCCCAGCGGACCTACGACCCCGTTCCCCAAAGCTGCAATGCGGAAAATATAGGAACACGTTTTCTAGATCAACGGTTCGGAGGACGATTTTTGTCAGTCCTGCCCGGTTGACTTGTCCCATGAACGATTCACCGGCACCAGACGAAGAAGTCTTCGAGCCGCCGCCGCCCGGCGATGTTCGGGCGGCGTTCGCCGCCCTGGACCACGCCCACCAGCAACGGTTGGCCGCCGAGGTTGGCGAGTTGGTGGCCATCGTGCACGCCGCCGACCTCTATCAGGTCGATCAGGAAGCCGTGCTGGACGGCATGGAACGGCTGGTCCAGCCCGGCCATGACGGCACACCGCTGGTGGGTGAGTTCCTGGCCACCGAGATCGGCCCACTGCTCGGTGTCTCACCGCAGTCGGCGATGGGCCGGATCGGGGATGCCCTCGACCTGCGGCACCGACTCCCCAGACTCTGGACCACCGTGCTGGCCGGGCAGGTGCAGGTGTGGCAGGCGTTGAAGGTCTGCCAGGCCACCGCCCAACTCTCCGCGGAGGCGGCCGCCCGGGTGGACAAACAGTTGGCGGACGCGTTGCCGGCGTGGCCGTGGCCGCGAGTCATCCGGGCGCTGCCGGCCTGGATCATCGAAGCCGACCCGGACACCGCCCGGGCACGGGCCGAAGCGGCAGCCAACGCCCGCGGGGTGCATGTGTCGCAGATCAACGACGGCCACATCATCTTGTGGGGCCAGTTGGACGCCGCCGACGGGATCGACTTCGACAACGCCATCAACCAGATCGCCGCCAGCCTGCCCAACGACCCCACCGCTGCCGGTGGCAGCGACCTGGACGCCCGCCGCGCCGCCGCCGTCGGCATCCTGGCCCGCACCGCGTTCGGGCAGAACACGCTGCCAACCCACACCCTGGTCGTCCACATCGCGGCCCATGACCCCGCCATCGCCCAGGACAAGGTGGACATGGGTGCGGCGTACGTCGACAAGTGGGGTCCGCTGCTCACCGAGCAGCTGCCGCGGTTCCTCGCCGGTAGCAAGGTGATCGTGCGGCCGATCATCGACCCGGCCAGCATCGGCGCCGTTGATGCCCACCACCCGACCGGTGTGATGCGGTTCGCCGTCGAACAACGCAACCCCGTCGACGTGTTCCCCTACGGCACCCGCGCCGCCGCAAACTGCGACCTGGACCACACCATCCCCTACACCCTGGGCGAAGTGGGGCAGACGCATCTGGGGAACCTCGGGCCGCTGTCCAGGTTCACCCACCGCGCCAAGACCTTCGGCGGCTGGCGCCTGGAGCAGCCCGAGCCGGGTGTGTTCCGCTGGACCTCACCGGCCGGCTACCAATACCTCGTTACCGCAGACGGCACCACCCGCATCCAAGCACCCGAAGCCGAGGCCGAGGCAGAACCAGAACAAGCCGGTGTCGACACCGAGGCGGGGCCGGAAGCCGGGGCCGACAATGAGACCGAATCAACCGCCACCGAGACCCAACCCACCCAGGAGACCGAACCACCCGCGCAAGCCAAGCTTCCAGAAGAAACCGAAACGCTGGGCGAGGCCGGCTGAGCGCTGGTCCCCCTCCGGCCGGGAACGCCTGGATCCGCCGAGCAGTCGATCTGCTTCGACGTGCCCTCGCGCGATCACACCCTCGCGTGAGAGAAAGCCCGTGCCCCCGGGAGCCTGTGGCCGGGTGACGCGTCGGCACGCCCTGATCTTGTGCCAGCAAAGCAGTCCATCCGACCCTAGCCACCGGGTGGGGCGTCCAGCACGCCCGAAATCACTCCGGCAGTTCGGCCAGGATCGCCGCGCTGGCCGACAGGCCCAGCCGGGTAGCGCCCGCCCGAACCATGGCCTGCGCGGCCTCCGCCGTCCTGATACCGCCCGAAGCCTTCACCCCGAGTCGTCCACCGACGGTGGCCGCAATCAGCTCCACCGCAGGCACCGATGCACCGCCCGACGGATGGAATCCGGTGGAGGTCTTCACGAAGTCGGCTCCGGCGTCCTCGGCCGCCCGGCAGCAGGCGACGATCTCGTCGTCGGTCAGTGCCGCCGACTCGATGATCACCTTGAGCAACGCCGATCCGCAGGCGTCCTTCACTGCGGCGATGTCGCCGCGCACCGCCTCGAAGTCGCCCTCCTTCACCTGGCGCAGGTTCACCACCATGTCGACCTCGTCGGCGCCCTCGGCAACCGAACGGGCCGCCTCGGCCGCCTTCACCTCGGTCTTGTGGGCACCGGACGGGAATCCGCAAACTGTCGCCACCTTCAGCCCTTCCGGTACGTCGATGGGCAACTGGTTGGGCGAGACGCACACCGAGAACGTCCCCAGCCGCGCCGCCTCGGCGACCAGCGCAGCGACATCGTCCGACGTCGACTCCGGCTTGAGCAGGGTGTGGTCAATCAGCTTGGCCAGTTCGGCACGCTTCACTTCAGCTCCTCCTCGTCCAGTTCGACGACTTCCTCCTGCTCGGCCCGGTCCACCGGGTCGGCCTCCACTGTCGGTTCGGGTGGAGTGGCCTCGTACTCCTCGGGATGCGCGGGCTCCTCAGGGGTGTACTCGTCCAACTCGTTCGGGTCAGGGCTGATTGTCATGCCTGCACCTCCTGGTTCATTCGATCCGCTCCAGCACGATGGACGACACCTCGGGCGACGCATCGCCGATCTCGATCGCCCCGTCGAGCGCCTCCAGCGCGCGCCCGAATCGCTCCGGGGTCTCGGTGTGCAGTGTCAACAGCGGCTGGCCCTTCGATACCCGGTCCCCGGGCTTGGCATGCACCTCCACACCAGCCGTCGCCTGAACCGGGTCGCCACTGCGGGCCCGGCCGGCACCCAGCCGCCAGGCGGCCACGCCGACCTGCAGCGCGTCGACCCGACTGAGCACCCCGTCCCGCTCCGCCGAGACAGTTTCGGTGTGCGGCGCCACAGGCAGCGGAGCGTCCGGGTCACCACCCTGGGCGCGGATCATCGCCCGCCAGACGTCCATCGCCCGGCCGTCCGCCAGCGCGGCAGCAGGATCAGCCTCCGGCCGACCGGCTGCGGTCAGCATCTCCTCGGCGAGCGCCAGGGTCAACTCGACCACGTCCGACGGACCGCCGCCAGCCAGCACCTCGACCGACTCCCGCACCTCGAGCGCGTTGCCGGCGGTCAGCCCCAGCGGGGTGGACATGTCGGTGAGCAGTGCCACCGTGTTCACCCCGGCGTCCGTGCCCAGGTCAACCATGGTGCGCGCCAGTTCGCGGGCACTGTCGAGGCTCTTCATGAACGCCCCCGAGCCCACCTTCACGTCGAGCACCAGCGAGTCGGTGCCCTCGGCGATCTTCTTCGACATGATCGAAGACGCGATCAGCGGCACGCAGTCAACCGTTGCAGTGGTGTCGCGCAGCGCATACAGCTTCTTGTCGGCCGGAGCCAGCCCAGTCCCGGCCGCGCAGATCACCGCGCCCACGTCCCGCAATTGCGCCATGATCTCGTCATTGCTGAGGGACGCCCGCCAGCCCGGTATCGACTCCAGCTTGTCCAGCGTCCCACCGGTGTGCCCCAGGCCTCGTCCCGAAAGCTGCGGTACGGCGACCCCGAAGACTGCTACCAGTGGAGCCAGCGGGAGGGTGATCTTGTCCCCCACCCCGCCGGTGGAGTGCTTGTCCGCCGTCCGCCTGCCCAGCCCCGAGAAGTCCATCCGCTGCCCGGAGTTGATCATCGCGGCGGTCCACCGGGCGATCTCGGTCCGCGTCATCCCGTTCAGGAAGATGGCCATGGCAAGGGCGGACATCTGCTCCTCAGCGACCACGCCGCGGGTGTACGCGTCGATCACCCAGTCGATCTGGGCATCCGACAGCAGCTGCCGATCCCGCTTGGTGCGGATCACATCGACGGCGTCGAACGGCTCGACCGCATTGCCTGCCGAAGTCATCGCGGGTCCTCCAGGTCGGTGGCGTCGAAGGCGTCGGGCAGCACGTCCCGCATCTCACGCACGCCGCGCGGGGTGGTCACCAGCAACACCGGCCCGCCGTGCTCCCACAGCAGTTGGCGGCACCGGCCGCACGGCATCACCACCTCCGCCTCTGGTCCGCCCACGCACAGGAAGTGCGTCAGCCTGCCGCCACCGGTGGCGGCCAGCTCGGAAACCATGCCGCACTCGGCGCACAACGTCAGCCCGTACGAGGCATTCTCCACATTGCAGCCGGCCACCAGCCGGCCGTCATCGACGCGGGCGGCCGCTCCCACCCGGTAGTTCGAGTAGGGCACGTAGGCCCGCGCCTGCACGTCCTTCGCCAGTGCCAGCAACTGTGACCAGATCGCGTTGTCGTCCATGTTCTCGCTACTTCTTGTAGGGGATGTTCTCGGCGGCAGGCGCGCGCACGCGTCCGACGAAACCGGCCACGGCGAAGATGGTCACCACGTACGGCAGCATCAGCAGGAACTCCGAGGGCACCGGGGTGCCGATGCTGGACAGCAGGTTGCCCAGGTTCCTGGAGAAGCCGAACAGCAGGGCGGCACCCAGCGCGCCGTAGGGGTTCCACTTGCCAAGGATCATGGCCGCCAGCGCGATGTAGCCCTGTCCGGCGGACATCTCCTTGCCGAACGCGAGCCCGGTGCCGACGGTGAAGAACGCCCCACCCAGACCGGCGATCGCGCCGGCGAAGATGGTGTTCACCACGCGGGTCCGGTTCACCTTGATGCCGACGGTGTCGGCGGCCTTCGGGTGTTCACCAACCGCCCGCATCCGCAGGCCCCACCGCGACCGGAAGACGAAGATGTTCAGCAGAATCACCACGGCGTACATGATGTACACCAGGATCGTCTGGTCGAACAGCACCGGACCCAGCACCGGGATCTCGGACAGCCCGGGGATCGGCAGGTTGGGCAGCCGCTGCCGGGCGTTCCAGGTCTCGGAGTTCTGCGTCAGCACCGTCGAGAACAGGAAGTTGGTCAACCCGACCACCAGCACGTTCAGCACCACGCCGATGATGATCTGGTCGACCCAGTAGCTCACCGCGAACCACACCAGCAGCGCACCGACCAGAGCCCCGGCGATGGGCGCGGCGAGCAGCCCCACATAGGCGTTGCTGGCCAGGGACGCCGCAACGGCGGCGAAGAATGCCCCGAGCAGCAGCTGGCCCTCGATGGCGATGTTGACGATGCCGGAGCGCTCCCCGACCAGGCCACACATCGCGCCGAAGATCAGCGGGACGCTCAGCGCCAGTCCACCGGCCAGCAGCGTGGTGAGCGGGATGACGCCGGATGCGCCGGCACCCGCGTAGACCAGGAAGCCGAACACGAAGAGGAAACCGAACGTGGCCGGCAGCCACCACCCGGTCTTCTGCCGGCGGCTGGCGTTCCACGCCGCCAGCGCGGCGAGCCCGGCCAGCACGAGGGTGATGACGATGCCGGTCGGCCGTGCGGGCAGGTCGAAGTTCGGGATGGTGATCCACGCCTCACCCCTGGCCAACTGGAAGGTGGTCTGCTCGCCTGTCGGCGCTGCGAAGACGTAAACCACCAGCGCGACCAGCGTGAGGACGCCGTAGGTGATCGGCATCTTCCACTCGATCGGCTTCTCGACCGCGGCCGCGGCCCTGCGCGGTTGGGTGTCGACGCTCATGCTGTCGCCTCCTTGACCTTCGCAGCGGGTTGCGGACGCGTGTGCAGGCCGGGTGCCGGCAGCCGGAAGATCGCCCGCACCAGCGGCGGCGCCGCCACCAGCAGGACGATGATCGACTGCACGACCAGGACGATGTCGATCGGGGTGCCGGTCTGTGACTGCATCACGTAGCCGCCGGCCTTCAGGGCCCCGAACAGCAGCCCGGCCAGGAACGTTCCGAGTGGTCTGGATCTGCCCAGTAGCGCCACCGTGATGGCGTCGAAGCCGAGGCTGCCGGCGATGCCGGTGGTCAGCCGGCCCTCGGTGCCGAGAACCTGGTTTGCGCCGGCCAGCCCGGCGAACACGCCGGCAACCACCATCACCAGCACGATGACCTTGTTGACCGAGATGCCGGCGGCCCGGGCGGCGTTCGGGTTGGCGCCGGCGGCGCGGAACTCGAATCCGATCGTGGAGCGCTCCATCAGCCACCACACGAACATCGTCGCCAGAATGGCGATGATGAATCCGAAGTGCAGCCGGAACGGCGGTTGCAGCAGCAGTGGCAGGCTCGCGGTGTCGGCACTGATCGGCGATGACTGCGGCAGCGGCGACCCGGTGCGGGTGAACCACTGCTGTTTGAGCAGGTAGAGGATCAGGTAGGCGGCGATGTTGTTGAGCATGATCGTCACGATCACCTCGTTGGCCCCGGTGCGGGCCTTCAGGAAACCGGCGATCCCGGCGTAAAGTGCGCCGCCGATCGCGCCGCCGATCAGAGCGACGGTGACGTGCAGGACGGGCGGCAGGGCGACCGCGTACCCCAGCCAACCGGCGGTCAGAGCGCCGAGTATGACCTGGCCCTGGCCGCCGATGTTGAACATGCCGGCCCGGAACGGGATCGCGACTGCGAGGCCGGCGAGGATCAGCGGGGTGGCGTTGACCAGCGACTCGGTGAGTGGCCGGATGGACCGCACAGCAGTATTGGCCTGCCAGTCGAAGATGGCCCCGCGGAACAGGGCCGAGTACGCAGACGAGACCTGGTCCCAGACGGCGGCGAAGAAGTCGGTGGGCCGGGCGAAGAAGTAGCCGGCGGTCTCCTGCACGCGGGGGTCGGCGAAGGCGATCAGGATGGCGCCGAGCACCAGCGCGATCACCACGGCAAGGATCGACACCAGCCAGTTGCCGGACAGGATGTCCCTGGCCAGCGATGCGCTGCGGGACTCCTTGGGCGCCGCGCTCTCTGTATCGGTGCGCAGGGTGGCGGTCGGTTGGCTCACTGGATGCCCTCCTCATCCGGCGCCGCCTCAGCGTGCGCCTGCTCCTCGGCCGCCTCTTCGTCGAGGACGCCCATCGTGGTGTGCTGGACGGCAGCCTGGGCCTGCGCCTCCGCCAGTGGGACGCCGGCCATCATCAGGCCCAGTACGTCGCGTGAGGTGTTGCCGGGGACGATCCCGACGATGCGTCCCCGATACATCACAGCGATCCGGTCGGCCAGGTTGAGCACCTCGTCCAGCTCGGTGGAGACGATGACGCACGGGGTGCCCTTGTCACGCTCCTCGACGATTCGCCGGTGGATGAACTCGATCGATCCGACGTCGAGGCCGCGAGTTGGTTGGGACGCCACCAGCAGCCGCAGGTCCTTCGACATCGCACGGGCCACCACGACCTTCTGCTGGTTGCCGCCGGACAGCGTGGAGATCGGGTCGGTGACCGCGGTCAACCGGACGTCGTACTCCTGGGTCAGCGTGCTGGCGTTGGCCAGCACCTTGCTGGGGTACATCACCGGCCCCCTGGAGAACCGCTCGGTGTCGTAGACGTCGAGCACCAGGTTCTCGGCGATGGAGAACGAGCCGATGATGCCGTCGGTCGACCGGTCCTCGGGGACGAACCCGAGCCCGCCGTGCAGCCGTGACTTGACCGTGTCGCCGGTCAGGTCGTCGCCGTCGAGCGTGATCGTTCCGGTCAGTGGTCTGGTCAGGCCAAGGATCGCCTCGGTGAGCTCGGTCTGGCCGTTGCCCTGGACGCCGGCGATGCACATGATCTCGCCACGGTGGACGTCGAACGTGACGTGGTCGACGGCGACCTTGCCGGCCACGTCGAGCACCACCAGGTCGTTGACCCGGAAGGTGGCCTCGCCAGGGCTCGCGGGACTCTTCTCGGTGGTGAGGCTGACTGCGCGTCCCACCATCATCGAGGCGAGGTCCTTCTCGGTGGACGACGCGGAGGCCTCGCCCACCACCTTGCCGCGGCGGATCACCGTGATCCGGTCGGCCACTGCACGGACCTCGCGCAGCTTGTGGGTGATGAAGACGATGGACGTGCCGGCCTGCTTGAGTTGCCGCATGATCGCGATCAGCTCATCAGTCTCCTGCGGGGTCAACACCGCGGTCGGCTCGTCGAGGATGAGGATGCCGGCATCCCGCGACAGGGCCTTGATGATCTCGACCCGCTGCTGGGCGCCGACGGGGAGGTCTTCGATCAGGGCGTCGGGGTCGATGTCGAAACCGAACCGGTCGGACAGTTCCGTCACCCGCTCGCGGGCCTTGCCGAAGTCGATGATGCCGGCCGCCTTGGTCGGCTCGTAGCCCAGCGCGACCGATTCGGCGACGGTGAACACCGGAACCAGCATGAAGTGCTGGTGGACCATGCCGATGCCGGCGGCAACCGCGTCGCCCGGCCCGGAGAAGTGCACCACCTTGTCGTCCAGCAGGATCTCGCCGTCGTCGGGCTGGTACAGCCCGTACAACACGTTCATCAGCGTGGACTTGCCGGCGCCGTTCTCGCCGAGCAGCGCGTGGATCTCCCCCGGCTGCACGACCAGGTCGATGTGGTCGTTGGCCACCAGGGAGCCGAAGACTTTCGTTATCCCCCGCAGTTCGAGTTTCATTCGCTCATGGTTCCTTGCTGATCGACGACGACAGCGCTTGTCACACGGGTGATGGTCCGGCTCCTGCGAACCGGACCACCACCCATCGGGTTTACCCTATGCCCTGCTCACCGGTCACTTCGGGGAGTTGGGGCTCTCGACCACGAGTTCGCCGGAAATGATCCGGGCCTGCAGATCGGCGACCGCGTCCTTCAACTCTTGCGGAACCTGGGAGTCGAAGTCGTGGAACGGCGCGATCCCGACGCCCTCGTTCTCCAGCGTGCCGATGTACGGCTCGGAGGTGAAGTTGCCGGCAGCAGCGGACTCGATGGTGTCGAACACCGCCATGTCCATCTTCTTGATCACTGAGGTCAGGATGATCGGGCCGTAGGTGGTGCTTTCGAAGCCATCGGTGTCGACCCAGATGATCTTCGCGCCGGCTTGTTCGGCTGCGGCGGCTGCGCCGAGGCCCACCGGCCCGGCGACCGGCATGATGATGTCGGCACCCTGTGCGATGAACTGCTCGGTCTGGCTCTGGCCCTGGGCCTGGTTGTCGAAGTCGCCGGTGAAGGCGCCGTTCTGGGCGTCCTTGTCCCAGCCGAGAAGCTCGACCGAGGTGCCGTTGTCCTCGTTGTACTTGGCGACGCCATCGGCGAAGCCGTCCATGAAGATGGACACGCTCGGGATCTGGATACCGCCGAACGTGGCGACCTTGTCGGTCTCGGTCATGCCCGCAGCCACGTAGCCGGCCAGGTAGGCGGCCTCAGCAGTGTTGAAGACGATCGGCTTGGCGTTCGGCAGTTCCTCGGCGAACGTTGAGTCGATCAGCGCGAAGTTGACGTCGGGATTGGCGGTGGCAGCGTTCGAGAGCGCGTCGGCCAGCAGGAAGCCGACACCGAAGGTGAGGTTGCAGCCCTGCTGCACCATCGAGTCGACGTTCGGCGGGTAGTCAGCGTCCGAGGTTGATTCGGCTTCGGCTTTCTGGATGCCGAGTTCATCGACCGCGCGAAGGAGGCCGGCGTAGGAGGTCTGGTTGAACGACTGATCCTCGAAACCACCCGCGTCCGAGATCATGCAGGCGAGGAAGTCGCTGCCTGCGGTGGCGTCGCCGCCACCCTCTTCTTCCTCCGGCGCGGAGCCGCATGCGGCGAGCGCCAGGGCGGTGGTGACCGCCAGGACGCCCATGTAGAACTTCTTCTTCATGAACCCTCTCCTGAGCTGCTGTGACACCGAACCCGCGCTCACTGCGGGCGGCGTTTGGGTAGCAACCAGCCTAGGGCCCATGTCTCACTTGGCGGGACGTAGCCGCGCGGCTACACCAAAGTGTTATCAAGCCCATCTTTCGCTCACCAGCTGTGAACAGAAGGCCTCGATGCCGCGCAGCGCCGTGTCGAACCGGTATGAGTGCAGCACGTCGAAACCGTGCTGGGCGCCGGGCAACTCGGCGTAGGCGACCGGCTGGTGCGACTGGCTGCGCAGGTGCACCACCAACGCCCGGGCACCGGCAACCGGGGTGTAGCTGTCCTTGGCGCCGTGCACAATCAGCATCGGTGGGGCCGAGTGGGCAGGCAGCGCCAAGGGGGTGGACGCCGGCTGCTCGCCTGCGTCCCGGCCGTAGTAACGGCCGTATTAGCCGTACAGCCCAACCGCCCCGGCCACCGAGGTGTCGGCACCGGTGAAGCCCGGCTGCAGGGCGGGATCGTTCTGGGTCAGCGCCGCCAGGACCGAAAGGTGCGCGCCGGCAGAGCTGCCCGACAGGACGATCTGATCGGCGTCCATCCCGTACTCCTCGGCGTGCTCCCTGACCCAGGCGATTACCCGCTTGGCGTCAACCAGGTGCTCGGGCCAGCCGACGTGTGGCCGAAGCCGATAGTTCGCGCTCACCACCACCCAGCCCCGGGCGGCGAACCGGTAGCGCAGTGCCCGGGCCTCGAAGTTCTTGTTGCCGGTGAAGTAGCCGCCGCCGTGCAGGTACACCAGCACCGGGTTGCGGCACGTGGCGTCCCGGCGGCGTAGTATGTCCATCCGCTGTCGGCGGACCAGCCCGCCATAGGGTAGGTCGCGCAGCCGCTGCACCGCTGGCGGTTTGATCGGCCATGGGAAGATGGTCCGCCACCAGGCCGGGGCGGCCAGTTCGGCTCCCACCGCCTCGGACATCACCCGGCGGGCCAGCACGCAGTTGATGTGCAGCCGGCCATACCCGGCGATGATCGCGATGCCTGCGGCCAGCACGACCCAGTCGGCCACGCTGACCGGCCGGTTGCTGGTCACGGCGTCGACGGTAGACACGGTGAACAGCAGCATCAGCAGTAGTGGGATCTCGTTTCCCGGTAGCCCGACCTGATAGGCGACCAGCGCCAACCGGCGCGGTCGGGCTGGCGGCCACAGCGCGGCCGCCACCATGATCGCGTTGATGACAACACCGATGACGTAGCCGTACGACATGGGCATCCCCTCTGCGTAGGTCCTTCCACCCTAGGTGCGCCGCCGCGACCCGCCAACGGCCCATAGGCTGGGACGACGCAGCCATCAGGAGGGCATCATCATGGGCACCACTACCGGCCCCGCTTTCACCTTCGCCGCTCCCGGCCGTCTGGTCTTCGGAGCCGGACGCAGCGCCGAACTGCCAGATCTGGTTGCCGAGTTCGGCGTCCGACCGCTGGTGGTGACTGGTTCGAACCCGTCGCGGCACGCCGAGTTGCTGGCCAGCCTCGGCGACCCGGCGGTCGCAACGGTGAAGGGCGAGCCGACGCTCGGGGCGGTCCGGCAGGCGGTGGACGCCGCGCGGACGGCAGAGGCCGACGTCGTGGTGGGTGTCGGCGGGGGCGCCGTCCTCGACACCGCCAAGGCGGTTGCCGGGCTGGCCGCCTCGGAGAGCGACCCGCTGGACCACCTGGAGGTGGTGGGCCTCGGCCTGCCGCTGCCGCCGGTGGTGCTGCCGTGGATCGGGGTGCCCACCACCGCGGGCACCGGTTCGGAGATGACGAACAACGCAGTGGTGACCTCGCTGGAGCACGGGGTCAAGGCGAGCATCCGCGGCCGTTCGCTGCTGGCGGAAGTGGCTCTGGTCGACCCGCTGCTCACCCTCGAGTGCCCGCCGGCGGTAACGGCGTCCAGCGGCCTCGACGCGCTCACCCAGTGCCTGGAGGCCTACGTCACCCACCAGGCGAACCCGCTCACCGACGGCTTCTGCCGGGAAGGGCTGCGCCGGGCGGCGTCCGGACTGCGTCGGGCCTACGCCGATGGCTCCGACGTCTCGGCCCGCACCGACATGGCGCTGTGCGCGGCACTGTCCGGGCTGGCACTGGCGAATGCCAAGCTGGGCGCGGTGCACGGATTCGCCGGCCCGCTGGGCGGCATGATCGGGGCGGCCCACGGCACCATCTGCGCCTCCCTGCTGCCGTCGGCCACCCGGGTCAACGTGGCGGCGCTTACCGCGCGCGGTGATGGGACGGCGCTGGCCAGGTACACCGAGGCCGCCGAGATCATCACAGGGCGCGGCGACGTGGCTGCGCTGCTGGCCTGGCTGGACGAGACCAACGAACTGCTCGGCGTCCCCGGGCTGGCCGACCTGGGGCTCACCGAGGACCGGCTGGACGAGGCGGTCGCCAAGGGGCAGGCATCGTCCAGCATGAAGGGCAACCCGATCACCCTGACCGAGGACGAGTTGCAGCAGATCCTGCGGGCGGCGCTCGATTGACGGGGGTCAGCTGCCGTACAGTTCCCCGATCAGCGCCCGGGCGATCTCGTTGGCGACCTGTTCGCCGGCGGGCCCGGCCTGCAGGTTGCAGAGCACGATCAGGGTGATGTCGCGTTCGGGGTCGTTCGCCATGAATGACTGGAAGCCAGGCAGCGAACCGTCGTGTCCGAGCATCGGCCCGAACTGGGCCAGCGCGATGCCGTAGCCAGCGCTGCTGGGGTCGTTGGGGTCGGACCGTTCGATGCTGTCCAGTCGCTGTTGCTGCAGCTGCGGACTCAGGTACGTCCCGCCGATCAGCGCCTCGACGTAGGTGGCAAGCTCTTCCGCGGTCGAGATGGCTGCTCCGGCCGCCCAGCCCCATGACGGGTTGAGGTTGGTGACGTCGTTGGGCAACAGGGTGCCAGCCCGGGCCGCGGCCTGCTGGTCGGGGGAAAGGGCGGCGTCCGCCATGGTTGAGACGTTGGTGCCGTAGAGGTACCCGCGCGGGTGCGGGCTGGGGATGCTGGCGTCCTCGATGGCGGGGAAGCTGGTCTGAGTCAGGTCGAGCGGTTCGTAGAGCCGCTCATTGAAGACCTGCTCAAGTCGTTCGCCAGTGAGTTGCTCGATGATCAGCCCGGCCAGCACGGTGTTGGTGTTGGAGTAGTGCCAGCCCTCGCCCGGCGGGAAGTAGGGCGGCTCGGCGAGCCCGAGCGCCGCCAGTTCCTCCGGCCGCCAGACCCGCTCAGGGTCATCATCGAGGATCTGGTTGAACGATTCGAGTTCGCTGTAGCTGAACAGGCCGCTGCGCATGGTGAGCAGTTGCTCGATGGTGATGTTGTCACCGTTCGGGACTTCTGGCCGGTAGTCGGACACCGGGTCGTCCAGGGCGATCAGGCCTTCGTCGACCAGTTGCAGCAGCACCGTGCCGGTCATGGTCTTGGTGTTGGAGCCGATCCGGAAGTGGTCGTCCACGGTGACTGGGTCCTCCTCGTCCACCTGCCGGGTGCCGAACGCCTCGAGGAAGTTCGAGCTGGGCGTGCGGACCAGGACCACCGCTCCCGGAACCAGCATCTCGGCCATCTTCTCCTCGACGATCGAGCGCAGCGCAGCCTCGTTGCCGGGGGTGGTCCGGGTGGTCGGCGTGGAGCTCGCGGCCGGATTCGGCGTTGGCGTGGGTGTCGGGGAGGACTCCGTGGCTTGGCCACCACAGGCCACCAGCAGGCCGGCTGCGACGCAGGCGGCGGCCAGCCCCCTGAGCCGTCGGACGCCGCTGCGCGCCCGGTACGGCGTGAAAGGACTGGTCAAACGCGTGTGGTGTGTCACGATGCCCCCTTCGCGGTGTATCGCAACAGTGTGCTGGGTAGCGATCGGGAAGTCGAGGTCCTGGTGGCGTCAATACTGGATCGCAGACCACAGCATGATGCCGTCGGCTTCACGTCCCTCCACGTGGACGAACCCGGCACGCTGGTAGAGCCGCCTGGCGCGGTTGCCGGCCTCGACCGACAGGCTCAGCCCGTCGAGCTGCCGCGCGGTTGCCTCGGCCTGGGCCATTGCCAGCAGTGCGGCCCCCAGTCCCCTGCCGCGTTCGGTGCGGTGCACCCACAAGCACAGCTCTGGGACCTGATCGGACACGAATCCGTAGCCGGCGTCGTGCTGGGGCAGGAACAGCACCCAGACCAGCCCAATGTCACGCTGGCCAGCCATCGCGACGAATCCGAAGTCACCGCGGGTTGGGACGAAGCGGGTGTAACGGGCGAAGTCGGGGCGGGTCCTGACGTCGGCCATGGTGAACCGGACTGCCGACCAGTTCAGGTTCGCCAGGGTCGCGGTGCCGAGGAGAGTGGAGTCGCGGGCAGTCAGGGCCCGGAATGACGGCGAGCTCATCGGCGGTCGTCCGGCTCGGATGGGAGCACCCGGGAACCAGCGATCATGTCGTGGACAGTGACGCCGGAGTCGCGAAGCACACCCCACAGACCCACACCGACCAGGCCATAGGTCGCGATCGAGGCGGCGACCAGGCCTGGTTCGGGACGCTTGAAGCCGCCGTGGCTGGCGCCGATCGCGATGACGTGGCCTAGCTGCCAGGGGATCGCGATCTTCACCACGTTTCGGGCCAGCGCGCTCAGGATGGGGAGCGGGCCGCCTTCGGTTCGTTCGACCGTCAGGCCGAGTCGATGCTTGCCCCACGTGGCGCCCCGGGCTTCGGCAGCCGTCGCGACGGTGGTGGCGAGCGCTACCGGGATTGCGCTCGCCCACACCACGAAGCGGCGGGACTTCCCCAGACCGGCCCGCGTGGCAATCAACCCGGCAGGGACGGTGGCGGCGGCGATCCCGAGGTAGCTGACGCAGTCCAGCGCATGGGCGGCGACCCGGCGTCGTGCGAGCGGGTTCATGCCCCGAGTCTTGCACGGAAGTGGAGGCTTCAATCAGGATGCGTGGCAGCACTGCCTCGAACGGGTTTCGACAGCAAGCCCACTGATCTGCTGAACGGCCTTAGTGGGTCGTCCTTTCGGTATGGGGCGGCTTGTTATGTCGCAGGACATCGTGGTTCGGGGGCCTTGAACCGTTGTAGGGAAGTTCGAACGTGCAGTTATCCGAATCCCTGCCGACCTACTTGCGTCGCATGGCCGGTCGCAGCCCGAAAATGTCAGTCGTGGCTGCGACCATGCTGACAAGCAGCTGCATCAAGGCCCAAGGAGGTAGCCATGGCGGCGTCGTCCGGGTCCGAGGCTTTGGCCGAGGCCGACTGGAACCAACTGGAAGCTCTCGAGGAAGAGATCGCGCAAGCCGAACTGCGCCTTGCCGCACTGCGCCGCCGGCGCGACGAGCACCTGCAGGCCCGGCGTCCGAACCCGACGATCTCGTTGTACGACTGGCAGCTGGAGGCGCTCGCCGCCTGGGAGGACGCCGGCCGCCGGGGCGTGGTTCAGGCGGTCACGGGCACCGGCAAGACCCGCGTCGGGCTGGCTGCGATCGACAACGCGCGACGG
Source organism: Brooklawnia sp. (assembly GCF_049651565.1). GTDB lineage: Bacteria > Actinomycetota > Actinomycetes > Propionibacteriales > Propionibacteriaceae > Brooklawnia. The sequence continues at coordinate 19,391 of NZ_JBASCI010000113.1, forward strand.
GCCGGTCGCCAAACGGTGGTGATCGTCCCCACACTGGCGTTGGTCAGGCAGTGAATCGCCGCGATCGCCGAGCTGCTTCCCCAGGCGCGGGTCCGTGCCCAGCGTCGTCCCGACCAGCCGTGGGACGTGATGGTGACGACCGTCCAGTCCGCCATGCGGCGCCCCGCGCTGACTCGCAGCGGCGGACTGATCGTGGCCGACGAGTGCCACCGCTATGGGGCCGAGACCTACTCCTTGGCGCTGAACTCCAACTACGATTGGTGACTCGGGTTGACCGCGACGCTGGAACGGGGCGACGGCGGCGACGAGATCCTGTGTGACTACTTCGGTGGGGTCTGCTTCGACCTCGACTACCAACGCGCCACCGCGGACGAGCTGATCGCGCCGTTCAAGTTCGCGCTGGCCTCGGTGCCGCTGAGCGCCGAAGAGCGCCAGGAGTACGACGAGCTTGATACTGCCCTGAAGACGACCCGCCTGAGCCTTATTGAGCGGTGGGGTGTGCCCGAGTCACCGATCGCGGAGTTCCTGAAGGGGGTCAGTGCGCTCGCCGAGGACAGGACGCTGGGTGGCGGTGGCGGCCTCGGCCGCTTCTACCTGGCCAGGTTCGCCCGGCGCAAGTCGCTGTTGGCCGAGACCAGGATGAAGTTCCTGGCGCTCGCGGGGTTGTCGCCGGCGGTGGGCAGCTCGGGCGGCACGATCGTGTTCACCCAGACGCAGGACGCGGCCGGTTCTGCTGCCGACGTGCTGATCTCCACCGGATGCACGGCGGCGGCGGTGCACTCGGAGCTGGGAGCGGACGAGCGCGAGCAGCGGCTGGAGAACCTCCAGCAGGGCAAGCTCGCCGCGCTGGCAGCGCCACGCATCCTCGACGAGGGCATCGATGTGTCGGACGCCGACCTGGGCATCGTGATGGCGTCCAACCGCAGCCGGCGTCAGATGATCCAGCGTCTGGGCAGGGTGCTTCGCAAGCGGGGCCGCAAGGTGGCCGGGTTCGTGGTGCTCTACGCCGAGAACACCGTGGAGGACCCGCATGCATCCGGGCACCTGCCCGACTTCTACGACGACTGCCTGCCGTGGGCCCAGAAGCACGCCCAGTTCAGTCTCGGTGAGGGACAACTTCCGGAACTGCTCGAGTTCCTCGGGGTGGCGGCGGATCAAGGCACCTCCGGGGTGATGCGGGCGATCACGGACGCCGCCACGCCAAGCCGCGACGCCGTGGAGCCGGGGTTGCAGCTTGCGGCAGGCGGGGAGGAACCGGAGCCGGATCCGACTCCGGAGGTGTCGGCCGGGCAGGACGACAGGTATGCGCGGTTCACCGAGCCCCCACTTGGGATGTTCGGGAAGATCAGTGATGACCCGGTGGCTGACTACTTGCATGCGGCCGGACGCTATCCGCTGCTGAGCGCCGCTGAGGAGGTCCATCTCGCCAAGGCGATCGAGGCTGGCTTGTATGCGGCCCACCTGCTCGAGACCGGCGACCCACCCGAATGGGAACTGCTGCAGCGGGTGAGCGAGACCGGCGACTTCGCTCGGCAGTGGATGATCGTGTCCAACCTGCGGTTGGTTGTCCACTGGGCAAAGCGACACACGAATCATGGGCTGGAGTTCCTCGACTTGATCCAGGCCGGCACCTTGGGCCTGATCCGTGCGGTGGACAAGTTCGACTTCCTGCGCGGCCACAAGTTCTCGACCTATGCCACCTGGTGGATCCAGCAATCCCTGACCCGCACGCTGGCGGACGAGAGCAGCTTGATCCGGATGCCGGTGCACTTCGTTGACAAGCTCAAACAGGTTGAGCGCATCCGCGCGACGAGCGGCCAGACCTGGTCTGAGTTCCTGCGTGAACATCCGGACGGCGTCCCGAACGTCGCGTCGAGCGAGGAACTGGTGCGGATGGCGAGGTTGAGCCGCCCGATCGTCAGCACCGACTGGCTGGCAGAACAGGTGGAGGATTCCTGGCAGGGCGTGCAGGTCGGCCGCACCGACATTCCGGTGGACGAGCAGGTGACCGACACACTCCACCAGACAATGACAGTTCAGCGAATCTTCAGCTTCCTGGACGAGAGACGGCCGGGCTTCTCATTCGTCCTCAGGTGTCGCTTCGGATTCCAGACCGGCGAGCCCGAGACCCTGGACGCCATCGGCAAGCGCCTTGGCCGGACTCGCGAGCGCGTCCGGCAGATTGAGGCGAAAGCGCTCGCCCTGATCAGAGGGCAACTCGGCGTCCTCGGGACGCCAGGCGACCAAGCGCAACCTGAGGAGCCTGCAAATCAGGCACCGCCTCGGAAGCCGCGGCCCAGTAGCAAGCCGGTTCGCAACGGCTTCGCCAGGCGACAGACTGAACCGCCCTCGTTCCAGCCGGCCCGGCGTGCGATGCCGGTGGACGCTGCCGAATCGCAGGAGTCCGTCCGCGGCTATCAGCCTCGCCGGTTGACGCTCTGGTATGCCGGGAGGAATGGCAGAACGCCCCTTGGACGAACGCCCACCCGCACCTCGCCCGAGGGTGACAGCGTCACCTGACCAGCCCGACCAGCTTCGCGAAGGTACCCACCGGCATGATCGGGATGGCGTAGTCGCGGGCCTTTCTGGCATTGGTTGACTGGCTTTGGAAGTCGCTGGCCACCAGCAGCGCCACCTTCCTGGTCACCGGGTCATGCACTGTCAGGCCATGCCGCTCGGCCATGCCCACCAACAGGTTCCGTGAGTATCCCGGGTGGTCCCCGGTGAAGGCGATCAGCGAGCCGGCCGTCGGGAGCTCAGTCGCCGGGAACCTCCGGCTCCGCGCGTTGTCAGTGGCCGCATCGAGGTCGGCCGGGGTCAGACGCAGCAGTCCGGTCACCCTGACCAGGTCCGCGTGCTCGTCCCGGCCAATCTCGCCGTCGGCGTAGGCCACCTGGCACAGTCCGCGCACGTACTCCCGATGCAGCTTGAGCAGCTGCCGGTTCGTCAGACCGAGTTCGTTTGAGACCAGACCCAGTTCTCGAATCTCCGCGCTCGACAGGTCCCGGTCGGCCAGGGCCCGGTCGAGCAGCGCCAGGTACGGATCTGCCTGCGGCACCGAATCGATCCGGGGCATCCTCTTTGACAGCTGGGCGAGCCAGGCGTCCGGGTTCCTGGCCGCCGCAGCCGACGCCCCGCGATGGTGGGCGATGTCGCGGGTGGTCCTGGCAGGGACACCCGTTCCGCGCAGCTGGCGGGGCAGACTAGACGGTGTGATACACAACGAGCTGGGCGACTTCTCCGCAGCCGCCGGGAAGCCGTCCGACCCTCCGACGTCGGCCTTCCCACCGGTTCCCGACGCCAAACACCGGGCCTGCGCCGCGCCGAGCTGGCCACACTGGCCGGGATCAGCGTGGAGTACCTCATCCGCCTCGAACAAGGCCGCGACACCAGACCCTCCATCCAAGTCCTCGCCTCGCTGGCCCAGGCACTGCGGCTCACCACCGCGGACCGCGAACACCTGCAACAACTGGCCACCATCAGCCAAGGCACCGAGCTGTGTGCCCACGCCCGCCAAAGCGCCGCACGCACCGTCCGTCCCACCGTGCACGCCGTCCTCGACCGGCTCGGCCCCACCCCCGCCGTCGTGGTCAACCACCTCACCGACCTGCTCGCCTGGAACGACGGCTACGACCGGCTCACCCGACCCCTCGGCCTGCTCGACCATCCGCAGACCAACCTGCTCCACTTCTTGCTCACCGACCCCCGAGCCCGGGACGCCTACCCCGACTGGTCGACAGTCGTCGACGAACAGGTCGCCTTCCTGCACGGTCACCGCCGCGGTGACCCGGGCGTAGACGCGCTCGCCGAGACCCTCACCGCTGTCGGTGGGGAGGAGTTCACCAGCCGTTGGCGGCAGCGGCCACTCATCACAGGCCGGACCGGCGTCCACGCCCTCAGCCACCCCGACGTCGGCCCGCTCCGCCTGAACTTCGAAGCGCTCGATCTCGGCGACCGCGACTACCAGCGCCTGATCATCTACCTCCCCGCCGATGCCGCCTCCAGCACCGCCCTCGATCACCTCGCCGGCCGCCGCCCCGGCGGACTGCGACCCGTCACATCGGCCACCACCAACCGCTGACCAACACCGAAGGACAAGACCTCATGCACGCACTTATGCGCTACACCGTGAAACCCGACCACCTGCAGACCCACCTCGAACTGCTTCGCGACGTCTACAACGACCTGGCCGAGACCCAACCCGACGGCATCGCCTGGAGCACCTACCAGATCGCCGAGACCCGCAGCTTCGTCGAACTCGTCGAAGGCCCCGACCTACCTCAGCCGCTGCCCCAACTTGAGTCCTTCCAGCGCTACCGCATCGGACTTGATGACCGCTGCGAAGGCGACCGCGACTTCCACGAACTCCACCAGATCGGCGCCTTCCCGGGAGCCCACAACTGACCTACAGCTCAGCGACTCCACGCATTCGCCCGTGCCGGACGCGCACGCCTCCGTCCGACTCCCGAGTTCACCCGTTAACGATGCCCACGTTGGTCAACCTTCAGCCCGACCTGGCCTGCCCAAATCGGCCCAAGGTCGTCGTCATATCTGATGGGTTACGCAACAGAGCCCCGCCCGGTGAAACCGGTGCGGGGCCCTCATGGTTGGTACACCGCCAGGGACTCGAACCCTGAACCCGCTGATTAAGAGTCAGCTGCTCTGCCAGTTGAGCTAGCGGTGCGCGCAAGGGAAGACTTTAGCGCACGAGTTGAGGCAAACGAAAATCACTGTTGCACATAGGCTGTGACCACCGCCTCAGTGAGGAGCGTCCATGACCGAACAGCAGGACGGACCCCAGCCGCCGCGTTCACAGCAGCCGGTCTACACCGGTGTGGGCATCGCGCTCGGCGCCGGGCTCGGCATCGCCTTGGGCCAACTCGTGTTCAACAACCTCCCGATCGGACTGGCGATCGGCATCGCCCTCGGTCTGGTCATCGGCGCCGCGTTGGACGCGCGGCATCGCCGCAACCCACCTCGACACGACGGCGAGGCCACCGCACCGCAATAGTCTCCCCGTCACCGGCATCCGGGCGACCCGCCCTCAACCCCCGCCCAACCGGCCCCGAAGTGCCCTGGTGAGCAGCGGGTCGAGCACGAACAGCGCGAACCCGGCCGTCCCGAGCCATGGTGACAGCGCAACCACACCCGCGCCGAGGATCACCGCGGTGAGCCCATCTCCCCGTCCGGCCCGGGCTTCCCGTTCCGGCAGGTCGGGCAACATCACTTCCCGGCAGCGCACCGCCCACATCCACTGCAGCCAGCTGAACAGCACCGACATGAAGAACGTCACCGGCATCAACAGCCGGCCGGCGAGGAAATCCGAGTAATCGGTCGCGGTAGCCGTGGCGAAGGGCATCAACACTATGAACAGCAGGCGTCCGTTGTTGAGCCAGGTCAGCACCGAGTCGACGCGAGCCACGACCTCAAACTGTCGGACGTGAATCATCCACAGCATCGACAGCATCAGGAAGCTGATGCCGAAGTTCATGAACTGCCGCCACATCCCGGCCAACGCCGACACCAGTTCGCCTTCCGTGGTGACTCCATCGAGCGAGTGGGTGGTCAGGTCGAGCACCAGCAGGGTGGCCGCGATCGCGAATACACCGTCGGTGTACGCCTCCAGGCGGTTGGTCGCCTGTGTCGCGGCGGGGTGCCGCCGGCTACGGATCATGCGGGTAAGCGTAGCTTTGTGTTCAGCAGGTGGCCGCAAGTCGCATCGTTGCGGTTGGACGGCACGCCGGCAACGGAGGGAGAAACAATGAACGTACTGGTGGCGTACGCGTCCCGTCATGGGGCGACGGCCGGCATCGCCGAGCGGATCGCGATGACCCTGACCCTGCGCGGTCACCCGGCCGAGGCGGTCCCGGTCGAGCGGGTCACGAATCTGGCCGACGTCGAGGCGGTAGTCATCGGATCGGCCGCATACATGGGCAGGTGGCTGGGGCCGGCGCAGAGCTTCGTCCGCCGGCACCGGGACGAACTGGGCCGGCTGCCGGTCTGGTTGTTCAGCAGCGGCCCGCTCGGCACCGATACCGTGGACGCCCAAGGCCGGGACGTGCTGGAGGCCTCCCGTCCGCAGGAGTTCGAGGACCTCGACCGCGCGCTGCAGCCACGCGGGAAGAAGGTTTTCTATGGCGCCTACAACCCCGCCGACAAGCCGGTCGGCGTATCCGAGCGGGTGGTCCGCTCGATGCCGTCAGTGAAGCGGGCGCTGCCGGAGGGCGACTTCCGCAACTGGCAGGCGATCGACGACTGGGCCAGCCAGATCGCCGACGAACTGGACGCACAGCCGGCGTCCTGACCCCGCCAGCTGAGCGGCCCGCGATTTCAGCTCTTCTTGGGGGCCCGGAGGCGTCCAACCGCGATCAGCGTCAGCCCCTCCAGCAAGACCTGGACGCCGAGGATGATGCCGAGCACCGACAGGGTTGCCGGGACGATGTTGAGCAGCACCCAGATGCCCAACCCGACCGAGATCAGGCCGCTGATGATGAGGATGACCTTGCCGGCAGGCACTTCGAACGCGGCGAAGATCCGGACGATACCGCTGACCAGGAAAAGCGAACCGGCCACCATCGTCAGCGCTACCGCACCGATCACCGGGTTGCGCAGGATGAACAGGCCCACCACGATCAGCACCGCGCCGCCCAGCGCGGCGGCCAGCCAGCCGCCCTGCCTGATCCGCGCTAGTGCGGCGATCAGCATGATGATGCCCGAGATCAGCGTGGTCCAGCCGAACACCAGAACCGAAACCGCGGTCGCGAGCACCACGTTCCCGAGCAGGAAGACACCGGCGATGACCATCAGGATCCCGAAGATCACGTCCCACACGGTTCGACGTCGTTCGAGGGCCACCTGTTCCTCGGTTGCAGTTGCGCTCATTTCGCCATCTCCTCTCGTGACTCGGAGGAATGCTTACCCACGAAAGCGCTTCCCGCATCACCCGACGCGGGTGGATCAGCCAGCGGCCGGGCCCGGGCGGGTATATCCCGTCACAACGGACGGGAGAATGCACGCCCATGGCCCCGAGCGCGGGCACTGACCATCCCGATGGAACCAGTAGTGCACACCGGGCGCGCCAACGTGACCTGAGCCCGAGACCCCAGCCCCGCCCACCTATGCTGACGGCCATGGCTGGAGCATCGATCGCTGCCCTGCGGGCCCGCCGCGCCGCAGGTTCGGCGGCCCTGAAGCTGCTCCGCGCCGACCTGATGCCCGTGATCGTGGCCACCTGCGGGCGGCTGCTGGTGGAGCGCCGGGTCATCCCCTACCCCGAGTTCGTGACACTGGTCGCCGACGACCTGGCCGAGTTGCGGGACGACGGCTTCCAACTGCCCCGCACCCCGCAGGAGTACATCGCCGACTGGATCCGGGACGGCATCCTGGTGCGCCGCGCCAGCGCCGCCCGCGACGAGAGCGTCGAACTGTCGGCCACCGCCGCGGACGCCATCAGCTTCATCACCGCGATCGAACAGCCGCGGGCGAGCGTCACCTCGTCCCGGCTGGCCAACGTCTCCGACCTGCTCACCTCGCTGGCCCGTGACACCGACCCCGACCCGGCCAGCCGCATCGAGGCGCTCCGCCGCCAACGCGAACGCATCGACCAGCAGATCGCCCGGGTCGAGCAGGACGGCTACACCCCGCTGGACGACCAGTCCGCCCAGGAGCGGCTGCAGGAGATCCTGCTGCTGGCCGATGAGGTGCCGCGCGACTTCGCCAAGGTGGCCGAGTCCATCGAGCAGATCAACCACGACCTGCGCGAACAGATCGTCAGCCACGAGGGCCAGCGCGGCGGGGTGCTGGCCCAGGTCTTCTCCGGGGTCGACCTGATCGAGAACTCCGACGCCGGACGCACCTTCAACGCGTTCTACCGGCTGCTGCTCGACCCCGAACTGGCCGAACGGTTCGACGCCGCCGTGGACGCGGTGCTCCTGCGTGGCTTCACCCAGGCGTTGCCGCTGGGCGAGTCGGCCTTCCTGCGCCAGTACCTCAGCCTGCTGCAGCGGGAGAGCGCGCAGGTGCGCGCCACCCTGACCGACCTGTCCCGCAGCCTGCGCCGGTTCGTCGAGACCCAGGAATACCGGGAGCACAAGCGGCTGGCCGAAGCGATCGGACGCGCCGAACAGGCGGCGATGGCGGTGCTGCGCGTCCTGCCACCCACCAGGCCACTTGGGCTCGGTCTCGACCTGACCGGGATGCAGATCTCGTCCATCGGCGCCTGGACCCTGCACAATCCAGCAGACGTCCGCACCACCGAGGACGTCACCGAACACCGGCCCGCACCGCTGGATGTCGAGGCGATGCGCCGGCTGGTCCGGCTCACCGAGATCGACTTCGGCGAACTGCAGGCCAACATCGCGGCCACCCTGCGCGACCGACCGAGCGCAAGCATCGCTGACGTCCTGCATCGGTTCCCCGCTTCACAAGGGCTGGCGTCCATTGTGGGGTTGCTCTTCCTGGCCCTCAACCATGCCATCGCAGCGGCCGGCACCGAGACCTGGTCATGGCAGTCCACCGCGGGCGTCACGAAAACTGTCAGTGCGCCGAGGTATGTCTTTACCGACGTCCCATCCAGTTGGAGCCGAAGATGAGCCTGCAGCCCGCGCCCCGCCGCGCTGAAGAAGTCGACGAGGACGACTTCGACCTGGCGATCGAGCCGGTTGAGGTGGTCGACCCCGGCGAACTGCCGCACCCGATTCGCCAGGTGGTGGTGAAACTGGTGCAGGGCCCCTACCTGCGCGCCGACCAGCACCAGAAGCTGTGGGCGGTGCTCGAGGCCAACGAGCAAGTGGTGCGAACCCGGTTGGCCGACCTCTACCTCGACCTGATCATCGACCACGAGGCGCGGCTCGCGTTCGTCCGCCACCTCAATGTCGACAACGCCGTGAAGGTGATCCGCAACCAGCCGCTGACACTGCTCGACACCGTCCTGGTGCTGTACCTGCGCCGGCTGCTGCTGCAGCGCAGCCACGGCAGCGTCCGCGTTTTCGTCGGCCGCGACGAGATGGAGGACCAGTTGCGCAGCTACCGCCCGGCCGATCGTGCCGACAAGAGTGGGTTCGACGCCCGGATCAATGCGGCGATCTCGAAGATGGACAAGTACAACGTGCTGCTCAAGGCCACCGGCGACGACGATCGTTGGGAGGTCTCCCCCATCCTGGCGCTGGCGATCGGGGCCGACCAGGTGGCCGCCATCAACGACGAACTGCTACGCCTCGCCCCCGCCACCGATGAAACCGAGGACGACGCATGACCGGTCAGCAACGACTCAGCCGCGTCCAGCTGGTCAACTGGGGCACCTTCCATGGCGCCCACTCGTTCACGATGCCGCGCGAAGGGTTGCTGCTGACGGGCCCGTCCGGTTCGGGCAAGTCGTCGCTGCTGGACGCGTTGGCCGCGATCCTGGTGCGACCTAGCCGGCTGCGGTTCAATGCCGCCGCCCAGGGCACCGACACCGGCGACCGCGACCGCAGCCTGGTCACTTACGTGCGCGGCGCCTACAAGCGGCAGGCCGACGCCGAAACCGGCGAGATCCAGACCGCCTACCTGCGCAAGGACGCCACCTGGAGCGGGATTGCGCTCACGTTCGACGACGGCCGCGGCACGGTCACCACCCTGATCCGGCTGTTCCACCTGGCGCGGGGCAGCGCCGACACCGGCGACCTGAAGTCGGTGTTCATCCTTGCCAAGGACGCCGTCGAGGTGCTCGACCTGAAACCCTATGTCGAGAACGGGCTGGAGATCCCCCGCATCAAGCGGGCACGTCCCGACCTGGCCGTCTTCAGCAAGGACGCCTACACCGGCTTCGCGGCCAGGTTCCGCGCCCGGCTGGGCATCACCTCGGAACAGGCGCAGGTGCTGCTGCACAAGACCCAGTCGGCCAAGAACCTGACCAGCCTCGACTCGTTGTTCCGGGAGTTCATGCTGGACGAACCCGACTCGTTCCGGCTGGCCGACGAGACCGTCGAGCAGTTCACCGAGCTGTCCGCAGCCCACCGTGCGGTGGTGGACGCACGCAAGCAGGTCGAGGCGCTGCGTCCGTTGCGGGCGGTCGACCAGGAGCTGACCCGGATCGGCGCCGAATCCGCCGAGGTGTCGTTGCTGGAGTCACACCTGGATGCCTGGGTCTGGGGTCACCAACTGGCCCGGGCCGCGCGGGAGCGGGATCGGGCGCAACGCAGCGTCGCAGAACTGGCCGGCGAGCTCGCCGCCGCCCAGACCGCCAGGCAGACCGCCGACCGGCAGGCGCTGGAGGCCCAGCGGGCCTACGACGGCGCCGGCGGGGCCCAATTCGGCGCGTTGCACGACCTGCGGGAACGCTACCTGAGCGACGCCGAACAGCGTCGGGGACACGTGTCGCGGCTGACCCACCTGGCCGAGGCGGAAGACCTGACCCTGCCGACCAACGCGTCCGGGATCGCCGCCTTCACCGAACGGGTCGGCGAGCTGGACGCCGAGCTGGCCGGGCAGCAGCAGCGGCTGAAGGCCGACCAGTGGCAGGCACACGCCCGACGCAGCCAGCTTGACCAGCAGCAATCAGAGCTGGGCCAAGAGCTGGCGGCCCTGCGCAAGCACCGGTCGAACCTGGATCGGCGGCTGCTGGCGGTGCGAGCACAGTTGGCCGACCGGCTGCAGGTGGCCGAGACCGGCCTGCCGTTCGTCGGCGAACTGCTGGAGGTGCCGGCCGAGCAGGACGCCTGGCGGGGCGCGATCGAACGGGTGCTCGGGTCGTTCGCTCGCACCCTGGTCGTGCCCGACAGGCACTACCTGGCCGCCGCCCAGATCATCGACGCCAGCGACCTGGGCACCCGGCTGGTCTACGAGCGGGTGACCGATGGCCGGACAGCTCATGCCGAGCCGCCCACCGACCGGCGGACCCTGGTCCACAAGCTGGAAGTGGCCGACGGACCCTTCCACGGCTGGCTCTGGGATCGGCTGTGCAGCCGGTTCGACTACGCGTGCGTGGATCATCCCGACGACTTCGCCGGTGTGGCCCGGGCGGTCACCCGGCGCGGTCAGGTCAAGCACAACGAGCACCGGCACGAGAAGGACGACCGCTCCCGGGTGGACGATCGCAGCCGGTGGGTGCTCGGCTTCTCGACCGAGGCCAAGGAGGCCGATCTGGAGCGGCGGCTCACCGGGAGCCTGGTCGAGCTGGCAGCGGCGGTCGCGGTCCTCGACGGCCAGGCGGAACAGGACGAGAACCTGAAGCAGCGCCGGGCCGGTCTGGCCGAGCTGCGCAGCATCGGCTGGCCCGAACTCGACGTCGGCGAGGCGGAGCGCCGCGTCGCCGAGCTCGACCAGCAGATCGAGAGTCTGCGCCGCGACAGGCCCGACTTCGCCACCCTGGAGACCAACCTCCATCGGGCCCGGGACGATGTCCGGGCGGCCGAGCGGATCTGGCAGGAACTGGCGGTCAAGCACGCCCAGGCCGAGACGAAGCTGGCCGCGGTTGTCGAGCGGATCGAACAGCTCGATCAGAAGCTGGCCGCAGTCGACGCCGTCCCCGAGCCGGTGTCCGACGCACTGCAGGTGCTGGCCGCCGAACTTGCGTTGGCGGAACCTGACGAACCAGGGCTGCGGAAGGAGCTGGGCACGCGCCGGAGTCGCCTGGAGGGTGAGCGGCACCGCAGGGAGAACGAGGCGTCCCGCGTGATGGGCAGGTACCGCCTCAACTGGCCGATCGCGGTGGCCGACCTGGGCGACGACGTCGGTTACCTGCCGGAGTACCTGCAACGACTGACCGGGCTTGAGGACGACGGACTGCCAGGCTACGAGAACCGCTTCTTCGAACTGCTGCAACGCCAGGCCCGCAACAACATCAGCCAGTTGGCGCAGGTGATCAAGGGTGCTCGTCGCGAGGTGCGGATGCGCGTCGACGAGGTGAACAAGTCGCTGCTGATGACGGAGTTCGCCCGCGGGTCCTACCTGCAGATTGAGGTGCGCGACCGGGCGCTGCCGGCGGTCGAGGAGTTCCTCGCCACACTGGGCGAGATCACCTCCGGGTCTTTCGACGACGCGTTCGCCGGGACGGACGACCGGGCCGCGGCTGAGCGGCGCTTCGAGGCGATGCGTCGACTGCTGGAGAAGCTGAGTTCGGAGGACCCGGCCGACAAGAAGTGGCGCCAGCTCTGCCTGGACACCCGGCAACACGTCCAGTTCCAGGCGCGGGTTCAGGACGCCGACGGCGTCGCGCTCGATCACTACACCGGTTCGGGTGGACGTTCGGGTGGCGAGCGGCAGCGGCTGGTCACGTTCTGCCTGGCCGCGGCGTTGCGGTTCCAGTTGGCGCCGCCCGGGCAGTTGGTACCAAGCTATGCTCTCGTGGTCATCGATGAGGCCTTTGACAAGGCCGATCACGAGTTCACCCGAGCCGGGCTGGAGGTCTTCCGGCAGTTCGGGTTCCAACTGCTGCTGGCCACCCCGCTGAAGATGCTGCAGACCATCGAGGACTACGTCGGCGGCCTGGTGATGGTGAGCAACGAGTCGGGCGACAGCTCCCGGCTGCACCTGTTGCTCTTCGAGGACAGTGGGGATGCCGCCCACCAGCAGCCATCGGCCGATGAAGCGCTCGATTTCGACGTGCTTGGGCTGCGGCAGGAGTCGTTGCTTTGAGGACGCCGGATGACCTCGCCAAGTGGGCACAGGGGCAGTGGCGCCGGAACTGGCGGAGCTGGTTGGTCGCGCCTGAGTCGAGGACCTGGCCGCTGCACCCGCCCACCGAGGCGCAACTCGCGGCCGACCCGGACGCCGCCTCGGCCTGGGTGAGTGCCTGGCGACGAGTGGGCGTCCCCGGGCTGGAGGTGCAGTGGGTTGAGCGGCGCTGGCCCGCCTTCGGCCGCCAATCACTGCCCGCGCGGGTGATCCTCACACCTGAGGCCGTTGCCCGATTGGCCGGCCGCGCCGGCGAGTGGACGCGCGCCACCACTGCGGCCATCCGGCTGCGCGAGCAGTGGCCCGAGTACGACCTCGACCAGGCACTGCAGGCCGCCGCGCCCGGCTTGGCCGGGC
>NZ_JBASCI010000114.1:0-13143 GCF_049651565.1 Brooklawnia sp.
CTACCGGCCTGCTCGATCGAGGAGGCCGAGCGGGTGGCCGCCTGGCTCGAGCGGCCGGGGGTGCGGTTGATCGACATCGAGGGCGACTGGTCGATGCCCCTGCACGTCGGCCTGAGCGAGGCCGACCTGCCGCGTCTGACCCTCGGGGCCTTCGCCACCGCGGCGCCATAGAATCAGGCCATGATCACCGCCATCGTCTTCGTCCAAGTCAAGTCGGACCAGATCCCCGAGGTCGCCGAACAGATCGCAGCCGTCGATGGCGTCAGCGAGGTCTACTCGGTGACCGGGCAGATCGACCTGATCGTCATCGTCCGGGTGCGCAGCTTCGACGCAGTGGCGGACATCATCTCGGACCGGATCAGCAAGGTGCCTGGCGTGATCGACACCACCACCCACCTTGCCTTCCGCGCCTACAGCCAGCACGACCTGGACGCCACCTTCTCACTCGGCGCCGGCGACTGACTCCTCCTGGCGGCCGATCCTGACGCTCACCCAGTGGGTGCCGGGTGACCGGTCGAGGTTGATCATCGCCGCACCCGCCACCACCGGCACCGGCTGCTGGTCGACCGTGCACTCCACGACCACCCGACCAGCCCCCGGTCCGCCGGAGATGTCGATGTCGTAGCGGGCCTCGCCGTGCTGGTAGAGCACGCTGGTCTTCTCCCACGTCGGGGGCAGGCAGCAGCGCACCTCCAGCCGCTCACCGTGCCGGCGCAGGCCCAGGATCGCCTCCAGCCCGGCCCGGTACAGCCAGCCTGACGACCCGGTGTACCAGGTCCAGCCGCCGCGCCCGGCGTACGGTTCGACCGAGTAGACGTCGGCGGCCAGCACGTACGGCTCAACCCGGTACTGCTCGGTCGCCGCCGCGTCGAGGGCGTGGTTGACCGGGTTTATCAGCTGGAACGCCTCCCCGGCCCGGTCGTCGCGACCCAGCGCCGCCCACGCCAAGATCGACCAGACCGCGCCGTGGGTGTACTGTCCGCCGTTCTCCCGCACCCCTGGCGGGTAGGCCCGGATGTAGCCGGGGTCGGGCTCGGAGGAGTCGAACGGCCTGGTGAACAGCCGGATCAACTGGTTGTCGTGGTCGACGAGCCGGCCGTGCAGCGACTCCATCGCCTGCGTGGCCCGTTCGGGCCGGGCGGCGCCCGAGAGCACCGCCCAGCTCTGCACGATGCCGTCGATGCTGCACTCGACCCGGCCGGCCGAACCCAGCGGGGTGCCGTCGTCGAAGTAGGCGCGGCGGTACCACTCACCGTCCCAGCCGGCGTCCTCCAGCGCGGCCAGCAGCGCGCGCTGCTCGGTAGCCGCCCGGGTCACGAACTCGGTGTCGCCGCGGCGACGGGCCAGTGGGACGAACGCCGACAAGGTGGCGTGCAGGAACCAGCCGAGCCAGACGCTCTCACCCTCGCCGCCGGCGCCGACCCGGTTCATGCCGTCGTTCCAGTCTCCGGCGCCGATCAGCGGCAGCCCGGACCTGCCGTAGCGGAAGGCGTGCTCCAGGCCGAGAACGCAGTGCTCGTAGAGGGTTGCCGTTCGGTCGGCCAGCCCGGGGGTGAAGAACCGTTCGTGCTCGCCGGAGGCCAGTGCCGGCCCTTGCAGGAACCCCACCTGCTCGTCCAGTACCTGCACGTCCCCGGTCACGTCGATGTAGCGGGCCGTCGCGTTGGCCAGCCAGACCACGTCGTCGGAGATCCGGGTCCGCACCCCGGCACCGGTGGCGGGCAGCCACCAGTGCTGGACGTCGCCCTCGATGAACTGGCGCCCGGCCGCCCGTAGCAGGTGCTCCCTGGCCAGCGCCGGGTCGACCAGCACAACGGCCATCGAGTCCTGCAACTGGTCGCGGAATCCGTAGGCTCCCGAGGACTGGTAGAAGCCGGTCCGTGCGAGCATCCGGCAGGCCACCGTCTGGTACAGCAGCCAACCGTTGAGCATCAGGTCGAACGACGGCTCCGGGGTGCTCACCTGCACCCGACCGAGCAACTCCCGCCAGTGCTGCCGCACCTGGTCGAGCAGTTCGGCCAGGTCACGGTTGCGGTAGTGCCCGAGCAGCGCCCGCACCTCGGTCAGGTCATGGCCGGCTCCCAGCAGGACGCGCAGCTCCACGGTCTGATCGGGCTCGATCCGCACGGTCTGCTGCATCGCCACGCAGGGATCCAGCCCCGGACCCACCCGATTGGACAGCGGCTCCCGGCGCCTGATGCCGTCCGGGCGGCGCAGCGAACCGACCGCACCGACGAACTCTGCACGGTCGCCGGTCCACGACGACTGCTCGCCACCCATGTCGAGGAATGCCACCTGGTCGGGGAAGTCGACGCTGAACGGGTTGCGCACCAGCAGTGCATCGGTGACCGGGTCGGACTCGGTCGCCAGGTGCCGGGCGGTCAGGTCACGGTGCTGTCCAAGCACCACCTCGGCGAAGCTGGTCACCGCCAGCCGCACCGTCCGCCTGGTCTTGTTGGTCAGCTTCAGGTGGCTGATCTTGACCGGGTCGTCGAGCGGCACGAAGACGGTCTGCTCGATACCCAGCTCCGGGCCCTGGTGGCTGTAGGTGGTGTAGCCGAAGCCGTGCCTGGTGACGTGCCGGCCGGCCGGCGCCACCGCGGCGGCTGGTGACCAGACCGCGGCGGTGTCCTCGTCCCGAATGTAGATTGCCTCGCTGACCCGGCTGGTCACCGGGTCGTTGTGCCACCTGGTGAGCTGGTTGTCCCGGCTGTTGCGCCACCAGGTGTAGCCGCCACCCTCGGCGGTGGCGAGGAAGCCGAACTGTTCGTTCGCGATCACGTTCGTCCAGGGCGCCGGGGTGGGCCGGTCGGGATCACAGACGATGACGTATTCGTCGCCGTCGGTGGTGAAGCCGCCGTAGCCGTTGAAGAACCGGAGGTCGGCCTCGATGTCGGCGGGCAGCAGCGGTGCGTCGAGGCGCCGGCGTGGCAACGCCCGCAGCCGTCCGTTCCCCGCCACCCGCGGGATGGCCCGCGGCGGCAACTGCTGGCTGATCGAGCCACGCCGGGCGAGCAGGACGACCGCGGAGCTGCACAGCAGGGTGGCCAGCGCCTGCTCGGACGCCTGGTCACGGCGGATGACGAAGACCTGTCCGGTGGAGTCCGGGTGCCCGGTCCGGGTCGAGATGGACCCCGCTGCGTGCTCGAGCTGGAGTTGCAGGTCCTGGGCGTATCCGGTGGCCTGCTCATTGAGCAGGACGACATCGACGGCGAATCGGCGGGTCCGCCAGTACTCGAAGGCCTGGACGACCTCCTTGACCAGGCCGATGTCGGCGACGTCATGGATGCGCACCAGCAGGATCGGCAGGTCACCCGAGATGCCCAACGACCACAGGTCGGACTGGGGCCCGGCCTTGGCCAGGGCATCGGCCGGGGGCCGCAACTCGGCCTGCGGGTAGGCGATCCGACCGGCCAGGTTCTGGAAGACGGCCGCGTCCTCGGCGTCGATGCCGAGGTGGCGCAGCTGCACCTGGGTCTGCGTCCAGGCCAGCATCGACAGCCGCTCGCTGGCACCCACGGTGCGGTGGTGATCCACCTGGCCGAGCAGGGTCTCGCGGTCGGCCGCCACCACGGTCCACCAGCACAGCACCACCCGTTCGCCGGGCGGCAGTTCCACCGGCTGACTCAGCGAGAAGATCGGGTCGAGGGTGTACCCGGTGGTACCGGATGGCCGGCCGCCCGGGGCCAGCTGGGCAGGGTTCTCCACGTCTCGCCCACGGCCCAGGAACTTGCGCCGGTCGGTCTCCGGTGTCGGCCCGGTCGGCAGATACTCCTCCCCGCGGTCGACGGTGACGAAGTGCGCCGCCCACATCTCCGGGTCGCTGGGCGAGCGGCGTCGGCGGGTGGCCACCAGGACGTCACCCTCGGCCAGGTGCTCGGTGTGGACGAACAGCTTGGAGAACGCCGGGTGGGCCCGGTCGTCGGCCAGTCGTCCCAGCACCAGCTCCTGGTAGCTGACGGCGTCCAGTCGACGGATCTGGGAACCATCGTTGGAGATGGTGACCTGCCGGACGACGGCATCGGCCTCGGGCGAGACCTGGTGCTGCACCACGACGGTCAGGTCGGAGTCCAGGTGCGAACTGAACCTCGCCCGGTCCTCGGTGAACCGGACCTGGTAGTGGTCCGGCAGCCGGTGCCTGGGCAGCGCGGTGGGTGACCAGACCCGTTCGGACTCGGTGTCGCGGATGTAGATGTGGTCGGTGCCGGCGTCGTCCGGACCGGTGGCGAAGCGGGTCACCGCCAGGCCGCCCCAGCGAACTGCACTGGCGCCGACGGAGGTGACTGACAGCGAGAGCCGGCCGTTTGACATCATCGCGACGTGCGGTGCCGCGGCCAGCTCGCCGGTGTAGACCCGTTCGGTCGGCGTGCCCAGGGCCTTGGTGGTGCGCGGTTCGACATCGGCAGCACGGCGGGCCGTCGAGAGCGGGACGTGGTCAGGCGCCCGCTCCTCGAGCAGCAGTTCCGCCGCAACGACCAGCGGTTCCTCATGGAACCGGTCGCGCATCCGCCCGTCGAACACCACGTTGGCGATCGCGACGATGGTCATCCCCTGGTGGTGTGCCATGTAGCTGCGGACGATCTCGTACTGCTGGCCGTCCCGCAGACGGCGGCGGGTGAAGTCGAGCGACTCGTAGAATCCGAAGCGTCCGCGCGCGCCCAGTCCGGCCAGCCGCCGATAGTTCGCCATCGCCTCGCGCGGGTTGACCATAGTCGCCAGGCCGGACGCGTAGGGTGCGATCACCAAGTTGTTGGACAGGCCGCGGACCAGGCCGAGACCCGGCACTCCGAACGGGGAGTACTGGTAGTTCATCCGGGCGTCGCGGGCGTAGTAGCCGGCCTCCGAGATGCCCCACACCGGGGCACCCACCTGCCTGGCGTACTGGATCTGGCGCTGGACCGCCAGCTCACAACTGGTGGCCAGCAGGCCGGTCGCCGGCTGGCGCATCACCAGCATCGGCATCAGGTACTCGAACATCGAGCCCGACCAACTGAGCAACGCGGCCCCGCCCCCGACGGCGGTCACGCTGCGACCCAACCGGGTCCAGTGCCGGGTACTGACGTCGTTCTTGGCGATCGCCACATAGCTGCCCAGTCGGGCCTCGGAGGCGAGCAGGTCGTAGCTGGACTCGTCGAGCTTCGCCTCGTCCACGTAGTAGCCCACCGACAGCAGCCGACGCTCGTGGTCGTAGACGAAGTCGAAGTCCATCTCGTCGAACTCACGCCGGGCCTGCGCCTCCACAGTGGCCAGCCGGTCGGCCAGGCAGCGGCGTCCAGCATCGTCAAGGGCAAGGTCACGCAACGCGGAGTTGACGCTGTGGGCCAGCGACTGGGCCACGTGCCGCAGTGAGCCCGGCAACTTGCCCTGCCCGACCAGTTCACCGACCACGACCCCGAAGCTGGTCAGCGACTGCTCGGTCACAGCGGTCTCGGACAGTTCCTGGCAGGCCCGCCTGATCCTGTCCAGCTCGGCGTCGACGGCTGCCCGATCGGTATCGTGCCAGCGTTCGGCGGGCAACTCCGCAGCCACCTGCTCCAACAGGCCGACGCCGTCCAGCAGCCCTTGCCTGCAGTCCACCGGAGCCGGCGGGTTCTCCTGCCAGTCGCGACAGAAGCTGGCCAGCACCAGCAGGTGTCCGGCGTAGTTGCCCGAGTCGACCGAGGAGACGTACCTGGGGTTGAGCGGCTCGCCGGTCTCGGTGTCGTACCAGTTGTAGAGGTGGCCTCGGTAGTGCTCGAGGTTCGCCGCCGACGACATCGTCGCCTCGAGTCGATCCACCGTCTCGCAAGCACCGATCCAGCCGAAGTCGCGGGCGCTGATAACGGTCAGGAAGTACAGTCCGATGTTGGTCGGCGAGGTGCGGCTGGCGACCTTCGGCTCCGGGTCCTCCTGGAAGTTGTCCGGCGGCAGGTGGGATTGCTCGGCGGTGACGAAGGTCTCGAAGAAGCCCCACGTCCGCCTGGCCACCAGCCGCAATTCGAGCAGGTCGCCAGGGTCGGCCTGGAGCTCGACGCGGTCGAGGCGGGCGCTGCTGCGTTGGGCTACCAGCGGCGCGATCAACCACAGCACAGCCGCCGGCAGCGCCACCCACAGCTGTCCCGACCCACTGAACGCTGCGACCACCAGTGCAACCAGCGGCGGCACCAACCCGCCGGCCATCTGCTGCACGAATCGCGCCAGGGTGCCGCTGGCCTGCCTGGCGGACGCCGCTGCCGTGGTCCACTCCAGCAGGTGCCGGCGGGAGATCACCATCCGCCAGCAGGTCCGGATGATCGCATCGGCATTGGACCAGGCCTTGTGGGCCAGGAAGATGAAGTTCAGCGCGGCCAGCCGCAGTGCATGCACCAGGTTGGTTCCGATGGTGTGGTACTTGCTGCGCAGTGTGATGCCACGGGCGGGCGCGAACAGCGCGCTGACGATGCCGATCAGCGACGGCAGCAGCAGCTGGGCGACCAGCAGCAGCAACCAGCAGGCGGCCGGCTGCCAATTGGACAGCGCCAGCGTCACAATGAAACCCACGACCGCGAAGATCGGCACCAGGGAGCGGCGCAGGTTGTCGAGCATCTTCCAGATGGCCAGCCCGTCCATCTGGGAACGGCGCCGGCCGAAGATCCACGGCAACAACTGCCAGTCGCCGCGAATCCAGCGGTGCTGCCGTTTGGTGTCGACCTCGTAGCTGGTCGGGTACTCCTCGACCACCTCGACATCGGTGACCAGTCCCGAGCGGGCATAGTTGCCCTCCAGCAGGTCGTGCGACAGCACGGTGTTCTCGGGGATCCGGTCGTCCAGCGCCGCTTCCAGCGCATCGATCTCGTAGATGCCCTTGCCGCTGAACGAGCCTCGACCGAACAGGTCCTGGTAGACGTCCGAGATCGCCACCGAGTAGGGCGTCAGCCCCCGTTGGGTGGAGTAGACCGACTGGAAGAACGAGGTGTCATCAATCGACGGCAGGCTCGGGGTGACCCTGGGTTGCAGCACCGAGAATCCACGGCTCACCCGGCCGGTCTTCGGATCGACGACGGGTCGGTTCAGCGGGTGGGCGATCTTGCCGACCAGCTTCCTGGCCGTGTCACGGGGTAGCCGGGTGTCGGAGTCAAGGGTGATCACGTAGCGGATCCGGCCCGGCATGCGTCCCTCGAAGGCGATGTAGCTGGTGTCGGTGGCACCGCGCAGGTAGGCGTTGAGCTCCATCAGCTTGCCGCGCTTGCGTTCCCAGCCCATCCACACACCCTCGCTGGGGTTCCAGCGCCGCTCCCGGTGGAACAGGAAGAAGCGTTCGCCGTACTTCTCGTTGAGCGACCGGATGCCTTGTCGGGCCTGGTTCAGCAGTTCGGCGTCGGAGGCGGTGTGCTCGCTGGCGGCGTCCGCCCAGTCGGTCGCTGCGGCGAAGTAGATCTCGCCGTCGTCGTTGGCCAGGAAGTGCACCTCAAGGTTGTCGATCAGCTCTTCGATGCCGTCGGATGAGGTGATCATGGTCGGGACGACCACCAGCGTGCGCAGCGCTTCGGGCACGCCGTTGGGCAGCTCGAGTCCGGGCCGCGAGGTCGTCGGCAACAGCCTGGAGATGCCGTAGTTGAGAAGCGCCAGCACCAGTTCGCTGGCCGGGAGGCTGGCCAGAATCCCGAGCACGACCATCGTGACGACAGCCAGGCCGCCGGTCAGCGCGTGAACCGCCCACAGCAGCAGGCCGACCACCAGGCCGGTGGCGAGCACCAGCCCGCCGAGGTAGCCGGGCAACCCCATCGCCTTGACCAGCCGCACCCGGCGTTCATGCCAGGTTGGCCGGTAACCGAGCTGGCGCTCGAAGTGGTCGACACCGTCATCGATCAGCCAGAAGCCGATGTCCCGGCCGACCTCGTCCGGGGACTGGTTGGCCACGAACAGTGCGGCCCGGGCGACGTCGAGCTCCTCCTGGTCGGAGCGGCGGGCGATTCGTTCAATCGCCGATCGGTAGGAGTTGCGGGTGGTGAAGTCGAGTTCGCGGTAGCCGGGGTGGGTGCGCAGTTCGGCCTCGATGGCACTGACCGACTCCAGCCAGTCCTCCCAGTTGACGTCGTTGACCAGCCGCAGCGAGTGGAAGATGTTGCGCATCGTCACGGTCGCGACGGACTGGGCGCCGAGGTCTGACTGGATGACCGCTTCGGCCGAGCCGCCCAGTTGGCTGAGCTGGTCGCCCAGCCACCCGTCCAGGCCCTCGATGGTCTGTCCGCTGAGCCTGCGCAGCAGTTGGACGATGAAGGCCCGGCTGGTCAACCCGGATTGCTCCCGCGGCAGCAGCGTGGTGGTGAAGGACGCCGCGGCGGGGCCGTTGATGCCCAGTAACCGGTCGGCCAGTTGGTCTGCCTGCCGCCGGTCACGAGTCGCCCGATCGAGTAGTTCGGCCTGCCGTCGGGCGTTCTCGATGAGCAGGATGCGCAGGTTGATCGCCACCGCCCACAGCTCGCCCAGGGTCAGCGCCTTGCGTCGTTCATAGGACTTGATGTAGCTGGCCAGCTGCTCGGGTTTGAACAGGGAGTCGGTGTGGGCCACGTAGGCCCACATGATGGCGAAGATCCTGGGGTGCCCGGCCAGGAAACCCGGGCCCAGCTTGGGCAGCTCGTCGAAGTAGCTGCGCGGCAGGTCGCGGCGGACCTGGCGGGTGTTCTCCTCGAGGATGTGGAAGTTGTCGATCAGCCACTCGGACGCCGGGCTGATCACAGCGCCACTGGCTGCGGCACTGCTCAGCCTCAGGTAGCACTCCCCCAGCACGCGGGCGTTCTCCTTGAGACGCCGCAGCAGGGAGACCACCGGGGTCGCCCGCTGCGAGACCAGGTGACTGTCGGCCAGCGACATGGCGTGCCGGGCCAGCTGCTCCTGGCTGAACAGGGCCGAGCGGATGGGTTGCTCATCCGTCCACGGGTCATGCGATCGCCGCCCCGAAGCCATCACCTGCGTTGACACCTGCGGCCACGATCCTCTCGCTAGCGAAAACCGAGCTCACTGTATCGAATGCACAGCTCGCCCGGCCGCGAAGCCCCGGTACTCGCCCACCCGTGACCAAATCCGGGGCGCGGATGGGCGAGATGGGCGTCAGGGAATAGTGATCGAGTTGATCACGACGTCGGTCACCGGCCGGTCGCCGCGGGCGGTGCGAGTGGACGCGATGGCGTCCACCACTGCCCGGCTGTCGGTGTCGGCGACCTCACCGAAGATGGTGTGCCGGCGGTTGAGGTGCGGCTGTGGGGCTACGGTGATGAAGAACTGGCTGCCGTTGGTGCCCGGCCCGGCGTTGGCCATGGCGAGCAGGTAGGGGCGGTCGAATACCAGGTCGGGGTAGAACTCGTCGGCGAAGCTGTACCCTGGTCCGCCGCGGCCGGTGCCGGTTGGGTCGCCAGCCTGGATCATGAAGCCGTCGATGACCCGGTGGAAGATCGTGTTGTCGTAGTACGGGCCTGTCTTCACCTGGCCGTCGACGGGGTCGCGGTACTCGCGCGTCCCGTTGGCCAGGCCGACGAAGTTGGCAACGGTTTTGGGGGCGTAGTCGGCGAACAGCTCGACGGTGATGTCGCCCATCGATGTGTGCAGGATGGCCTTCGGCATGTGGGCCGCCTTTCTTCTTGGAATGTCCACTCCTCATCCTTACAGACACCTGGCGACAATCTGTCCCGCTTGGCACGCGAGCCGGATGCAGCACGTAGCGTTGAAGAAGCTCGACTACGAGCAAGCTCGATCACGAGCCAGACAAATGAACGGAGTGAACCATGACCTGCAAGGGCAAGAAAGCGCGTCAGGCCGCCGAATCGGCCGCCGAGATGGCGCTCGAGCAAGGCAGCATGCTGACCGACACGGTGAAATCGGTGGCCCCGCATGCACTGCATGCCGGGCAGCAGGCCTATGAGTACGTGGTGCCCAGGGCTAGACAGGCCGGTGAGAAGGCCTTCGAGTACGTCGCACCCCGCGCCAGGCAGGCGGCGCACACCGCAGCCGAAGCAGTTTCCCCCTACATCAAGGACGCACGCGAGCGGGTGTCGCCGCTGGTGAGCGATGCCGCCAGCCGGGTGCAGCCGGCCGTGAAGCACGCCTACGCCAGCGTCCAGGACCGGGTCGAGCACGACGTCTACCCGAAACTGCAGGAGCTGTGGGAGGAGGCCAACGAGAACGCGACGGTGCACGAGGCGTCCCGCCGTGGCCGCTCGGCGATCGCCGCGTTGCGGGGTGACCTGCTGCTCCCCGAACCCAAGCCCGCCCGTCGCTCGCGCGGTATCCTCGCCAGGATCGCGACGGTCCTCGGCATCGCCGCCCTGGTCGGAATCGCGGTGGTAGTCGTTCGCACGTTGCTGGGCAGCAAGGACGACGGCTGGTCGCCGGCCGAGCCGGTGCGTCCGGGCAGCGACGACACCGAGGCTGGCTGGGGAGAAAGCCCCTTCGCCGCCACCACCACGGTCGACGAGGACGTGGACACCCGGGCCCAGGAGTCGGTGGAAGAGGCCGAGGAGGTCATGATCTCCGAAGGCGGCCCGCTGACCGAGGAGCCGGACACCGGTGACAGCTCGGCGGAAGTCAGCGAACCCGCCCAGCGCGCGGCGGAAGGCTACGGTGAGGGCTCCTACGTCGGCTCCGAGCCGCCGGAGGGGTACACCATCAAGGGCAACGAACGCTCGATGAAGTTCCACACCCCGGACGCCGCCGGTTACGACCGCACGAACGCCGACGTGTGGTTCAACAGTGAGCAGGCGGCGTTGGCCGCCGGCTTCACCCGCGCGATGCGGTGAACTGACCGATCAGGACAAGGGGGCCGGCTGGTGCGACGAGCACCGGTCGGCCCCCTTGGTGTTGTCCGGAAACCGGCCGGTGTTGTCCGAAATCAACTGGTGTTGTCGGTATCCGGACGAGCGTGGACTCGGTGATTGGGATCGGGTTTAGTGGGCACGTCAACAGCCAAGAAGGCTGAAGAATCGAGTCACCCGCCCCAAGGAGACCCCATGAGCTCTACAATCGCGCCGCCCCGCCCCCACCCCACCCCGGAAAGGCCGGGTGAACCCACCGGGGTGTGGGTGGACGCTGCGCCGTTCCGCGCCTGGGTCCGGCAACTGGTGAGCGACACCGGCCTGCCGTGGCGAGTGATTGCGCGGGCGGCCGGCGTCCCGTCGCCCACGGTCCGGACGTTGCTGTGTGGACGGCACGGGCGCCCGCTGCGCAAGTTGCGGCACATGGACGCCACCCAGCTGCTGCGCCTGGACCACAACAAGCTGACCGTGCTGTCGGGCGAGCCCGCCAAGGCCACCTCGGTGAGGGCACTGACCTGGGCGCTCGGGTTACGGGGCTGCAGCCCGGCAGAGATCGCCTTCCACCTCGGCACGGATCTCCGGTCGGTGAACACCCTGATGGCTGGTGGCGACGCCTGGTGCTCACGGCTGCAACAACTGCGGGCCGAGGCGTGCTGTGAGGCGTGGGGAATTGATCCCGCGCGAGTGGCTGAGACCGCGCTGACTCCCCGCCCCCATCACCGGTGAGCGTGGTGCTGTCGTGGCTCGGCTGGACGGCAGCCACGCTGGGTCTGACCGGCGTCCAATTGGGCATCATCGCCCGCCATCCTGAGCCGCCAGCCGATGAACCGGACGTCGTGCACAAGATCAGATACGCCGACCTGATCACGACGCCGGCCATCCTGGCAGCGTTGGTCGGCACCCTGATCTGTAGCCTGCTGGTGGTGCTGTTCGTGCCCGACCAACTGCGTCCGGTATGGCTGGTCTGGTCCAGCGCGGCGCTGGTACTGGTGGCGGTGGACGCCCGCACCACATGGCTGCCGATCCGGGCCAGCCGGTTTGCGACTGGGTGCCTGTTGGTCGCCATGCTCGTTACCGGGGCGTTGGACCGACCGCAGGTGTTGCTTGGCGCTGTCCTGGGCGGTGCGCTGGCCGGTGGGTTGTTCGCGCTGCTCTGGTGGCTCACCGGCGCGCTCGGCTTCGGTGATGTCCGGCTGGCCGCGATGGCCGGCGGCCTGACCGGGCTGGGCTCCATCGAGTTGTGGTACACCAGCCTGCTGGCCGCTTCGATCGTCGGCGCCTGCTGGGGGCTGGCAGTCCGGTTGTGGCGGCGCCGACACCCGTCGCCACTGGGCAAGGCATTCGCATACGGCCCCGGTCTGTGGCTGGGTCCTTGGCTCGGCCAGTTGTGGCTGGTACTGACCGCAGGTTGACCCGGTGACCCGGTGACCCGGGGCCGCGGTCTCATCACCTCGCGCCACCCCGATCCGCAGGCTCCGCGTCCTCCGGTACCTCGCCGCCCCCTCTCTCCAGGCTCCGCGTCCTCAGTCACCTCGCCGCCCCCTTTCTCCAGGCTCCGCGTCCTGCGGCACCTCGCACCGCCCCAATCCCCCTGGCTCCATATTCTGTGTCCCCTCGCGCCCCCCGATCCCCCGAGTTCCTCATCCTCAGTGCCCATGGCATGCTGGCCTTGCGATGTGACGGAAATTATAGAACGTAGTTACGGTAAAACCCGAAAAACGTCGGTGGGATGCGGTTGAATAGTCCCATGAGCGATTCACCCGCACCAGAAGAAGACTCACCCGTCCCGGATGACCAGGTCTTCCAGCCGCCGCCCAAGGATGTTCGGGCCGCGTTCGCGGCGCTGGACCACGCCCACCAGCAACGACTCGCCGCCGAAGTAAGCGAACTGGTCGCGATCGTGCACGCCGCCGACCTCTATCAGGTCGACCAGGAAGCCGTGCTGGACGGCATGGAACGGCTGGTTCAACCGGGCCATGACGGCACACCCTTGGTGGGTGAGTTCCTGGCCACCGAAATCGGCCCACTACTCGGCGTCTCACCGCAGTCGGCGATGGGCCGGATCGGCGACGCACTGGATCTGCGGCACCGGCTGCCCATACTGTGGAACACCGTCCTCGCGGGGACAGTGCAGGTCTGGCAGGCACTCAAGGTCTGCCAGGCCACGGCGGCATTGTCGGTGCAGGCGGCTGGCTGGGTGGACAAGCAGTTGGCGGACGCGTTGCAGGCGTGGCCGTGGCCGCGAGTCACGCGGGCACTGCCGGCCTGGATCATCCAAGCCGACCCGGACGCCGCCCGCGACCGCGCCGAAACAGCAGCCAAGGACCGGCACCTGCGCCTGTCCCCGATCAACGACGGGCATGTGGCGATGTGGGGG
>NZ_JBASCI010000115.1:0-17141 GCF_049651565.1 Brooklawnia sp.
TCTGCCCGAGGCCGAGGGGCTGGACGCCCGCGCCATGGTGCGGGCCGCCGACCGCGGCAAGCTGAAGGCGATCGTCTCGGCCGGGGTGGACATCAACGACATGGCCGACCCGACCGAGGCCCGCCACGGCGTGAAGGGCAGCGACGTCTTCGTGGTCTGCCTGGAACAAAGGCACAGCTCGGGCACCCGGCTGGCCGACGTGGTCTTCCCGGTCGCCCTGCTGGAAGATCAGCCAGGCACCTTCATCAACTGGGAGCACCGGGAGCGCCCGGTGCTGGCGGTCAACACCCGCGCCCGGCACGTGATGACCGACGTGAGGGTGCTGGCGGCGCTGGCCGACGCGATGGGTCACGACCTGGGCATGCGCAGCCCCGGCCAGGCCAAGTTCGCGCTTGAGGAGATCCGGGACTGGGAGGGCGCCCGCGCCCGGTACGCCGGCACCACCAGCCGTCCCGCTGGCCGCGGCACACCCGACGGCCTGCTGCTGGCCAGCTGGCGCACCGCGCTGGACGACACCCGCTGCCTGGACGGCGCCGAGACTCTGAAGCAGACCGCGCCGCTGCCAGTCGCCAGGATCTCCCCGGCCACCGCCGCCGAGTTCGGCGTCTCGTCCGGCGACCTGGTGACCATCGCCAGCGATGAGGCCGAGGTCGTCTTCCCGGCCGAGATCACCCCGGGCATGGTCGACGGCGTGGTGTGGGCCCCGATGAACTCCGGCGTCCCGTTGCTGGGGACGCTGCAGGTGCGCCCGGGTGACCGGGTGCGGTTGATAGGAACCGCTGCAGGAGGTGCGGCATGAGCCCGGTATTCGGAAATGATCCGTGGTGGATCGTCCTGATCAAGGTGGTGGGCGTCTTCGTCCTGCTGCTGACCTGGACCATCTTCAACGTCTGGTTCGAGCGCCGCGTGCTCGGCAAGATGCAGAACCGCAAGGGCCCGATCATGAACGGCCCGTTCGGTCTGGGCCAGGCGATGGGCGACGGCGTGAAGCTGTTGCTCAAGGAGGACTTCCGTCCTGCCCGCACCGACGCGCTGGTGTTCAACCTTGCGCCGATGCTGACCGCGGTGGCGGCCTTCTCGTCGTGGGCGGTGATCCCGTTCGGCGGCGAGGTCAGGATGTTCGGGGTCGAGACCCGCCTGCAGGTCACCGACCTGCCGGTGGCGGCCCTGCTGGTGCTCGCCATCGCAGGCGTCGGCTTCTACGGCTTCGTGCTGGCCGGCTGGGCGTCCAGCGGCACCTACTCGCTGCTCGGCTCAATGCGGGCCACCGCCCAGGTGATCAGCTACGAGGTGGCGATGGGCCTGTCGCTGGTGGCGGTGTTCATGGTGGCCGGCTCCATGTCGACCAGCCAGATCGTCGAGGCCCAGCACGAACCGCTGGTGCTGTTCGGGGCGACGATCCCGCTGCCGGGCTGGTACGTCCTGCCGCTGCTGCCCAGCTTCATCATCTACTTCATCTCGATGTTCGGTGAGACCAACCGGCAGCCCTTCGACATGCCCGAGTGCGAGTCCGAACTGGTGTCCGGGCACATCACCGACTACTCCGGCTTCCGGTACGCATTGTTCTTCCTGGCCGAGTACATCAACATGGCCACCGTCTCGGCGGTGGCGACCACCCTGTTCCTGGGCGGCTACGGCGCCCCGTGGCCGCTGAACGGAACGGTTGTCGACCAGGGCTGGTGGGGCCTGCTGTGGTTCCTGCTCAAGGTGCAGTTCCTGTTGTTCGTCTTCTCCTGGGTGCGCGGCTCGGTGCCGCGGGTCCGCTACGACCAGCTGATGGACCTCGGCTGGAAGGTGCTCATCCCGGTCAACCTGCTGTGGATCGTGATGCTCGCGCTCGGTCGCGGCTCCGCCCTGCACGACTGGTGGAGCTCACCGTTCTTCATCGGCACGGCTGCCGTGCTGATCCTGATCGTGCTGGGTGCGATCTGGTTCAGTGGCCGCCGCGAACCGGAGGAGGACGAGGTCGACTTCCTGGACGAACGCGGCGAGTTCGATGCCTTCGCCGGTGGCTACCCCGTGCCACCGATGCCGGGTCGGACGCTCACCTCCACGGTGTTCAGGTCAACCGCCGATGATGAGCCAGAACCGGTCGGCGCGTCGTCTGCCAGACGCGCGTCCTCAACTGCGAACGGAGCTGATGCCTGATGGGCGCCTGGTCAGGATTCGGCATCACCTTCCGGACGATGTTCCGGAAGACCTTCACCCAGGGTTACCCGCAGAAGGGGCACGAGAAGATCACCGCCCCGCGCTACCACGGACGCCACCAGCTCAACCGCTGGCCTGACGGCCTGGAGAAGTGCGTGGGCTGCGAGTTGTGCGCATGGGCCTGCCCGGCCGACGCGATCTACGTGGAGGGTGCGTCCAACACCGACGAGGAGCGCTACTCACCCGGTGAGCGCTACGGGCGGGTGTACCAGATCAACTACCTGCGCTGCATCCTGTGCGGCTACTGCATCGAGGCCTGCCCGACGCGCGCGCTGACGATGACCAACGACTTCAAGTTCTCCCGGCGCACCCGGGAGTCGATGATCTTCGAGAAGCACGAACTGCTGGCGCCGCTGCTGCCGGGCATGGAGGAGCCACCGCACCCCCGTCGGCTCGGTAACGAGGAGAAGGACTACTTCCTCGGACTGCCGGCCACCGGCCAGCTCGACACCCGCACCGGCCCGGCCAGTACCGGGTCCACAGCGGCCAGCAAGGAGGCCAAGAAGTGATTCCGCTGATCACCGCCCAGGCAGTCGCCTTCTGGGTGTTCGCCCCGTTGGCGGTCGCCGGGGGACTGGGCATGGTGCTGTCCCGCAAACCGGTGCACTCGGCGATCAGCCTGGCCGGGATGATGGTCGCGCTGGGCTGCCTCTACGCCTCGCTGGATGCGCCGTTCCTGTTCGTGGCGCAGATCATCGTCTACACCGGCGCGGTGATGATGCTGTTCATCTTCACCATGATGATCGTGGGTGTCGACACCGTTGACTCCCTGGTTGAGACGATCCGGGGCCAGCGAGTGGCCTCGACGATCTTCGCAGCCGCCCTTGCGCTGCTGCTCATCATCGCGATCGGGCAGGGTGTGGTCGCCTCCGCCGACGGCCTGGCGGCCGCCAACGCGCAGCACGGCGGCAACGTGCAGGGCGTGGCCCAGATCGTCTTCGGGCCGTTCGTGTTCGCCTTCGAACTTACTGCCGCGCTGCTGCTGGTCGCCGCCCTGGCCGCGATCATCCTGGCCCACGGCGAGCGGCTCAAGCGGCCCGAGACCCAGCGCGAACGGTCCCGCCGCAAGACCCGCGAGTACGCAGAACTCGGCGTCGACCCCGGCCCGCTGCCCAACCCGGGGGTGTACGCGAGGCACAACTCCACCGACTACCCGGCGCTGCTGCCGGACGGCACGGTCGCCGAGAACTCGATCTCACCCACCCTCAGGGTCCGCGGTGTCGCGATCATCGAGAACGACGGACTGCGCGCCGCCCACCGCGCCGCCATCACCAAGTTCGTCGAGGCCACCGACGAACTGGAGGGCACCAGCCTGGCCGCCGAGGTCGCCGAGCAGCTCGACGACTCGGGCATGGCCGAGCTGACTACCGGTGACGCAGCCACCCAGGAGCAGGAGCGATGAACCCGGAAGCCTATCTGATCCTGTCTGTCATCCTGTTCTCGACCGGGGTGCTGGGCTTCCTGATCCGCCGCAACGCGATCATCGCGTTCATGTCGGTGGAACTGATGCTCAACTCCGCCAACCTGGCGCTGGTGTCGTTCAGCTACGCCAACGGCAACCTGCTCGGCCAGGTGGGGGCGTTCTTCGTGATGGTGGTGGCCGCTGCCGAAGTGGTCATCGGTCTGGCCATCATCATGATCATCTTCCGAACCAGGCGCTCGGCCTCGGTCGACGACCAGAACCAGCTGAAGTACTGAGGGGGCACTGGTGAATCCGTTGCAGATCATCATCCCGGTCGAGGCGACCGGGTTGTTCGAGTACGCCTGGCTGATGATCGCGATCCCGTTGGTGGTGGCCGCGGTCCTGCTGCTCGGCGGCCGGGTGACCAACTCCTGGGGACACTGGCTGGGCGTCCTGGGCGCGGTCGGCTCCTTCGCGGTCGCGCTCGCCCTGTTCATCCAGATGCTGGGCGCCGAGGTGTCCGACCGGGCCGTGCAGGTGCCGCTGTTCGACTGGATCCAGGTCGGCACGATGGACCTGTCGGCGGCGCTGCTGGTCGACCAGCTGTCGATCCTGTTCGCGCTGCTGGTCACCGGTGTCGGCTCGCTGATCTTCGTCTACTCGGTCGGCTACATGGCCACCGACCCCAACCGGCGCAGGTTCTTCGCGTTCATGAACATCTTCATCGCCGCGATGCTGACCCTGGTGCTGGCCGACAACTACGCAGTGCTGTTCATCGGCTGGGAGGGCGTCGGTCTGGCGTCCTACCTGCTGATCGGGTACTGGCAGCAACGGCGCAGCGCAGCCCTTGCTGCCAAGAAGGCGTTCGTCGTCAACCGGATCGGCGACCTCGGCTTGCTGGTGGCCATGTTCATCATGGTGGCGATGATGGGCTCGCTGAACTTCACCGAGGTCAACCAGGCGGCGGGCGGCGTCGGTGCCGGCTGGGTCACCGCCATCGGTTTCCTGCTCCTGTTGGCCGCCTGCGGCAAGTCGGCCCAGGTGCCGCTGCAGTCCTGGTTGCTGGACGCGATGGAAGGCCCCACCCCGGTTTCGGCCCTGATCCACGCCGCAACCATGGTCACCGCCGGTGTCTACCTGGTGGTTCGCAGCCACATCCTGTTCGAGCTGACCCCGTCCGCCTCGCTGGCGGTGTGCGTGGTTGGTGTGGTCACGTTGCTGGCCGGCGCCTGGATCGGCTCCACCAAGGACGACATCAAGAAGGTGCTCGCCGGTTCAACGATGAGCCAGATCGGATACATGATGCTGGCCGCCGGGATCGGCCCGGCCGGTGGCGCGTTCGCCATCTTCCACCTGTTCACCCATGGCTTCTTCAAGGCCAACATGTTCCTGGGCGCCGGCTCGGTCATGCACGGCATGAACGACGACGTCAACATGCGGCACTTCGGCGGTCTGCGCAACGTGATGCCGTGGACGTTCATCACCTTCGGCATCGGCTACCTGGCCATCATCGGCATCCCGCCGCTGTCCGGCTTCTACTCCAAGGACCACATCATCGTGGCCGCCTGGGAGCGCGGGGTGGCGTTCGGTGTGCTGGCGCTGCTCGGTGCCGGCATCACCGCGTTCTACATGACTCGGCTGATGATGATGACCTTCTTCGGCCAGAAGCGTTGGGCCCCCGACGTGCACCCGCACGAGTCACCGGCCATCATGGTGGTCCCACTGGTCATCCTGGCCCTCGGCTCGGCCGCGCTGGGCATGCTGCTGAACAACTCGATCCAGACCTGGCTGGCCCCACCCACCGGTCACGAGCCGCACGCCTACCGGCTGTGGGAGATCCCGTGGCAGGGCTGGGTCACCCTGGTGCTGGTGCTGGTCGGGGTGGGCATCGCCTACCTGATGTACCGCGGCGAGATCAGCTACGAGCAGCCCCGCACCAAGAACCCGATCGTGTACATCGGACGCAACGACCTGCTGGCCGACCAGTTCAATGACGCGGTCTTCGTCCGCGGCGGCGGCAAGCTGGTCGACGGGTTCCAGGCGATCGACGACCTGCTGATCGACGGCGGTGTCCGCAGCACCACCACGCTGGCCACCAGTGTGGGTGGCGCGTTCAGCCGGCTGCAGAACGGCTACGAACGCAGTTACGGGCTGTGGATGGTGGTCGGTGCCATCCTGCTCAGCGCCGTGTTGATCCTCGGCCGGTTGGGCTGAGGGGAGGAGCACAAAGATGGACAACGTCCCCATGCTCACCATCCTCGGCCTGCTGCCGTTGATCGGGGCCCTGCTCGCCTTCGTGGTGCGCGGCCGCGCCGGCCGCGCGCTCGCCATGGCCGTGGCGCTGCTCACCCTGGCGCTCGGCCTGACCGTCTTCTTCGGCACCCCCGGCTGGGACGTCAGCGAGACCGTCTCCTGGATTCCGCAGATCGGCGCCTGGTACGCGCTGTCGGTGGACGGGATGGGCAAGGCGATGGTGCTGCTCACCGTCATCCTGGTGCCGATCGTGCTGCTGGCCGAGTGGCGCATCGACGAGGTGCGGATCTTCAGCCACGAGCTGCCGCGCTGGTCGAGCAACGTCTTCGGCGCGTTCGTGCTGATGCTCGAAGGCTTCGCGCTGTTCGTCTTCATGTCGGCCGACGTGCTGCTGTTCTACCTGTTCTTCGAGGCCACCCTGATCCCGATGTTCTTCCTGATTCAGGGCTGGGGCGGGCCGCGGCGCGGCCGGGCGGCACTGAAGTTCCTGTTGTACTCACTGGCCGGCGGCCTGATCATGCTGTTCGCGGTGGTCGGTGTCTACGCAGCCACCTCCCGGGCCGGTCAGCCGAGCTTCCTGATCGCCGACGTCGCCAACACCCAGATCGGCGGCTCGCTGGAGCAGTACCTGTTCGTCGGCTTCTTCATCGCATTCGCGGTCAAGGCGCCGATGGTGCCGGTGCACTCCTGGCTACCGGACGCCGCAGAGCAGGCCACTCCAGGGGCGACCACGCTGCTGGTCGGTGTGCTCGACAAGATCGGCACCTTCGGCATGATCCGGCTCTGCCTGCAGATGTTCCCGAACGCCAGCGCCTGGGCCACCCCGCTTGTGATAGTGCTGGCGGCAGTGTCGGTCATCTACGGCGCCCTGATGGCCATCTCCAGCAGGAACCTGCTGCGGCTGGTGGCCTACACGTCGGTGAGCCACTTCGGGTTCATGGTGCTCGGCATCTTCGCGTTCACCAGCGCCTCGCTGACCGGGTCTATCTTCTACATGCTGGCCCACGGCTTCAGCTCGGCGGCCATGTTCCTGGTGGTCGGGTTCCTGCTGTACCGCCGCGGCTCGGCCGAGATCGCCGCCTTCGGCGGTGTCGAAAAGGTCGCCCCGGTGCTGGCCGGTGTCTTCCTGGTCTCCGGCCTGGCCACCCTTGGCCTGCCGGGCACCGCCAACTTCGTGGGTGAGTTCACGATCATGACCGGCGCCTGGCCGACCCAGCCGGTCGCGGTTGCGGTGGCCGTGGTCGGCACCGTGCTGGCCGCGGTCTACGTGCTGTGGGCCTACCAGCGGGTCTTCACCGGCCAAACCACCCCGCAGGTCGTCGAACACGTCACCACCGACGTCGACGTGCGCGAGCGGCTGGTGGTGGCCCCGCTGATCGCGCTCCTGCTGGTCTTCGGCTTCGTCCCGCAGCCGATGATCGATGTGGTGTCGTCCACCGCCGCAGCCACGATGACCCACGTCGGTATGAGCGATCCGCAGCCCGGGTCGATGGGAGGCAAGTGATGATCGACCAGTTTCTCCCCGCAGCACCCGTGATCGTGGTGCTGGTGGGCGCCACCATCGGGGTGATCCTGGAGGCGGCGGTGCCGCGGCTGTCCCGCAGCGCAGTCCAGTTCGCCTGGACCATGCTGGTGCTGCTCGCCGCACTCGGCTGGACCATCGTCAACTGGGCCGCCGGCACCGAGACCCTGGCCGCCATCGGGTCGCTCAGCCTGGACGGACCGACCTGGGTCGCATGGACACTGCTGCTGTTCTTCGGGGCCCTGTCGGCGCTGCTGTTCGGCGAGCGCCGGGTCGGCGGTGGCGAGTCACCGTTCGCCCCCAACGTATCGGCGGTGCCCAGCTCCCAGGCCGAGCGGGAGGCCATCGCTGCCCGCCAGGAACACAGCGAGGTCTACCCGCTGCTGCTGTTCTCGCTGGGCGGCATGATGGCGTTCGTCTCCGCCAACGACCTGATCACCATGTTCGTCGCCCTGGAGGTGCTGTCGTTCCCGCTCTACGTGCTGGCCGGAATGGCCAGGCGTCGGCGGCTGCTCAGCCAGGAGGCGTCGCTGAAGTACTTCCTGCTGGGTGCGCTCAGCTCGGCGATCTTCCTGTACGGCATCGCCATGCTGTACGGCTACGCGGGCTCGTTCCACTTCCGCGACATCGACATCGCCATCCAGGCCGGCGTTCAGTCGCAGTGGCTGCTGGTGGCCGGGCTGGCCCTGGTCACGGTGGGCCTGCTGTTCAAGATCGGCGCGGTGCCGTTCCACGGCTGGGTGCCCGACGTCTACGTCGGCTCGCCCACCGCCGTCACCGCGTTCATGGCGATCTGCACCAAGGCCGCCGCCGCGGTCGCCACGCTGCGGCTGCTCTACGTCGCGCTCGGCGCACTGCGCTGGGACTGGCAGTCGGCGATCGCGATCGTCGCGGTGGCCACCATGGTGATCGGTGCGCTGGTCGGCCTGATGCAGAACGACGTCAAGCGGATGCTGGCCTACTCGTCGGTCGCGCACGCCGGTTTCATCCTGGTCGGTGTGGCCGGTGCCGCCACGATCGAGAACGGCCTGGCCGAGGGACGCATCGGCTCGGTCTCGTCGGTGATGTTCTACCTGGCCGCCTACGGCCTGGCCACGGTCGCCGGGTTCGCCGTGCTGACGCTGATCCGTCGCTCGGGCGCCGAGGCCACCAGCTTCACCTCGTGGGCCGGGCTGGGACGCCGCAACCCACTGCTGGGCATCCTGATGACCATCTTCCTGCTCAGCATGGCCGGCATCCCGCTGACCGGCGGCTTCATCGGCAAGGTGCTGGTCTTCGTGGCCGCCTGGAACGGTGGTTACGCCTGGCTGGTCGTGGTCGCAGTCGTCGCCAGCCTGATCACCGCCGGCTTCTACTTCCGGCTGGTGTACGTGATGTTCGGTCAGGCCCCGAACGCCGACGTCGCAGTGGTCAGCCCGGGGCTGGGCACCCAGTTGGTGATCTGGATCGGCGCATTGGGTACGATCTTGCTCGGCGTGGTGCCCGGCCCGTTGATGGACCTGGCCATCAACGCCGCCAGCTTCCTGCGCTGAGCGCGGCCCCGACGATTGGAGTGCAGTGACGACGACGATGACGGACGAGCAGTTCGACGCCATCGTCGCCGACCAACTCGCCCAGATCGAGGACAGGTTGCTGGCCGCCACCTCGTCCGGTAACCCGTTCATCGCCGAGGCCGCCGGTCACGTGGTGGCGGCTGGCGGCAAGCGCTTCCGGCCTGCGCTGGTGCTCCTCGCGGCTCACTGCGGTGACCAGTTCGACTTCGACCGGCTGGTGAGCGCGGCGCTGGTGGTCGAACTCACCCACGTGGCCAGCCTGTACCACGATGACGTGATGGACGACGCCGAGATCCGGCGCGGTGCCCCGAGCGCCAACCTGCGCTACGGCAACACGATCGCGATCCTGGTGGGAGACTTCCTGTTCGCCCGGGCGTCCAGCCAGGTGGCCACCCTTGGGGTCGATTTCGTCGACCTGCAGGCCCGCACGTTCGCCGAGCTGGTCGAGGGTCAGATCGCTGAGACCATCGGCCCAGCCGAGGAGGCCGACCCGATCCAGCACCACTTCCAGGTGGTGGCCGGCAAGACGGCGTCCCTGATCCGCACCTCGGCGGTGTTCGGCGGCATGGTGGCCGGCCTGGGGCCGGCCGAACTGCGCGCCCTGGAGGCGTTCGGGTTCGAGATCGGGATGGTCTTCCAACTGTCCGACGACCTCATTGATGTGGTCTCCGACGCAACCGGCAAGACCCCCGGCACCGACCTGCGCGAGGGCGTGCCCACACTGCCAACCCTGCTGCTGCGCAGGTCGGACGAGCCGTCCGACCAGGAACTGGTGGAGCTCATCGACGCCGGACTGGCCGACGATGACGACCTGTCCCGGGCGCTGGAGGGCCTGCGGGCCAGCCGGGTGATCGAGCAGGCGCGCGCCGAGATCATCCGGCGGGCGGAGGTGGCGCGTAGCCACCTGACCCCGCTGCCCGACGGTCCGGCCAAGCGGGCGCTGGCGCAGATGTGCGACCTGGTGGTCACCCGCTCGTCCTGAACGTCGACCCCGCTACCAGATCCGCACCCGCTCCTCGGGCGCCAGCCACATCGCATCGCCGGGCTGGGTGCCGAACGCCTGGTGGAACTGGTCGATGTTGCGCGACGTCTGGTTGCAGCGGATCTCGTCGGGCGAGTGCGGGTCGGTGGCGACCCGCTCCCGCATCGCCTCGGGACGCATGATCGTCCGCCAGCACTGGGCCCACCCGAAGAAGAACCGTTGCTCGGCCGGGATCCCGTCCACCGGCTCGGGCTCGTCGTCGCCGACCGCGATCCGCCAGGCCTCGTAGGCGATCGCCAGCCCGCCCAGGTCGCCGATGTTCTCACCCAGGGTGAGTTCACCGTTCACCTGGACGTCGGGCGCCACCGCGGGCGACAAGCCGCCGTACTGGTCAACCAGGGACGCGGTGCGCCGCTCGAACGCGGCGCGGTCCTGGTCGGTCCACCAGTTGCGGATCCGGCCGTCACCGTCGCAGGTGGAGCCCTGGTCGTCGAAGCCGTGCCCGATCTCGTGACCGATCACCGCGCCGATTCCACCGTAGTTGACCGCGTCGTCGGCGTCGGCGCTGAAGAACGGCGGCTGCAGGATGGCGGCCGGGAAGACGATCTCGTTGCGCAGCGGGTGGTAGTAGGCGTTGACGGTCTGCGGGTACATCAACCACTCGTCCGGGTCGATCGGCCCGGAGAGCTGCTTGATCATGTAGTCGAACGCGAAGCTGTCGGCCCGCAGCACGTTGCCGACCAGGTCGTCGGCGACCACCTCCAGGGCGCTGAAGTCGCGCCACTTGTTGGGGTAGCCGATCTTGGCCTTGAACTTGCTCAGCTTGTCCAGCGCCTCGGCGCGGGTCGGCTCGGTCATCCAGTCCAGCTTGCTGATCGAACGCCGGTAGGCCTCCAGCAGGTTCGCGACCAGTTCGTCGGCCCGGGCCTTGGTCTGGGGTGGGAAGTGCTCAGCGACGTACAGCCGGCCGACCGCCTCACCCAGCACCGCCTCGACAAGGCTGACCCCACGCTTCCAGCGCTCCCGCAGCACCGGGATGCCGTTCAGCGTCCGGCCGTAGAAGTCGAAGTTCTGCTCAACAATCTCCGTCGACAGGTAGGGGGCCAGCGAGTCGACCAACTGCCAGCGGGCCCACGCCTTCCAGTCGTCCAGCCGCTCGGCCACCACCAGCGGCGCGACGTCACCGGGGAAGGTGCGCTGGCAGTTGATCACCTCGGCGACCGCGTGCTCGGGCAGTTCGGCGCCGGCCAGGAACTCGGCCCAGGGCAGGGTCGGGGTGGCGGCGGTGAAGTCGTGCCAGGTCTGTGGGAAGTACATCTGCACCATGTCGCGGGTGCGCACCTTGTCCCAGTGCGCGGCGGCGATGCCGGCCTCCAGTTCGTAGGCGCGCCGAGCCTGGTCGTCGGCGTCGGGCACCCCCGCCAGTCGCAGGACCTTCGCCATGTGCGCGCGGTAGGCGTCCCGGGTGGCGGCATGCTGGTCGAGCCGGTAGTACTCCTCGTCAGGCAGGCCGATGCCCGACTGGCCGACGAAGACCAGGTAGCGGGCCGGGTTGCCCGGGTCGGCGTCGTTGTCGACATCGAACAGCGATCCGATGCCGTGCCGGACCGACCAGCCCCAGAACCGCGCCAACGCCGCCACCGAGTCGATCTGGTCGACCTTCGCCAGCAACGGACGTAGCGGCTCGGCGCCCAGCGCCTCGACCGCGTCGGCGTCCATGAAGGACGCGTAGAGGTTGGCGATCCTCGCCTCGTCCCGGCCGGGGCCCAGCGTGCTGGCCCTGCTGCCGGTGCACCGCTCGACGATCTGGCGAACCAGCTTCTCGGAGTTCTCCCGGAGTTCGTGGAAGGCTCCCCAGCCGCTGCGGTCGTCCGGTATCTGGGCTGTTGCCAGCCAGGCGCCGTTGACGTGGTTGAACAGGTCGTGGGTGGGCGCAACCTCGTGGTCGAAGTAGTCCAGGGTCAGGGCTTGGTTCACCCGGCCAGCCTACCCACGCGCGTCGGCGCAGCCACGGGGCTCACAGCAGCACCCAGGAACCGTCACCCTCCAGCAGGGTCTGTATCGCCCGGTTGCCCGGCCGCTGGTCGCCGGTCGCGGTCACCAGTTGCTGCCGGTCGAGGTCGTCGAAGGTCGGTCGGTCGACCTGCCGGAAGATCCCGATCGGGGAGCGCTTGATCTGCCCCGAGTCGGTCAGCCGGCTCAGCGCGAACGCCCGGGACGGGTTGTCCAGGTGGGCGTCGTGCACCAGCACCCGGTCCATGCCCACGTCATCGACCGGCAGCAACTGCAGTTGGCCACCCTCCTTCTCGACCACGCCGAGCTTGCCGCTGGGGGTGGTGATCGGCTGGCCGTGCTCCAACTGGATGACGCCGTCCTGGCCGGGGCCGAGCAGGTCGTCCCAGGCGCCGTCGCTGAAGACCGGGCAGTCCTGGCAGATCTCCACCAGGGCGGTGCCGCGATGGGCGAAGGCGGCCTGCAGCACACTGGTCAGGTGCTTGCGGTCGGAGTCGATGCTGCGCCCGACGAAGGTCGCCTCCGCGCCCAACGCGAGCGACGCCGCATTCAGCGGGATGTCGATCGACCCGACCGGGCTGGAGCGGGTCACCTTGCCCAGCTCACTGGTGGGGGAGTACTGGCCCTTGGTCAACCCGTAGATGCGGTTGTTGAACAGCAGCACGGTCAGGTTGACGTTGCGGCGCAGGGTGTGGACGAGATGGTTGGCGCCGATCGACAGCGCGTCGCCGTCGCCGGTGGCGATCATGATCGCCAGGTCGGGCCGGGTCATGGCCAGCCCGGTGGCGATGGTGAGCGCCCGGCCGTGAATGGAGTGCAGCCCGTAGCTGTTCACGTAGTAGGGGAACCGGGCCGCGCACCCGATACCGGAGATGACCACGGTGTTCTCCCGCGCGATGCCCAGTTGCGGCAGCAGCGACTGCACCGCGCTAAGGATCGCGTAATCACCGCAGCCGGGACACCAGCGCACCTCCTGGCCGCTGGCGAAGTCCTTGCGGTTCAGCGGCATCACCGACAGCGGGACACCCTTCAGTCCGTCGGGCACCCGGTGGGTCAGCTCATTGGTCACGTTCAGCCTCCTCGATCTCGAAGAGCAGGTGTTCGGTCAGTTCGGTCACCGACAGCGGCATGCCCCGCACCCGCGACCAGCAGCGCGCGTCCACCAGGTACTTGGCGCGCAGCAGCATGGTCAGTTGGCCGAGGTTCACCTCGGGGACGATCACCCGGTGGCCGCGGGTCAGCAGCTCGCCCAGGTTGGCCGGCAGCGGGTTCAGGTGGTGCAGGTGCAGCTGGGCGATCGGCAGCCCGAGCTGGCGGACCCGCCGAACGGCTGCGGTGATCGAGCCCCAACTGGAACCCCAGCCGACCACCACCACCCTGGCGGCGTCGCTGGGATCGTCCCAGACAGCGTCCGGCACCTTGATCCGGTCGATGTGCTCGGCGCGCAGCCGCACCATCAGGTCATGGTTGTCGGGGTCGTAGCTGATGTTGCCCGATCCGTCCTTCTTCTCCAGCCCGCCCAACCGGTGCTCCAGGCCCGGGGTGCCGGGGATCGCCCAAGGCCGGTCCAGGGTGCCCGGGTCACGCTGGTAGGGGGCGAACCCGTCCTCGCCGACGTTGGGCTCGGTGGCGAACCGAGGGTCGATCCCCGGCAGGTCGGCGATCTGCGGGATCAGCCACGGCTCCGAGCCGTTGGCCAGGTAGGCGTCGCTCAGCAGCACCACCGGTGTGCGGTGGCTGATCGCGATCCGGCTGGCCTCGATCGCCGCGTCGAAGCAGTCGGACGGTGACTTCGCGGCCACCACCGGCACCGGCGACTCGCCGTTGCGTCCGTACAGCGACTGCAGCAGGTCGCTCTGCTCCATCTTGGTCGGCATCCCGGTGGACGGCCCGGCCCGCTGCACATCGATGACAACCAGTGGCAGCTCGGTCATCACGGCAAGGTTGATCATCTCCTGCTTCAGCGCGAACCCAGGGCCGGACGTGCTGCACACCCCGAGCGCGCCGCCGAAGGATGCGCCCAGCGCAGCCCCCACCGCGGCGATCTCGTCCTCGGCCTGGAAGGTGTGCACCCCTAACGCCTTGCGCTTGGCCAGTTCGTGCAACAGGTCGGAGGCGGGAGTGATCGGGTAGGCGCCGAGGAACAGCGGCAGCCCCGACAGGTGGGAGGCGCTGATCAGGCCCAGCGCCAGCGCCTGGTTGCCGGAGACCTGGCGGTAGCGTCCCGGCGGCTGGGCGGCCGGCGCGACCTCGTAGCGCACCGCGAAGGTCTCGGTGTTCTCGCCGTAGTTCCAGCCGCCCTGCAGGGCGGCAAGGTTGGCGTCCCGCACCGTCGCGTCGCCGGCGAACCGCTCCTGCAGCCACTGCCTGGTGGGTGACAGGTCGCGGCTGTACAGCCAGCTGACCAGCCCGAGCGCCACCATGTTGCGGGTCCGGGCGATCGCCTTGCGGTTCAACCCGAAGTCGGCGACCGCGTCGGTGGTGATGCTGGTCAGGTCGAGGTCGACCAGTTGCCAACCCTCCAGCGAGCCGTCGGTGAGCGGGTTGCTGGCGTAGCCGGCGTGGTTGAGGTTACGGCGGGTGAACTCGGCGGTGTCGGTGATCAGGACGCCGCCCTTGCGCAGCGAGCGCAGGTGCACCTTGAGGGCGGCCGGGTTCATCGCCACCAGCACGTCCAGGTCGTCGCCGGGGGTGACGATGTCACGGTCGGCGAAGTGCACCTGGAAGCTGGACACCCCGGCGGTGCTGCCCTGCGGGGCGCGGATCTCGGCCGGGTAGTCGGGAAGAGTCACGATGTCGTTGCCCTGGCGAGCCGCGTCGGCGCCGAACCGACCGCCGGTGAGCTGCATTCCGTCGCCTGAGTCGCCCGCGAATCG
The DNA here is from genome assembly GCF_049651565.1 of Brooklawnia sp. GTDB lineage: Bacteria > Actinomycetota > Actinomycetes > Propionibacteriales > Propionibacteriaceae > Brooklawnia. The sequence continues at coordinate 14,810 of NZ_JBASCI010000115.1, forward strand.
TACGACCACGCGGCTGACCTGCTGGGACACCAACAACCTCCTAATGGTACAGCGCCGGCGCTCGCCCGGCGCGCCATCCAATGTAGTTCCCGAGCCCAACCCTCGGCCTGGTCGCTCGCGCCACAGCGTAGGCTGGGGCGTGTTTTCCCTGCTGGCGCCCAAGGTGGGCTGCGTCGTCGAGGCGTGGCGCGTCCGGAACGTGCGCCGCGGCTTCCTCGGTACCGTGCTGATCGCCCTGGGGTCATTGTCGCCGGCCTACCTGCCCCGCAACTCAACCTGGTGGCAGATGTTGTCGGACGCCCAGCTCAGCGGCTGGCCCACCCGGCTGGCCGGCACGGTGATCACGATGACCGGGCTGTTCCTGCTGCTGGACGCCTGGCTGCGGCTGCGTCCCCGGTCCGGCGCCGGCAAGGAAGCCGAGTACGCCTACCACAACGTGCGGCACTGGGCGATCCTGCTGATCTGGGGTGCGCCGTTCCTGATCGCGCCGCCCATCTTCAGCCATGACGCCTACAGCTATGCAGCCCAGGGCTGGTTGGTGCACAACGGCATCAACCCCTACCACGCCGGGCCGAGCGTCCTGCCCGGTGCGTTCGCCGACCAGGTGTCCTGGGTCTGGCGTGACACGCCCGCCCCTTACGGTCCGCTCAGCCTGCAGTTGCAGCACCTGATCGTCGACCTGAGCGGCTTCCGGCCCTACCTGTCGGCGGTGGCGATGCGGACGCTGTCGCTGATCGGGGTCGGGCTGATCGGTCTGCTGATTCCCCGGATCGCCCACCGCAACGGCGCCGACCCGGCGTTGGCGGCCTGGTTCGCCACCCTCAACCCGATCCTGGTGATCGACTTCATCGGCGGCGCGCACAACGACTCGCTGATGATGGGCCTGGTGGTGGCCGGGCTGTGGGTGACCGGCCTGCCCACCGGGCAGCGCATCGGGCTGGGACGCTGGCAGTTCGACCCGCACCGCTGGGGCAGTTCGTGGTGGCTGCTCGGCGCGGTGCTGATCGGGGTGGCCACCGCGATCAAGCAACCGGCGATCATGGCCGCCTACGCGCTGCCGTTGATGGTACGGCCCTGGTCCGACTGGAGCCTGCGCGAGGTCTCGATCGCGGCTGGCCGAGTGCTGGCCAGCTTCACCGTCGCGGTCGGCACCTTCAGTGTGGTCACGCTGGCAACCGGACTAGGGTTCGGCTGGATCAACGCGGTCAACGTGCCCGGCATGGTGATCACGATTGCCCCGTTCACCGTCATCGGCCAGGCGGTTCAGTTGGTGCTCAACCTGTTCAGCCTCGATCCGACCGGCTGGGCGGCGATCCGGGCTGTCCGCGGCCTCGGTGTGGTGCTGGCCGGAGCGGTGATCGCCTGGCTGGCGTTGACGATCGGCCGGACGCAGCCGCTGCGCTTCCTCGCCTACGCCTACCTGGTGGCCGCGCTGGCGTTGCCCGCGGTGCGCAGCTGGTACATCCTGTGGGGTGGCCTGCTGCTGCCGCTGACCGAGACCCCGAAACACATCTTCCGGATCGCTATCTGGACGACCGTGGTGCTGCTTTGCTACAACGGCATCAACATGGCCTGGCGCAACGACGCGATGGCGCTCGGTTTCGCAGCCGCGGTCGGCATCTGGTGGCTGGCCCGCACCCACGAATCACCGGTCCGCCCGGCGCGTCCGATAGTGAAGGAGTCTGGATGAGTGAGGTACTGAGCAGTGCCACCGATGGTGTCGGCACCCTGACGTTGAACCGGCCGTCCCGGATCAACGCGCTGAACCGGGCCATGATCGACCGGATCACCCGCCAGCTGCGCGCGTGGCAGGACGACGACACCGTCACCGAGGTGGTCTTCCGTGGTGCCGGTGAGCGTGGCTTCTGCGCCGGCGCCGACGTTCGGGCGATGCGGGACGATATCCTCGCCGGCCGCACCGAGGCGGCCCTGGAGTTCCTGATGGTCGAGTACGAGCTGAACCAACTGATCGCCGGGTACCCCAAGCCGGTGACCGCCCACCTGGTCGGCATCTCGATGGGTGGCGGGCTCGGCCTGGCAATGCACAACACCCGCCGGCTCGGCGAGCCGGGCACCCGCTGGGCCATGCCGGAGGTAGGGATCGGACTGTGGCCCGACGTCGGGATCTGCTTCGAGCTGTCCAGGACGCCCGGCCGGGTGGGCGAGCACCTGGCGATGACCGGCGACAGCATCGACGGTGCCTCTGCGCTGTGGGCCGGGCTGCTGCACCAGTGCCCGGGCGCCGACCCCGCTGAGTCCTGGCTGGCGACTGCGTCCGGCTGGATCGACGACTGCTACGCCGGCGGCGACGCGGCCGGGATCGTGCAGGCGC
>NZ_JBASCI010000116.1:0-33891 GCF_049651565.1 Brooklawnia sp.
GCCCGGGGACGCCCCGACCGCACCGTGGGTCGCGTTGGCCTACGACGGCAGCGCGGAGGCGGTGGCCGAAGCCGACCGGTTGCTGCGCAGCGTCGACCTGTCGAGCACCCCAATGCTGGGCCGGGCGGCCGGCCCGGACTACCGGCTGCACTGGCTCGACGACTCGCGGCCCGGGGCGTGGCGGTTGTGGCCGGCGTCCTGGCCAGGACGCCACGATCGGGCCGGTTGGGTGCCGTTGGCGGTCTCCTGGGGGCTGACCATCTTGCTCGGTGCGCTGGCGCTGCTGATAGCGGTGCTGCTGTTCCAGAACTCGCCGCCCGAATCGCCGCAGCCGCCGGTGCCGACCAACCAGAGCGCGTCCGGTGGCGAGGGTTCACCGTCGGACCAGACCGGATCGGCTGAGCCGACGGAGGGCCAGGAGTCTGGTACCACCGAGACCGGGGCCAGTTCACCGGGTGAGGACGGCTCGCCCAGCAGGGAGCCGTCGATGGGCACCGCGGGCGAGGGCGAGGCCACCGATACTCAGCCTCCACCGCCGGTGAACACCAAGTTGTGAGCCGACGATGAACCCGTTCGATGTCATCGCCACCGACCTGGACGGCACCTTCCTGACCGACGACAAGCAGGTGCCGGAGCTCAATGCGCGGGCGGTCCGGGTGGCCGCCGGCCGTGGCATCCCGACCATCTACGCGTCCGGTCGCCCGGTCCGGTGGTTCGGTGTGCTGGACGCGCTGGCCGAGACCCATGGCTGGGCGGTGGCGGCGAACGGTGCGGTCACCGTGGATCTGTTCAACCGACGGGTGGTGCATGCCCGCACCATGGATCCGGCGCTGGTCGCCGAGGTTGCGGCTGAGATCCGCCGGGCGCTGCCCACCGCAGGTTTTGCTGTGGAGTACCTGCGCGAGTGGGGCGCCGAACCGCACTACCTGCACCCTGACCGGGGGCAACTGCGGGCCCCGGTGGCCGAGTTGCTGGAACGTGAGCCGGTGGTCAAGTTCCTAGTCGTAGACCCGGCCACCCCCACCGATGAGCTGGCCGCGGTGGTGGCTGAACTGACCGACGAGCGGTTGACGGTGACCTTCAGCCATGTCTCGACGGCCGGCATGCTGGAACTGTCCGCGGCCGGGGTGAGCAAGGCGCTGGCGTTGGCCGAGCTGCTGGACGACTTGGCGGTGCCGGCGTCCCGGCTGGTGGCCTTCGGCGACATGCCCAATGACCTGCCGATGCTGGGCCTGGCCGGGCAGGGCTACGCAATGCCCCGGTCGCACCCCTCGGTGATCGCGGCCGGCTACCCGGTGGTCGGCGACAACAACGACGCCGGGGTGGGACGCACGATCCTGCGACTGCTCGGCGAGCCGGTGGCAGACTGAGTCGAAGCAGCGGGCAAGGAGGGCCATGCCGTTGTCCAATGACCTGCCGACGATCTACACCGTTGCCAGGCAAGCCGGAGTTTCGGTGGCCACGGTGTCCAGGGTGCTGCGCGGCAGCCCACACACCTCGGAGGAGGCCCGGGAGCGGGTGCAGGCTGCGGTGGCCGCGGTCGGGTACTCGCCGCTGCGCCGGACTCGGGGACGTCCGGTGACCCACGGTGTGGTCGTGCCCAACCTGGCCGAACGCGCCTGGACCGAGTTCCTGCTCGGCCTGCAGTCACCGGCGGGCTCCGACGCCCGGGATGACGTCCGGGTTGCCCGGATGGTGCTGGCCTGTGACGAGATCGGCGGGCCGGGCGATGTGGACGACGCGGTGGAAGCGCTGGCGGACCGCACCAACGGGCTGGTGATCTGCCAGGCGACCGCGTCCGACGAACTCGTCGCCCGACTGGCGAGCGAGCAGCCGGTGGTGCTGGTGGGGCGCGGCCAACTGCCCGGCTGCGACCTGCTGGACATCGACCAGCGCTCCCCCATCGCCGAACTGGTTGCGGGACTGTTCCAGCTGGGGCTTCGCCGGACGCTCTTCGTCGGGGACAAGGCCGCCGGCCAGGCAATCGGGGGCGGCAAGCCGCCCTGCGTTCAGCCTTGGCGCACCTCGGTGCTGAGGAGGCACTGCCGCCGCTGCCGGTGGCGACCGATGAGGCGGGCGCCGATGAGGCGCTGCCGAGCCTGCTGGCGGCGATCGGCAAGGTGGACGTGGCAGTCTGTGCCTCCGATGAACTGGCGCTGCGGTTGCTGCACGTGCTGGTGTGGCGCCGGGTGCGCGTCCCGCAGGACCTCGCGGTGGTCGGCTGGGGCGGTTCAGCGGCCGCCGACTACGTGGTGCCCCGGCTCACCACGGTCCGCGACCGCAGCCGGGAACTCGGCGAGCTCGCCGCGGCCCGGCTACGGGCACGGCTGGCTGGCGATGACGCTGGTGACCAGCCGCAGACGCTGCGTGGTGAGGTGGTCTGGCGGGAGAGCACCGGCCGGCCTGGATGATCAGAGCGGGGCACGGTCTGGCTAGACTGACCGGACGGACGCATTGGCGAGGGGCGTTAGCTCAGCAGGTTAGAGCAGGGGACTCATAATCCCTGGGTCGCGGGTTCGAGCCCCGCACGCCCCACCCGTATCCCGCCTTGTCAACGACGAACAGAACAAGCCGCGAACGTGGCTATCAAGCGCGGTTGCTAACGGTTTGCTAACGGAACCCAATTTCAGGCCCCCCAAACTGCCTTGGCGAAGACCTCCACCGCGCGGTCATCATCCTTGGGAATTGCGTCGGCGTATACGTTCAGCGTCACGCTGGGGTCCTTGTGGCCAAGCCGCTTGCTGACGATGTGAACGGGCACGCCCTCGCGAAGCAGCGTGGTCGCGTGGGTGTGTCGCGTGCCGTGCAGCGTGAGCCTGGGCAACCCTAACCCTCGCTGCTCGGTGACGAAGGTCTTGGTTAGGTAGTCCGGCAGCACCCGACTGCCGTCCTCCCACGTGAACACCAGATCGGTCTCGTTGGCGTAGGCCGGGCCCCACTGCAACCGTTCCGCCGCCTGCGTCTTGCGCCACGCCCTCAATGCCGCCAAGGTCTGAGGATCGATCGCAATCGTCCGGTTCTCGTGATTCTTGGTGTCAGTGGTTACGACTTCCTGCCCGATCTGGGTTGCGGACCTCTCCACAACCACATGCCCGGTCTCAAGGCTGACGTGCGCCCAATCGAGCGCGCATAACTCCCCGCGCCGCATGCCCGTTGCCAACGCCAGCGTCCACACCATCACCCAACGGGACGATTCCACGCCAGCGAGGAAAGCGCGCTGCTGCTGCCCGGTCCACGTCACATGCTTCGGCTTGACACCACGCGGCGCCTTCGAGCCCACCACCGGGTTGATTGGGATGACCCGCTCCACCACCGCATCGTTGAGTGCCTTTCGCAGGATCGAGCGGGCATACTGAACCGACCGAGCAGACAGCGCTGCCCCACCCTTGCCGCCGCCCTTCTGCAGTTCAGCGAACACGACCGACAGCCGCATTGGCGACAGTTCCTGCAACTTGTCCATGCCCAGCGCCGGTTTCAGGTAGCTGTCAATCTTGCTGCGGTATGAGTGGACGGTAGACGGCTTCAACTCAACACTGTGAGCCTCTAGCCAGGCGTCCAGCCACTCCCCCACGGTCACGTCCCGACGAACCACATGCGTGCCCTTGTTCGACGCCGAGCGCGCGTCATCGCGAGCCTGTTTCGCGGCCTTTGCGGTGGAGAAGCCGCCGTACCAACGCGGCTTCGTCTTGCCCGTCTCGGGGTCCTTCTCGCGGATGACATAGCTGTAGGTGGCACCGCGCTTGATGATGCCGTCCTTCATCGCGTGTGACTTGGCGCTTTTCACTGCGGGGGCCTTGGCGGGCGGGGGCATATCAGTCCTTTCGCTGGGTTCGGGCCGGAGGGATGAGTCCCTGGCGTCGTGCTCTGGCAACCGCCTTGCGGGCTTGGTCGATGGTCACAAGGCCATTGCTGAAACCGGCCTCGGCAAGGGCCTGCCGCACTGCCTTCGTCGGGGCGCGGCCGCCAGCCAAGTAGGCAGGCGCGACAACTGTGGCCAGCATGTCATCGCTGAGCGCGGGGATGGGGCCGGGCTTGCGCTCGCCCTTGCGGGGTGCCTTGGCGTCGGCGCTCAGGATGTCCACCATGGGGGCGGGCAGTCGGTCCCCGTACTCCCGGAGCATATGACGAGCGCCGTCCAGTGCGCTTTCGACGAGGGACCCCACCGGGACCTGCCGGAGAAGGCGCGCCGTGACCTGAGCCGACACCTCGGGACCCAGCACGTTGAGCTCCGAGAGCTTCGCAAGGGTCTCCGACGCGTGCAGCGCGCCCGGCACGGTGCGGATGGACAGACCCCCGCAGAACAGCGCCCCGTCAGCATCCCGCCACACTTCGATGTCCACTTGGACATCGGCCCAGAAGTCGCCACGCTCAAACTCCTCGCGGTCGATGACGGGGCGGCCATCCTCGCTGCGTGTGGTGATCGCGTCCATGGCGGGGAAGGGCACCGACTCCAGGCCGTCGGCGGTGATCCTGAACCCGACGGTGATCCCGTTTGCCTTGCTAACCCCGGTGACCATCGTTCGCATGTCACGATTCTAGCATGATTACGTCACGTTAATCCACATATGCGGGGATGATTGACCGGGAACTAGGCACAGTATATTGGCATAGTTGTGTCACGAACGTGCCGTATCGTGATTGGCATGACAGAACGAGTTGGTGGCGTCGGCCATGCCGAGCGCCTTGCGGGAGTGCGTGACCTCGCTCGCTCGGGGGAAGCCCGGATGATTCGCCAGCACGCCAACTTGACCCGCGCCGAGGTGGCGCGTGCGGTTGGCGTCGATCCCTCCACGGTGAGCCGTTGGGAAAGCGGGGAGCGGCGTCCGCGTGGCGCCGCCGCTGCTCGGTACGCCGACCTACTGCGTAGGTTGAGCCTGTTTGAGCCGGAGGGACGATGACCCAGCCGGCGGCCACCAACCACACGAGTAGCGCAGATCTAGGGGAACTCTGCGCTCGGACCACCTTGGACGATATTCGGCACCTGGCCGTGATTCGGGTTTGGCCCGAAGCCGCCGAACTGCTGGGCATCTCCAAGGCCAGCGCCTACCGGGCCGCCGAGAGCGGCCAGATACCAACCTTGCGGCTTGGGCGCCGGCTGCTGGTGCCCGTGCCGCGTCTGCTCGCCATGTTGGGCGACGAGGGGAGTCCCGATGTTGCTGCAGCGTGAAGAACGCCGCCCCGCTGGGAACGGGCACGGCGCTCGGGAAATCATCACTGGCACCTTCAGGTTAGCCGACCTCGACCAGGAGGCGGAGCGGGTGCGCGGCGCCTTCGTCGTGAAGGTCAGCATCACGACAGCCAACCGCCCCGCCGTGCTACCCGACGACCCGCCCGCCGTGCGATACCGCCGCCGCGTGTTCCTGTCGATCGCCGCGGCCGAGCGGGCCGCACGCAACGCAAGCGAGCGGGGCGAGAGCGCCCGCATCTACCTGTGCGAGCTGCTGCCCGTTCAGCGCGTCCAGGGGGGTTGACGCATGACCTACGCCGACACCGCTCAGCACGCCGCAGAATCACACTTCCGGTGGCAGTCGCAGGCCCGGGCCGCCCTTGCGAACATCGACTGGGAGGCAGTACAGCACCGCTTCCTACAGGACGTGCTGAACGCCGCCATGCCCCAGTACTGGGAGGCCCGCGCTCGCGTGCTGGAGGACGCCCGCCCAAGGTCAACCGACTTCCTTGGCCGCGCGACGAGGGCCGAGGTAGCCGCCCATGACGCCCGACTGGCGGCCGACGCCGCACGCTGCCGAATCCAAGCGGCCTTGCTGCGCGATGACGACCTGCTGAGCGACCACCACGCCACCGACGTTGCGATGTGCCTTGGTGAGAACGCCACGGCTGACTGGGGGATGGCCGCGTGACCGAGCAAATCACAGATTCCATCGACGATGCCATGACCCCGGACCAGAGTTACTGGGATTCGCTGCTCGCAGAAGATCCGGTGCCCACCTTCGACACCGAGGTGCAGCGGCGTGCCTATCGGCTGCGCGTCGATCGGGCCGCGCACGACCTGTTGGACGCCGAGAACCGGCCCACCCCCGAGCCGTTGGACGTGGCGACGCTCGCCGACGTGCTCACCCGCCCCGCCCCGACCGCCGATCGCATCGAAGGCCTTGCGCCCTGGGAAGGTTCAACCCTCATTACCGCCATGCGCAAGACCGGCAAGACCACCATGGCCGGCAACCTGGCCCGCTGCCTCATCACCGGAGCGCCGTTCCTGGGCCGCTTCGAAGTGAAGCCCCTCAACGGCACCCTCGCGTTCCTGAACTACGAGGTGAGCGGCCACCAGCTCGCCCGCTGGCTCGATGAGATGGGCGTCGACCAGGACAGGGTGTTGCTCGCGAACCTCCGTGGCCGCGCGAACCCGCTCACCCACCCGGACGCCCGCGGCGAGCTGTCCGAACGGCTGAAGGTGGCGGGGGTTGAGGCGATCATCGTCGACCCGTTCGGCCGCGCATTCACCGGCGACGACCAGAACAACGCGGGGCAGGTCACCAAGTTCCTGATGGATCTGGAGACGTTCGTCCGCAGCGAAGTCGGCGCTCGTGACCTATTCCTGACCAACCACGCCGGGTGGGACGCCGAACGAAGCAGGGGTTCAACCGCCCTCGAAGACTGGCCCGACGCACTGTGGCGCATCGTGCGTGACCAGAACCGCGACGATAGCTCGCGCTACTTCTCAGCCTTCGGCCGCGACGTGGAGGTGAGCGAGGACCAACTGAGCTTCGACCCCGACACACGTCGCCTATCACTCACGGGCACGGGGTCGCGCCGCCAAGCCAGCGCCGCTCGGAAGAACGACGAACTTGCGAACGCGTGCGTGCGGATCGTTGAGCTCATGCCTGGCATCAACGGGTCGAGCCTGGAGCAGCGACTAAAGACCGAGGGCTTCAGCTTCCAGCGCGGTGCCGGCGTCAAGGCAGCCAAGTGCGCGGTGGAGGCCGGCCTACTGCGCATCGAGTCGGGCTCCAACAATCAAAAGCGCTTCTTCTCTAACCAGCCTTCCCAAGCCTTCCCAAGCCTTCCCACCGGGAACGCTCCAAGCTATCCCAACCCCTCCTATAGGAGGGGGATAGCTGGGAGGACGGCTGAGGAGCCAAGCTATCCCGACCAAACCGGAGACGATTCATGACCATCAACCACGACTCGCGCTGCAAGCGCCCAACTCCACACCTGCGCCGATCCTGGACCGGCGAACCGGAAGCGTACTGCCCCGGCTGCGGAAGAAACGCGCGACTAGAAGGCCAAGCGCCCGGCAACACCAACTCGCGAACCATTCACTCGGTTAGCGACCCGTTAGCAGACAGTCATCTGACTAGGCATGATGACGCTTCTAAGGGAGTAGCAATCCCTTGGCGCAGCATCCCCGAGCCCGCCTCGATGGGTCTTGGTGATCACCAATGACCAACCAGCCTCGTAACCCGAACTGGCCAACCCATCGGCGGCGCCGCGCGAACCCACCACCATCAAGACCAGCTACCCGAAGGGGAAACCTCAGATGAGTCAGTGCAAAGCCACCAACCGGCAAGGAAACCGCTGCGGACGCTCCGCGGTCCCGGGCGCCACGGTCTGCAATATGCACGGCGGCAAGGCCCCGCAAGTCCAAGCGAAAGCTGCCGAACGGCTCCTGGAGGCCCAAGCGACCGCCTACGTCCAGCGGTTCGGAGGCCGCACCGACATCGACCCGCCGACCGCACTACTGGAGTTGGTGCAGGCCAAGCGTGCGGAGGTCGGCTACTGGGCAGAACAACTGGCCGATCGTGAACCGGAATCGTTAATCGGGGCGCCCGAGTTGGCGCTGCTCCACAAGTCCCAGGACCAACTGGCGTCGTACTCGGTAGGCAGCCTACGAGCCGGGGTGAACGGCACCACCAGCGATAACGCGATGCAGGCGGCGCGGACACTCTTCACAGTGATGCAGCGCGCTATCGATCAGCTGGGGCTGACAGCCGACCAACGCCAGCGCGCGCTCAACGTGATCGCTCGCGAACTGGACGCCCTGGTTGGCCCCGAACACGGCGAGGACGACTTGTGAGCCGCAACCCGTGGCGAACCTGGCGTCTCCAGCGCCACAAGGCCACCAAGAACTACCCCATGAAGCATGGGGAAGCTGGGCGACCCCATGGGCGCCGCAACCGCAACCATCGGAGAACATCATGACCAAACGAGGATCCAGCGCCTACGGGCGCCCGATCGACCGCCAGACCACCAACGCGTTCGGCAGGGTGGTGGAGACCCCACGCAACGAGGAAGACCAGCTGAAGCAGCGCTTTGCCGAGGTCTACGCGAAGCACATGCGTAACCGCTGCCCCAACCATGAGGCCTACCTCGCGGCTATGCGAGGCAGCGTCGACTACTACACCAAGCTCACCGAGACCAGCACCGACGCAGTGGTGACCGGACAGACCAGAATCCACGAACACCGGGAGGGGAACAAGTGATGACCACCAAGACCAGCAACTCAGTGATCGCGGCCCAAACCGCCCTGTTGAAGCGCACCAAGGCAGTGGAGGAATGGGCGGACCAACTGGCCAAAGCGGAAGCCGCTCTGGCGCACAGCGAGAACGCCCAGCCGAGCACCCCCGACGAAGCCCGAGCACTCGCCACGCAACGCGTCACCGACCGCGAATGCGTTGCCCTGGCCACATCGGCTCTCGCCACCGCCAGAGACGCCGAGAATGCCGCCAGACGGGCCGTGATCGCCGCGGAGGCCGAAGACATGGCCCCGGCGATCGCACGCGCCCAGAAGGCCGTTGCAGCCCACCAGCAGCGCACCCGCGAACTGCTCACCGAGCTGGGCACCCATACCGGCTCGGAGCCCGAGCGCTGGCAAATCGTCCGATACGGCACCGGCAACCCTGTCGAGACCAAACTGAAGGCAGCCGTCAAACAACTGCAGGCCACCCAGCAGGCCCTCACCATCGCAAGCCAAGGAGGCGACCCGACCAGCGTCCTACCGCTGGACGAACTGCCCGACTCGCTGCGTATAGGTGGCGTCCTGCCCTGCCAAGCGGCCCACGAACAAGCCGAACGCGACGCCGAAGCCGAACGCCACCGCCAGATCACCGCAGCCGAGCAGGCCGAACTGGACGCAGCCGCGAAGGTGCTCAACCTAGCCCCAGAAGAGCCCACCAGCGAAGTGCACCGACTGCCCGCATCACGGGCCAGCGAGTTCAGGGAGAAGCACCTGGGCGGCACGACCGCCGCCCAAGCGGACGCCTTGCTGACCATCGCACGCCTGGCTGGGCCAAGCCGCGCCCTTGACAACTACCGGCAACTCAAAGCCCGCGAAGCGGCCTGACCCAAAGACCGGTGGAGTCAACACGGTCACCTGGGTGACGTGAAGGCGGGAGAGTCCCAACAACCTTCAGGGACGCCACCATCCCAGCCTGCTCCGCCACACAGAAGACCCCCAGGTACACGGCTCACCTGGGGGTCTTCGCCTTCCCATCTGGCACTCAGCTCCGCGCCTGCAAGCCCTCGCGGGATCGTTGCAGTGGCGTCCGTCGCAACGGAGTACCAGACCGCCGCCGCATCACCGGAGCAACCTGCGGATCGCCGTTCGCTTCGGCGTCTTTGAGGGCGCGCAACTGCCAGTCGGCCAGCGGCTCTTCGGGCGCAGGTGTTACTTCAGGTAACACGTGGCGACGATCGAGGGAGACAGTCTTGTTGCTAGCCCCCACCGTCGGCGCAATCGCCCGCGTGCTCATCCCAGCGGCGCTCAGCATCAAGGTCAGCCCACTTTGGCTGGACTGAACCGGTGGGCATGCTGAAACTCCTCTCGGTGCTAACTGGGTGCTAACGAACTGGGTATGACGGAGTGGGAAACGGAAGGATCTTCAACCCCTGAGATTGGGCAGCCCGCGCCCAAACGAGACAGGGTGAGACTGGGCTTGACGATCCCGGACGGACTCATAATCCCTGGGTCGCGGGTTCGAGCCCCGCACGCCCCACCAGCCAGATCTGGCCATGACCACTGCCGATGGGTCAGGGATGCCGCCGGCGAGCGGCTCCGGGTGGCGCTCGCTCTGATCACAGGCGGCCAAGTGCTTCATACCCGAGGCTTCGGCCGGGCCCGGCCGACAGGTGAGACCCTAACGGGCAGACACCGTTCCGGATCGCCTCCCTCACCAAGTCGATACAGCGCTGGCGGTGCTCCAGTTGGTGGACGCCGGCATGGTCGACCTGGACGCGACGGTTCAGTGTTACCTGCCCTTCCGCTCGGGATGCAGCACACCTCCAGCGTCGACTCCCGGGTCGGCACCACGGGCTGGCGATGGGTCACTGCCACCAGCGGGTGACGACTCGATAGAACGCGGACCGGGAGAACAGCACGCCAGTCGGCTGATTCGGTGCCAAGGGTGCCGGTCAAGCGCATCTGCAGCGCCGTTGTTGCGGCAGACGACGTACAACGGCTGCCGGCGCACCGCCCGCTGGGGCTCGGGCGCTGTCAGCTCTCCAGCTTGCGGAGAATACGCATCACGCTCGGCCAACTACGGGTGGTGATGGCTCCGCCATAGGCCTTCTCCACCCACGCCATGAAGTTGGGCGTCGCTCCCGGCGTGCGGTTGTCGGTCACCGCCAGGATGGCGCGGGCCGCCTCGTCATAGCGGACGATCTCGGTGAGCGGCGCCGGTGTTTCCGGCCTCGCGCGCCCGAAAGCGGCATCCTTGATGAAGGTCACCGTCAAGTAATTGCCGGTGCCGTGCGTCTGGCCCGCGAACGGGTCGCCGTCCGTCAGCGCACGCAGCTCGGAGTATGTCCTGATGATGGTTCGACTGGCGATGCCGAGGTCCTCGGCGAGCGCCAATTCGATCCGTTCCTCCAGCACCGGAACCTGCTCATGGTCAGCGGAGAACACGATGTTGCCGCTGGACAGCACCGACTGCACCTGCTCGAAGCCGAGGCGCTCGAACACACCTCGCGACTTGTGGTTGGTCATGTTGTGACCGCTCGGGGCGATCCCACGCAGCAGAGCGGCGTACCGGATCATGAGTGAGACGCTACCCGTACTCCAGTCTTGATGCCGCCACAGTTGCCCGACGCATCAAAGCCCGCGCTGACGAACGTAGGAGGCGACGTCGACGTTGTACGCCGCATCCTGGATGGTGATCCAGAGCCACGGTTCGCCGTCATCAGCCCAGGTGACTGTGCTATCAACCATCAGCGGGAACCCGTTCACCGTTTCCCAACGTACCGCGTCCAGGATCCACCGGGTCTTCTCCTCGGAGTCGGCTGCCCGCCAGCGCATGGCCTCCATCCGGGTGATGAGGTGAGTGTTGGGGTCGAAGGTCACCGTGAACTCGTCCTCGCCGGAGTCCTCGAACGGCACGATCAGGCGCGCATGAGTCTGATCGATGGCCTCCCAGCGGACCCGTTCGTCGGTCAGGTAGATCGGTGAGAGCCAGACTGACTCGCCCCAAAGGCCCAGGTTGGCGGCCGCGTTCGTCCTGGGCTCGTCCTCGACGGTTTCGAATGGTAGTTCCATCAGCCCGACATCGTCCACGTACCGTTCGTTGACCTTCAACACCGGTAGGCCCCAGATGGTGGCTTCGATGTAGTGGCGGTACGCCTGGCCGGCATCGTGGGTGAACCGGAACCGTCCGGGCATCGTGAACCCCATCGGGCGCAGTCTCGCCGAACCCGTGAAGACCGCCGAGCGGATCACCGGGACCTCGTCACCGAACCCGGTGCGGTAGAAGCGTTCGACCGGGTCCGGAAGTCCGGCTGGAACCGGCACAGTCGGTGGCGTTTCCGCCGCCTGGGCGGAGTAGGCAGGGAACGGCGCGGGGCGAACCCGAAGCCCGATCGCGACCAGCCCGGCAACTGCGAGCAGGACGCCGCCAGTGATCAGACCCGCGCGCTGCAATCCCTTCATCGAACCGACCTCCCCTCGACAGCTGCGCCCAGAACTCGTACCTCCAGCCAAGCGCCGATACGGGTAGGACGCAAGGCCCACTCCTTTTGTCGCCCGGGAGACCTGCAGGAGTCCGCTCCGAGTCGACCCTGCCCGAGGTGTCTGTATCGATCGCCAGAGTGGGCGCGATCGCGGGTCCGCAGTGCGCGCTTGCGTCGTAGGGTGAGGCCATGTCCGCTTTGCAAGCCATCGGGGAACGGCTGTGGATCGTGGACGGCCCCATTGTCAAGGACATCTGGCCGTTCGAAACCCGGATGGTGGTCGCCCAGCTGAGCGACGGTTCATTGTGGGTCGAATCTCCAGTAATAGTGAGCTACCCCACCCTGCAGGAGCTGGTCGCGCTCGGGCCGGTCACGCACCTGCTGGCCTCGACCCCCAGGCACGTCTGGCGGTTGGGCCCGTGGCACGAGCTGTTCCCGGAGGCTCAGACCTGGGCCCCGCCGGACACCCCGGTGACGTTGAAGCCGGACTTCTTCTCCCCCTCCGGACGACTGACCGACAGCCCGGAACCGGACTGGGCCGCCGACTTCGACCAAGTGCTCGTCGCGGGCAGCCGGTTCGTCGACGAGGTGGTGTACCTGCACCGGCCCTCGCGCACCCTGATCGTCCAGGACCTGATCGAGGTCCACCGCCGCTACCCTTCCGCTGTCAAGAACGCGCTGGTCCGCTTGGGTGGGGTGGGCGAACCCGAAGGCGGCACGCCGCTCGACATCCGCGTCTCCTTCCTGGATCGCAAGGCCGCCCGAGCCAGCCTTGAGCGGGTGCTGAGCTGGGACTTCGACAAACTCGTGATCGCCCACGGCCCGATCTTCACCTCCGGCGTCCGCCAGATCGTGGAGAACGCCTTCGCCTGGGCTGTGCGCCAGCGGTCGCAGCTACCGGCGATTCCAGCAGGGCTGCCGGTGGAAGCGGCTTGAGGTACCGCTGGTCAAGGCTCGAAATATCGCCGCCCCCTGACACGTTGTGGTCGAGAAAGCCGACACCATCTCGTCGGTCTCCAAGCCAGAGGAGGCACGGCAAATGACTGTACGCACCAGCGGCCTGCACCACGTCACCGCGATCGCTGGCGATCCGCAGCGCAACATCGACTTCTACATCCAGGGCTTGGGCCGTGCCTGGTGAAGCGGACCGTCAACTTCGACGACCCCTCGACCTACCACCTGTACTACGGCGACGAGTCCGGCCGACCCGGGACGCTGCTGACATTCTTCCCGTGGCGCGGCGTCCCCGACGGCCGGGTGGGCGCAGGACAGGCCACATCCACGGCCTTCTCGGTGCCCCAGCACAGTCTCGGCTGGTGGCAGGGCCACCTCACAGCGCTGGGTGTCAACCCACGATCGTGTCGGTCGAGGGTGAGGACCGCCTGGTCGTCCGGGACCCGGACGGGTTGGTGCTCGAACTGGTGGCCTCAGCCACCGAGGACCCTCGCGAGCCATGGGACACCCCCGCCGTCCCTGCCGAGCATGCGGTGCGCGGCCAGCACTCCTCGGTGCTCGCCGTGGCCGACGCCGACAGCACGCTTCGGGTGCTCATCGACGACCTGGGGATGTCGCTGGTGTCGCAGGCCGGCGGCCGCAGCCGGGTGGTTGCCGGTGAGGGTGGGCCGGGGCGGATCATCGATGTCGTCGCCGACCCGGGCGCCAGGCGCGGCCTGGTCGCGGGCGGCACCGTGCACCACATCGCGTTCCGCGGGCCCGACCGGGCAACCCAGGAGAAGTGGCGCCAGGAACTCCTCGATAGCGGGCACCGTGTAACCGAGATCCTGGACCGCCACTACTTCACGTCCATCTACTTCCGCGAACCCGGCGGGGTGCTGTTCGAGATCGCCACCGACACCCCCGGCTTCGCCGTCGACGAACCGCTGCTCGAACTCGGCCGACTTCTGAAGCTGCCGCCTTGGCTGGAGCCCGCCCGTGAGGACATCGAGCACTCCCTGCAGCAGATCAGCCTCCCGCCGCAGAACACCCCGATCGGGACAGACAAGTGAGCAGCCCCACACTGCCGGACTGGCCGCACCTGTTCCGTCCCGGCGAAGCGGACGCACCGGTGCTGCTCACACTCCACGGCACCGGTGGCAACGAGCAGGAGATCGCCAGGCTCGCGTCCCGCCTCGACCCGCGAGCCGGTGTGCTGTCCCCGCGCGGCCGGGTTCGCGAGCAGGGCATGGCGCGCTGGTTCCGCCGGCTCTCGGAGGGGGTCTTCGACGTGGACGACGTGGTCGCCCGGGCCGGTGAGCTGGCCGGCTTCATCGGCGCGGCCCGCACCCACTACGCGATCGGCGATCGGACGCTGGTGGCCGTCGGCTTCTCCAATGGCGCCAACATCGCGCTGGCCACAGCGATGCTGCACCCGGACGTGCTGTCCCGTGTCGTCGCGCTGTCGGGGATGCTCCCGTTCGCCGACCGGGACGAGGCCGTCGACCTGCACGGCGTGCACGTCACCACGTTGAACGGACGCGAGGATCCGATGGCTCCGATCGACAGCGTGGTGCATCTGGTCACGGTGCTGCGGGCCAAGGGCGCCGACGTCGATCTCACGTCCGAGACGGTGGGCACGGCATCACGCCGCAGGACCTGGTCATCGCCGCCGAGGCGGTGCGTCAGGCGAGCTGACCACCTGCAGTGGGGAGCTCCTGGCCACGGGGTCGCAGCAGTACCGTCAGGTCGTTCCGAACCACCGGAGGGATTTGCGTCGCGAAAGTTGTCGGCGACGAGTTCGACCGGCTAGCGGTCCTGCCGGTGTCCCACCGCGGTCGAGGTCGGTGCAGTACTCACCGGGCGCCCGCCTCGTCGTCATAACCGGACTGGTGGAAGCGCAGGTACTCACCCACGACCGCGGCGCCCAGGTCGTCCACCTGCGGTGCGACCACCCGGCCGCCGACCCGTGCGGCCAACTGGTCGAGGAACCGGCGCAGCCCCGGGTCGTCCCCCAGCCGGAAGAATGTCGTCCGGGCGCCGCCACGGGTGAGCCGGTCGAGCTGGGTCACGGTCCGGGCGATCGTCTCCGGGTCCGGCGGCCAGCGGAACCAGACGTCCCCCTGACCTTCCAGGTGGGCCGTCGGTTCGCCGTCGGTCACCACCAGCAGCATGGCGTCCATGCTGGGGTGCTTGCGGAAGAAACGTTCGGCCAGCAACAGGCCGTGGTGCAGGTTGGTGCCCTGCTCGTGCACCGGCGGCAGCGCGGTCAACTCGTCGATACCCAGCGTCCGGGCCAGCCGGCCGAAGCTGATCAGCTGCAACTGGTCACCGCGGAATCGTGTCGTCACCAGGTGGTGCAGGGCCAGCGCAGTGCGCTTCATCGGCACCCAGCGTCCCTCGTGCACCATCGAGTACGAGGTGTCCACCAGCAGCGCCACCGCCGACTGCGTTCGCGCCTCGGTCTCGACCACTTCGACGTCGCGCACGTCCAGCCGGACGCCGGCGTCGAAACCGCCGCCCTCGGCAGCGGTGCGGACGATCGCGTTGGACAGGCTGCGGGTGACGTCCCACGGCTCGGCGTCGCCGAACTGCCACGACCGGGTGGCGCCGGTCTGCTCGCCGGCGGCGCCGGCCAACCTGGCGTCCCGGCTGCCGGTCCGCCCAGACAGTTGCCGGGCGGCGTCGGCAAGCAGCTCCTTGCCGAGCCGTCGCATCGCCTGCGGTGACAGGCGCAACGACCCGTCAGCGTTGCGGCGCAACAGGCCGCCCTCCCGCAGCGCCCGCTCCAGGTCGGCCAGCGTGCGGGCCGAACGCGCCGCGTCGGCGCCAAGCTGCCGAGCCATCGCGTCCAGGTCGATGTCGGAGATCCGCGCCCCCTGGTAGTACTGGCCCAACTGCTCGGCGAGGGCGTCCAGGTCGGCAAGGTCCTGCACCACGCCGGTGCCGTCACCCAGCCCCAGCCCCTCCGAGCCGGCGAACTGCTCCCGCCCGGCCCAGTCCAGCCCGGGCCGCAGGGCCTGCAGGTTGGCGTCCAGTTGGTCCAGCGACGCCATCAGCTCCGGCGACCCGAACGCCTGCGCCGACAGCTCGAACAGCTCCTGGCGCTGCTCTTCGGTCATGGAGCGCAGCATCCGCTGGGCGGCGGCGGCGCGCTGGGCGAGCGCGTCGATGAGTTCGTCGACGTTTCTCGGGTTCTCCGGGAAGTGCTGGCCGTGCCTGGCCATGAACTCGTCGAAGTCGGCCTGGCTGTCCTCGCCGCGGCGGTGCCTGGCCAGCAGGTCGTTCAGGTCGGACAGCATCTGGTTGATGGCCTGCCGGTCCTCGTCGGTCGCCCCCTGCAGCGCCTGCTTCATGCCGGCGAACCGCTGGTCGAGCAGTTCGCGGCCGAGCAGGTCCCTGATCTTCTCGTAGTTCTCCCGGGCCTCGGTCGACTGCCAGTCGTAGGACGCCAGCTCGTTGACCGCCGCCGCTGTGGCGGACGGCAGGTTGGCCAGCCGCATCTCCCGGAAGTCGCGGTCCTCGTCGGCCATCATGGCATCGCGGGCGAGCTGCTTGCGCTCGGCGAGTACCGCTGCGTCGAGCAGGCGGCGCACCTCGTCGAGGGTGCCACCCAGGTTGTGCCGGTTCAGCAGTTCGCGGCGACGCTGCTGGACGCGCCTGGCCAGGTCGTCCAGACCCTCGCGGTCGGCGGCCCCCCGCCGCAGGTACTCCCGCAGCGCTGACTGCGGTGAGTAGCCGGCCATCACGTCGGCGGCAATCTCGTCCAGCGCGGCGGCCAGGTCGACCGGCGGCGCCAACGGGTCAAGTCCACCGGCCCATCGGCCGTAGCGGGCCCGGTGTGGTCCGGGCATCACTCTGCCCTCCTCCCCGGCGCTCAGCCGTAGATCGTCTCGCTCTCGTCGGATTCCTTCGAGATCCGCCGGGCCAGGAACAACCCTTCCAGCACCAGCTCGATGGCGCTGGCCCGCTCGCCGTCCCCGGCCGCTGCGAACCGCTCCCAGATCTGGTCGTAGAGCCGGTTGTCGCCGTCCAGGTCGGGCAGCGCGTCCAGTAGTTCGGCGGCGGTCACCTGTTCACCGGTGACCACCGTCAGCCGCCCGTCGAACGCGGCCACCAGCGGCCCCAGGTCGAGTCCGCGCACGTGCGCCCGGACGGCGTCCGCGGTTGCCATCCGCAGCAGGTGCACCAGCACGTCCCACTCGCGGCCCTCCTCGCCGGACTCGAACTCGATCTTGCCGCCCAGCACGTCGACGGCGGATTCGACGTCGACCAGCCGCGCTACTGCGGCGTCCTCAGCGCGCACGGTTGCGCGATGCCGGGCGGCCGCGGCGACGGTTTCGGCGCCGGCGATGGCGAACCGGGCCGACACTCCGGAGCGCTGGTTGATCGACGGCGATTCCCGTAGCGCGCGGGTGAAGCGGGCCAGAATCTCCAGCAGTGCGGCCGGTACCTCGGCGACCAGCTCGGCCTCCTGTTCGATGACCGCGACCTCGTCGGCCAGCTCCAGCGGGTAGTGAGTGCGGATCTCGGCGCCGAACCGGTCCTTCAGCGGGGTGATGATCCGGCCGCGGTTGGTGTAGTCCTCCGGGTTCGCCGAGGCGACCACCAGCACGTCCAGCGGCAGCCGCAAGACGTAGCCGCGGATCTGGATGTCGCGTTCCTCCATCACGTTGAGCATCGACACCTGGATCCGTTCGGCCAGGTCGGGCAGCTCGTTGATGGCCACGATGCCGCGGTTGCTACGCGGAATCAGCCCGTAGTGGATGGTTTCCGGGTCACCGAGCCGGCGGCCCTCGGCCACCCGGATCGGGTCGACGTCGCCGATCAGGTCGGCGACCGAGGTGTCGGGGGTGGCGAGCTTCTCGACGTACCGCTCGCTGCGGTGCACCCAGTCGATCGGCAGGTCGTCGCCTTGCTCGGCGACCAGCCGGCGGGACGCGTCGGTGATCGGGGCGGACGGATGCTCGCGCAGTTCGGAGCCGGCGATGATCGGGGTCCACTCGTCCAGCATGCCGACCAGGGTGCGCAGCAGGCGCGTCTTGCCCTGGCCGCGCTCGCCCAGCAGGACGAAGTCGTGGCCGGCGATCAGGGCCCGCTCCAGCTGCGGCAGCACGGTTCGGCCGAGACCGTGCAGGCCGGGCCACGGGTTGTGCCCCGAGGCCAGCATGGCCAGCAGGTTGGTGCGGATCTCGGCTCGCAGCGGCCGGTACTGGTGACCGGCGGCCCGTAGGGCGCCGGCAGTCTCAATGCAGGGGCGCTCACTCACACGGCCAACCTAGTCCGCGGCGCAAACCGGCCCGGCGGCCAGCGGTCGGGCTGCACCGGCTCGGGTAGCCTGCAATGAATGACCACCGCGTCGACGACGCTGGTGCTGCTGGTGCGGCACGGTGTCACCCCGACAACCGGCCAAGTGCTGCCCGGCCGGTCCCCTGGCCTGCACCTGTCGCCCGCCGGCCGGGCCCAGGCCGAAGCTGTCGCCGACCGGCTGGCCGAGTTGCCGATCGCTGCGATCCATACCTCACCGCTGGAGCGCTGTGTCGAGACCAGTGCCCCGCTTGCCGCCAGGTCAGGCCTGCAGCCCGTCATCGATCCCGGGCTGACCGAGTGCGACTTCGGCGACTGGACCGGCGGGCAGCTCGCCGAGCTCGCGGGGCTGCCCGATTGGCAGGTCGTCCAGCGGTCGCCCTCGCAGTTCCGGTTCCCCGGCGGCGAGAGCTTCGCCGAGCTGTCCGAGCGCATGGTGGGCACCATCGGACGGATCAGGGACGCCCACCCCGGTCAGGTGGTGGTCTGCTTCAGCCACGCCGACCCGATCAAGGCGGTGCTCACCCACGCCCTCGGAGCGCCGCTGGACGCCCTGCAACGGATCTGGATCGACCCGGCGTCGGTCTCGGTTCTCGGCCACGACGGCGACGGCACGCTCGGCGTCATCAAGATGAACACCACCACCGGCTCGCTGCGCGAGCTGCGCACCGGGTGAACCAGCCATGCCCAGCCCGCAACCACCATTCGGCCGCGAACTGGAACTGCTGGCCGGCGCCGAGCTCGGCATCATCGGTCGGGTCGCCGAGTCCAGCAACCTGACCTTCGCAGTGGAGTTGCGGGACGGGGACGACTACGCCTGGGCGATCTACAAGCCGATGGCCGGGGAACGGGAACTGTGGGACTTCGAACCCGGCCTGCACGCCCGTGAGCGGGCCGCCTTCCTACTCAGCGAGTGGCTGGGCTGGCACCTGGTACCGCCCACCGTCGTCCGCGCCGACGGGCCGGCCGGCATCGGCTCGCTGCAGTGGTACATCGAGGCCGACGCCGAGCACTACTTCACCCTGATCGCCGGCCACCCCGAGTCACACGACCAGTTGCTCCGCATCGCGGTGTTCGACCTGGTCACCAACAACACCGACCGCAAGTCTGGGCACGTGCTGCGGGACGCCGAGGGCAGGCTGTGGGCGATCGACCACGGGCTGTGCTTCGCCGCCGAGCCGAAGCTTCGGACGGTCATCTGGGACTTCGCAGGCGAGGTGGTCGACGACGACCTGCTCGCCGACCTCAGGCCGCTGGCCAACTCCGTGCCGTGCGAGGTGGCGGAGCTGCTGACCCTGCGGGAGGTCGAGATGCTGCGCCGTCGGGTGCAACAACTGCTGGACAGGCCGGTACTGCCGACGGAGACATCGCCCTACCAGTACCCGTGGCCGCTGGTCTGAGGCCCGGGATGCACCCACTCCTGTCCGGAAAGGGCACGCCCATGTCCGGAAGGTTCACGCCCATGTCCGGAAGGCGCACGCCCATGTCCGAGAGGGGCTCGCGCCAGGCTTCACCACCCACGGAAGATTCGGAAAATGTATCGCTCGATCACCGAATCGGGCCATTGAACCGTCGGAACTGGAATTCAGGGTGCCGTTTTCCGAATTCACCAGCCACACACGGCCCTCCCCCGCTGACTGGGCCCCGCGCCGAACGCCCTGTACAGCAAGTTGGGGTGTCCGCTGCCCCGGGACCTGTTCCCCAGATCAATTACCGAGGCCACCGGGGAGCAGGCCGAGGCTGCATACCATGGGCACATGGGCAGGGTTCCAATGATGCGTGGGAGGTGGGTGGTGTGAGCCGCGACCGGGACGAGGCAGGCCGGCCACGACAGGCGCGGCCGAGGGATGAGTTGGGTCGTCCGCTGCCGTACGGGGCGGAGGGCGTCGAACCGGTGCCCGAGCAGGCACTGCCACCGGAGGAGACCCTGGCTGTCGCCCGCAGCCTGGTCGCACAGGGCCGACCGTTCGCCGCGCACGAGGTACTGGAGGCCCGCTGGAAGGCGGGACCGGACCAGGAGCGTGACCTGTGGCAGGGGCTGGCGCAGATCTGCGTCGGGCTGACCCACGCCGCCCGTGGCAACCGCGTCGGGGCCGACCGGCTGCTGGAACGCGGCGCCACCCGCGTCGACAACTACCGCGCCCGCAGCGGCCCGACCTACGGTCTCGACCTTGTCGAGGTGACGGCCTGGGCGCGGCGGCAGAAGAGCTGACCCACTAGTGGCGAGACGGGCGATGGGCCCAGGGATCTCAGCTCCTGGGCCTCTCGCTGTCGCTCAGCGGATCAGCGCGGTGCGTCGATACCGTGCTCCACGACCATCCGGTAGAAGAACGCCGCGGTCGCGTCCCGGTTTGTCTTGTCGAAGGGGCGGAAGGTGCCGTCCGGCCAGCCGGTGGTGATGCCGTTGTCGTAGGCCCACATGATCTCGGCGAAGAACGGATCGCCGGGCTGGACGTCGCTGAACGGCGAATCGGTCGGCGCCTGGTACTCGGGCTCATCGGCGTACCGGTAGATGAACGCCATCATCGCGTTGCGCTCGATGCCCTCCAGCGGCCGGAAGGTGCCGTCCGGCCAACCCTCGGCGACACCGGCGTTGTAGGCCCAGACGATCGCGTCGTAGTGCTCGTCGGCCTCGGTCACGTCGCTGAACGGCTCGGTCTGGCCGGCCACCGAAGGAGACCCGGCGAGCCGGTAGAGGAAGGCGGCCATGGCGTCCCGGGCCACCGGTTGCAGCGGCCGGAAGGTGCCGTCGTCCCAGCCCCGCGCCAGTCCCTGCTCCTTCATCCAGCGGATCTCGTCGATGAACTGGGTGCCGAGCGGCACGTCCGCGAATGGCGCAATCCCTTCTGCCACGCTCACCGGCACCGGAATGGTGGTCCCGCTGTCGGGAGCGATCAGGTAGATCACGGCATCGCCGGTGGTGGTGCCCGCCGGCAGCCGGACCGGCAACTCCGCCACGCCCTCGTTCACCGTGGTCTGGCCGACCAGGGTGCCGTTCGGGGCGCCCAGACGGGCCTCCAGCGTGGTGTTCGCGGGCGCGTTCAGCGAGCGGATGTCGAGGGTGTCGTTGGGGATCGAACCAGCCGCCGGCTGGCCGACCGTCCACACCACCTCGGTGTCGGTGGCCAGGTCGGTCTCACCCACGAACGGCACGCCGCGCCGGGAGTAGTCCGGGGACACGCTGCCCTGATCCTCCAGCCACTCGACCCAGGCCTCCAGGTCGGCGCGTCCGGTGTCTGCGGTATTGGCACCGTCGGCGAGCACGAAGAAGTTGTCGCCGCCGGCGATCAGGAAACTGCCGGAACCGACGGTGTATATCGTCGCGGGATCGACCGGGGCGCCGTCGACGAAGATCGAGGTGATCCGCTCCCCCCGTGGCAGGGACTCGTCGTAGGTGTAGGCGACGTTGTCGGACAACCCGAGGGCGAGGAAGGCCCGGTCGGGCCGGGTGCCTTCAGGTTGCCACTGCTGCTCCAGCATCGTCTTGAGCTGGACGCCGGTCAGTTCGGTGGTCATCAGGGTGTTGGCGAACGGCAGCACCGCGGCGGCCTCGGCGTAGGTCACCGTCCCTGCGAGCAGGTCCGCCCGGGTGCCGCCCGGGTTCTGGGCACCGATGAAGTTCGGCAGGTCCGCGCCCAACTGGTCGTGGAACATCTGCGCGACCATATTGCTCATGGTCGACTCGACCCGCCGGTTGTCGAACGAAGCGTCGTCGTTCAGGCCACGGCTGATGTCGGCGGTCGCCTCGGCGACGGCGACCTCACCCTGTTCGGCGGCGTTCTCCAGGGCTGTGGTGACGATGCCGTTGATGGCGGCCGCCCGCGGGTGGGCAGCGATGAAGTCGTCACGGGTGCTGCCGGCCGGCACCGCAGCGGTGATGTTCTGGTTCGTAACCACCTCGCAGACCGCATTGTCGTCCACGTCCACCAGCAACTCGGTCTCACCGAAGTGGGACGCGAAGTTGCCCGGCTGGATGACCGGCCGGCCATCGGCATCGGTGGTGGCGACGACCACGTGGCTGTGGCCGTTTATGATCACGTCCACGTCGTCGCTGATCCCGGTATTCGCTGCAGTGCCTTCATGGAAGGCCGCCACCACGACGTCGGCCTCCCCGTTGGAGATGTCGCCATCCTTCAACTCGGCGGCGTACTGGTTGATGGCTGGCACGGCGGGGGCCGCGAGGCCGAAGTCGAAGAAGCCGGGGTTAATGAGCGAGGGCAGTTCCTCGGTGATCGCACCCACGATGGCCACGTCGACACCGCTGGCAGTGGTCACGACGGTGAACGGGGCGTCGGCCACAGATTCGCCGTCCACCACGTCGATCAGGTTCGCACTCACGTAGGGGAACTCCGAGTTGGTCATCACCCGGCCGGTGAAGTCCTGGTAACCCTTGTCGAGTTCGTGGTTGCCGACCGAGCTGGCGTCGATCTCGAGGGCGTTGAGGATGTCGATGGTCGGCTCGTCATTGGCGATCATCGAGGGGAACAACGTGGCGCCGATGTTGTCGCCGTTCGACACCACGACCGTGTCGGCATCGCGGTTCGCCTCCAGGGCGGCGAAGAAGACCGCGGTGTCCGGGTTGGACGCGGCGATCCGGCCATGGAAGTCGGTGAACGACAGAATCCTCAGGGGGACGGGGTCAACGCAGTCGACCGCGTACGCAGGGGCAGCCGTGGGCGCGATGATGAGCGCCGAGAGCCCCAGCG
The DNA here is from genome assembly GCF_049651565.1 of Brooklawnia sp. GTDB lineage: Bacteria > Actinomycetota > Actinomycetes > Propionibacteriales > Propionibacteriaceae > Brooklawnia. The sequence goes on from NZ_JBASCI010000116.1 coordinate 22,842, forward strand.
ACGCAGCAAGACCGGGTGCCAACCGAGACGTGCGCATATGCAATCGCTCCTTGTCAGTGGATCGCTTCGATGCTGATCCGTGTGCACCACTCTGGCGGTTGGCCGGGTTCGGCGCAATCGCTTGATCAAAGATGACCCGGACACGGCGTGCGATGTGCGGGACGACGCGTCCCGAGGGCGTCCCGCGGGCACTTTCGGTTCACCGGGCGGGGAACTGTCCGCCTCAAGGGCGAATCGCGGGCACTGTCGGTGCATCAGGCCGGAAAGTGCCCGCCCAGACGCGACTCCCGTCGGCCGGGGGCCGCCGTCCGGGCCGTGATCGCGGCGATGCCGGTGACGAGGTGGCAACGTTACTGGCGATGAGCGTCGACCCGACCCGCCACTTGTGCGGTGCTCGGCACCGCCCTGCACAAGCCGGTGATGCCGGTGGCGTCGACCCGACCCCCCACCTGTGCGGTGCTCGGCACCGCCCTGCACAAGCCGGTGATGCTGGCGCTGCGTCGGCTGGCTCACCAGCTCGTGTGGGTGACCGATCCGCCCACCCGAAAATCGAGAACGAGGTTGGGACGACCCGAGGGCCGTCCCAACCTGTGAGTTACTCGCCAGTCAGAAGGGTTACTTCTGGATCTCCTGGATCTCGCTGACCCACTCCTTCACCTTCGCCGGCAGACCGTCGCGCACCGACTGGGTCGCCTCCACCCAGGCGGGCCGGTCGGTCAACTCGTGGAAGATCGCACCTTGGGACTCGAGTTCGGCCTTGTATTCGACCTCGTTGTCCAGGGTCGACTGGGTGTACTCCTCACCAGTGATGGTGGCAGCTGCGGTGATGAGCTGCTGGTAGCCATCGGGCAGACCGGTCAGGTAGTCGTTCCACAGCAGGAAGTGGTAGTTGGCGAACATGTGGCTGGTCATCGCGATGTTCGGCGCCACCTCATGGATCGAGTTGAACAGAATCGCGTCCAACGGGTTCTCCTGGCCATCCAGGACGCCGGACTCCAGCGCCGAGTAGACCTCGTTGAACGGCAGTGCCTCGGCGCGGGCGCCCAGGGCGGTCCAGGTGTCGAGCATCGTCTTGGCCGAAGGAGTCCGGATCGTGAGCCCCTGGACATCGGCGAGGCTGGTGACCGGTTCCTTGGTGGTCAGCTCACGTGAGCCCCGGAACATGTTGCCCAGGATGGCGTAGCCGGATGCGTTGGTGACCTCCGACTTGATCTCGTCGCCGAGTTCACCGTCCCAGACCTCGGAGAAGCCCTCGTAGTCCTCGTACAGGAACGGTGTGGTTTCGACTGAGGCCAGGTCGGTGTAGGTCTCCAGCGACAGCAGCGACTCGATGACGATATGGGTCGAGCCGTACTGCAGGCCCTCGATCATGTCCTCCCAGGTGCCCAGCGTCGAGTTCGGGTAGATCTCGACGGTGATCTGGCCGTTGGAGGCACCTTCGAGCAGTTCTTTCATGCGCAACGAGGCAGTCTGCCGGGGGTCCTGCTCGGAGCCGGCGTGGCCAAGGGTAAGGACGATGGGATCCTCGCCTGAGACGTCGACGCTGGGCATACCCTCGACATTCGCGGTACCGGTTGCGGCGGTGGTCGCGCCACCGGCAGGGGTGGACGGGCTGGAGGTTCCTCCCCCACCTCCGCCGCAGGCCGAGAGCAACAACGCCCCGGCGGTGAGGACGGCCAGTCCTGTCATCTTCTTCATGGTTGTTTTCCTTCCGTTGGAGCTACAGCAGCACGCGTGGTAGCCAGAGCGAGATTTCGGGAACGTAGGTGATGAGCATCAGGTAGATGAGCATGACGCCGAGGAAGGGGAGCACCGCCTTGATCGCCTTGACCATCGAGACCTTGGCGAGTGCAGCCGCTAACATCAGCACGATTCCGACTGGCGGGGTGATCAGGCCGATGCTCATGTTGACGACCACGACGATGCCCAGGTGAACGGGGTCCATTCCGATGGCCAGGGCGACCGGCAGCAGGATCGGGGCGATGATGATCAGCGCGGCATTGGCCTCGAGGAACATGCCGGCAATGAGCAGCAGCACGTTCATCATCAGCAGGATGACGTACTTGTTGTCGCTGACCGAGAACAATGCGTCCGCGATCTGCTCGGGGACGCGGCCCGCGGTCAACGCCCATGAGTAGAGCTGGGCGGCAGCGAGCACCAGCATGATCAGTCCGACTGTGATGGCGGAGTCGATCATGCCGTAGATCAGTGTCTTGAAGGTCAGCTCCCGGTACAACAGCCCGACCAGCAGGGCGTATACCACGGCCACCGCGGCGGCTTCGGTCGGGGTGAAGAACCCGCCCCGGATGCCGACCAGGATGATCACCGGCATGATGAGCGCCGGAATGGCTTCGACAAACGCCTTCGAAGCGCTGGGCCGGTCCTCTTTGGCAATCTTCCCGATGTCCTTGGGGTTGGCGGCCTTCGCCTTGACCTCGTCGGTGAAGCCCTGCTTCAGCACGGTGAAGTGCACCACCAGCATCATCAGGCCGATGAAGATGAAGGCGGGCACAATGCCGGCGAAGAACAGGTTGCCGATCGATGTGCCGGTCACCACCCCGAACACGATCATGGTGATCGACGGCGGCATGATCGGATCGTTTACCGGTGCGGTGGCGTTGACCGCCGCTGTGTACCCCCGGGTGTAGCCCCTGGAGATCATCGCCGGGGTCATGATCCGGCCCAGGCTGGACAGGTTCGCCACCGACGAGCCCGAGATGCCACCAAAGATCAGTGAGGCCAGCATGGTGGTCTGGGCCAGGCCGCCCCGCATGCCGCCGACCAGCACCTCGGCGAAGGCCAGCATCCGCTTGGTGAGGCCGCCTGCCCCCATCAACCCGCCGGCGAGGATGAACAGTGGGATCGCCAACAGGCCGAACGGCGTGATGCCGGCGACGATGCGTTGGGCCCCGACCTGCAGTGGATAGTCGGTCATGATGAACAGCACGCCCATCGATGCGGCGGCCAGCGCGAACCCGATCGGGATCCGCATGATGATTCCGCCCAGGAACAGGGCAAGCAGTGGGCCACCCATCAGATTTCCCCCTCCACCATTCGCTTCTTTTCTTCAGCGACGATTCGTTCCTCGATCTCCTCGACCTCATCCTGGAAGAGGACCTTCTGCGGAAGAGGGTCCTCACCCTCGCGGGCGAGCAGCAGCTTCCACAGCGCCTCGGCAGCGAAGATGAGTGACAGGATGGCGCCCACCGGGACGGCCAGGCTCATCCAGCCGTTGGAGATGCCCAGGCCCGGCATCCGGCGGGAGAACGCGGGCCCCAGGCCCTGGATACCGAAGAAGGCCAGCAGGAAAAGCACGGCCATGACGACACCGATCGAAATGATCCAGATCGTGTTGTTGAGCCACCGCCGATACCGGAAGTACTCCCAGATGTCCAGCACCATGTGCCGGCCGCGGCGCACACCCAGGGCAATCGCGAACATCGACAACCAGACGAACGAGAACGCCGCCAGGTCGCTCGTCCACGGCGACGACTGGCTGGTCACGTACCGGGACAGCACTTGCCAGAACACCGCGACCACGGTCACGCCCAGTGCGGCGACACAGAGGTATTGCACGACGCGGTCCAACGCGTCCAGCGCCTTGTCGAGCGTTGCAGGGAACATGGGCTCGCTCCTCCGCGGGGCCTAGTGGGTGGTGTTTGACACGCTGGCCTCGAGTTCCTTGCGGACCCGGTACGCGAGCATGGATTCGTCGACCTGGACGTCGTCCCAGGTCACCGTGCTGCCCTTGGCGACCGGACGCACGACCTTGGCGTACAGGCTCAGTCCGAGCGGCAGGGCACCCAGAGCCAGCGATCTGGCCGCTGGTGCGAGCTTGCCGAAGGCGGTGTAGCCGCCCTCACCGTCCAGCACGTCACCGGGTACCAGGTCCTTCTTCGCGGTGGTAACCACGTCGGCGTGGAAGCCAATCGGTGATCCGGTGGCCTCCCCTCGCAGGACGGCGTTGGCGATCGACACGTTCAGCTCCAGCCCGATCATGTGGTAGGGCCGATACAACGAGGCATACCGTCCGGTCTCGTCGGTGTGTACGCCGTACTCGGCGAAGCACTGGACGGCGTAGTCGGTCCTGGCCTCGAACGTGACGTACACGCCCCAGCGCAGGTTGTTCGGCACCTCGGTGCCGTCCCGGTACATCGACGAGCAGATCTCCACGGTGCCGCGGCGGCTGAGCACCCCACCCACGTTCTGTTCACGCAAGATGTGCGGCAGGTCGTCCACCGCCGCCGGCGGGAACTGTAGTCCCTCGTCCTGCGGCAGCAGGCCGGTGCCGTTCGCGACCGCTGCCATCTCGATGGCCGACTTGGTGCCGTCCAGGAACGAGTTGAACATCTGCGGGTTGAAGTCGCCACCAGCCAGCTGCTCGGCGGTGAAGCCGTAGTGATCCCAAACGGTGTCCGGGGTCGACCAGTTGTACTCGGGCAGGTACTTGGTCCCCTTGCCGGCCGCGACCACGTCGAAACCGACGGTACGGCACCAGTCGACCAGCTCGCAGATGAGGGCCGGCTGATCTCCGTAGGCCATCGCGTACACCACACCGGCCGCCCTGGCGCGCTCGGCCAGGATCGGCCCCACCATGCAGTCGGCCTCGACGTTGACCATCACGACGTGCTTTGCGTTGTCGATGGCGGTCAGCGCGTGGTGGGTGCCGGCCAGTGGGTTGCCGGTGATCTCGAGGATGACCTCAATCTCTGGCCTGGTGATCAGTTCCTCGGAGCTCTCGAGGACGCAGGTTGCGCCGCTCGCGAGCGCATCGGCGAGGTTGGCGGCCGAAACGCGGTCGTCGGCCCAGCCGGTGCGCTTGAGGGCTGCCCTGGCCTTCGGCACGTTGAGATCGGCCACTCCGACGACGTGGATCTGCGGGGTGCTCGCGGCCTGCGTGAGGAACATGGAAGCGAACTTCCCGGCGCCGATCACGCCGACCCGGATCGGGCCCGATTGCTTCGCCCGCCGCTCCATCAGTGTGTACAGATTCAAGACCAACCAACCCCTTTGTTGACAGTAGACATTCGTACTGTTGGACTGAAATCATGGTGGCACGAGGGGGCCACTGCGTCAACAGTCCGAACATGGATTTTGCAGTTTCGTTACTTGGGAAATTCAGGCCTCGAGCAGATCTTCCGTTTCACGGCGCAGCTCCAGTACCTGAGCGAACTCGTCACCCAGTTCAACGTCTGCATAGGTGACGATCTCGCCTCTTGCGACGTCGCGGGTCAACGGCACGTGGTGGGCCAGAGCGACCGGAAGGGCACCGATCTCGACGGATCTGCGAGCTGAGATCAACTTGCCCCAAACCGCATAGCCGCCTTCGCCGTCGAGGGTTTCGCCGGCCCTGAGGTCCTTCTTGGCACAGGCCACGACGTCGGCGTAGAACCCGACTGCCGAACCGGTCGGGACGCCGCGCAACGCCGCATGGGCGATCGAGGTGTTCAACTCCAGGCCGATGTAGTGGTACGGGCGGTACAGGGCCGCATACCGTCCGGTGGGGTCGGGGTGCCACGGGTACTCGGTGAAGCACATCTTCGACACGTAGTCGTTGGTCGCGCGGATGACGACGAAGACGCCTTCCTGGGTGTTGAACGGAATCCGGCTACCGTCCCGCTCCACCGAACTCATCACGTCGACCGAGCCGTCGTGCGCCAGCACTCCCCCGACCTCGGCGGGCCGGCAGATGGTGGCGATCTGCTCGACGTTCCCGGGAGTGAATGAAATGCCGTCATCCGAAGGCATCAGCCGGGCCGCATTGGCGACCGCGGCCATTTCGATCGCGGCCTTGGTGCCGTCCCGGAACGAGGTGTGCATGTACGGATTGAGCTGCCCGGAATCGGTCAGTTCCTTGCTGAACTCCCAGTTCTCCCAGACGTTGTCCGGGTTCATCTCGTGGTAGTGCTCAAGGAACTTCGCGCCCTTGCCGGCGCAGGTGACGTGGAAGCCGTTGCTGCGCGCCCAGTCGATCAACTCCCAGATCAGGGCGGGCTGGTCGCCGTAGGCCATCGAGACCACCAGACCCTTGTCCCTGGCCCGCTTGGCCAGCGCTGGGCCGCACAGCGCGTCCGCCTCGACGGTGACCAGGACGACGTGCTTGCCGGTGTCCAGTGCGTGCATGGCGTGCGCGGTGCCGACGATCGGGTTGCCGGTGGCCTCGACGATGACGTCCAGGTCGGCGTCCAGCAGCAGCTTCGCGTCGTCGACCACCACTGTTCGCCCGGTGGCCAGTGCATCCTCGACGGAGTCGGCGACCTGGTCGTCGGGCCATTCGACCAGCTTGAGGGCATTGCGGGCCCTGGGCAGGTTGATGTCGGCCATTCCGACCACGTGGACGCCCGGGATCGCCCTGGCCTGCGCCAGGTACATGGTGCCGTAGCGGCCGGCGCCGATCAGGCCCACCCGGATCGGCTTGCCGCTCTCGCCGCGCTCCTTGAGCAGTTCGTGAATGTTCATTGTTCTCCTGTCGGGTGTCGGAACTTCATCGGTAGTTGCTGATCACGACTGAGTCGTCCACATCGCCCAGGCCGGCCTGACTGGCCCGGACGAACTGGTCATGTGCGGCCTGCAGGACTGGCGCCGCCATGCCAACCGAGTTGGCAGCCGCGACAGCCAGGCCGGAGTCCTTGACGAAGATGTCGATGGTCGACTTCGGTGGCACCGGTGGTTCGCCAAGCATGCGGGGGCCCCGGTCGGTCAGCATCCAGGAGTTGGCCCCGCCGCTGGTGAGGACCTCCAGCGCCAGTTCCCCGTCAATTCCCAGCCGTCCGGCGAGGGCGAGCGCCTCGCCGGCCGCAACCAGGTGCACCGAGCAGAGCAACTGGTTCACCGTCTTCATCGCCTGCCCGTCGCCGACCTTCTCACCCACCTGGATGACCCGCCCCAGGTGGGCCAGCACGGGACGCACCTGCTCGACCAGGTCGGGGGCGCCACCCACCATGATCAGCATGGTGACGTTGCGGGCACCGGCCTGGCCGCCGGTCACCGGTGCGTCGACGACGCTGCCGCCCCGCTGACCCAGCCGCTGCTGGGCAGCGACCACGGCGTCCACCCCGAGGGTGCCCATCAGCACCCAAACCGCCGACTGCAACGGCTCCGGAGCATCGGACAGGACGCCGGCCAGTTGCCCGTCATGAGCCACCATCACGATCACGAGGTCTGCGCCAGGGCACTCGGCCACCGACGCGACCGTGCGGAGCCCGGGGCGAGCAGATTCGCGACGCTCGGGGTCGGGGTCCACGCCGATCACGTCGAAGCCCTGCACAACCAGGTTGTGGGCCATCGGGAGCCCCATCGCCCCCAGACCCACGAATACAACCTTCATCGTTTCAAGACCCTCCTGTTGGAAGCGGTACCGGTACTTCGGGCAGGCGTGCGGTTGGTCAGGCGATGTATGAGCCGCCGTTGATGTTCAAGGTGACGCCGGTCAGGTACGCGCCGTCGTCCCCGGCGAAGTAGGCGAAGGCCGCGGCGATGTCGTCGGCGCTGGCCTGCCGTCCCAGCGGCACCGAGGCCGACAGGGCGGCTTCCCGCTCGGGGGTGGTGGCGCCGGCCCGGATGTCGGTGTCGACGGCTCCGGGGGCTACCGCGTTGGCGGTGATGTTGTAGCCGGCCAGCTCTCGGGCGAGGCCGCGCATCAGTCCCAGGTTGGCGGCCTTGGCGGCGGCGTACAGGGTCTTGGAGAAGACTCCGCCACCGTGCTGGGCGGTCACCGACGACATAGTCACGATCCGGCCGAACCGGTTGGCGATCATCTGCTCGACGAAGGCCTTGATCAGCAGGTACGAGCCGGTGGAGTTGACTGCGATGACCCGGTTCCAGTCGGCCAGGGTCGAATCGACGAAGTCCATGGGTGCGGTGACACCGGCGATCGGGAAGACCGCACCCACCGCGGGCAGTGCCGGGTCGGCCGCGATGGCGTCGCGAAGTGCCAGTACGGACGCCTCGTCGGTCACGTCACAACCCAGCCCGAGTGCCGGGACACCGGATTCCGACAGCAGTTCTGCGGTCTGCCGGGCGGCCGCCTGATCAATGTCGGCGACCGCGACCGCCCAACCCTGGCCGGCCATGCGCTGGGCGACGGCGCGTCCGATGCCGCGTGGGGACCCGGCCCCGGAGATAACGACCGTGCGTTGGATTTGAGTGGTCACCGATCCTCCTCAGATCAGGGTCGAAAGGTATTCACCGGCCTGCCTGGCCGCGGCTGGGCGCTCGTCCTCGGCAACGTCGTGGGTCTCGAGTTCGAGCGAGAAGACGCCGGCGTAGCCAATGCGCCGCAGTTCGGCCACTCCGGTTGCGAAGTCGACCTGACCGCGTCCGACCGAGACGTTGATGTTGCCGGGGACGGCGTCTCGGACGTGGACGTGGGTTATCGCCTCACCGAACTCGGCGATGTAGTCAACGGGATCATGGCCGGTCGCCACGATGTGAGAGAAGTCCATGACCACGCCGGTACCGGCATCGGTGAGCCGATCGTGGAGTTGCCTTGCGCGCTCGGTGTTGTAGCAGATCCGGCCGGAGTGCAGTTCTTCCACCCAGATCACCACTCCGCGGTCGGCGGCGGCCCGGCTCGCCCTGGTGAGCTGCTCGGCGACCAGGTCGAGGTCTTCGGCCAGGCTGCGGATCGGCTGGTGTCCCAGCGAACCGCAGGGCAGGACCAGCGCCGGCGAGCCGGTCGCGATGCACAGGTCGAGCAGTTGCTGGAGGTGCTTGTCGCGCTCATCCTGCTCAGCGTCTGACAGCACCCGGTTCAGGTCGCCGATGTCCCCGTTGATGGACGCCGTGGCCGGCCCGGCGGCCTTCACAACGGCTGCCACTTCGGCGACAGCGGAGGGTGTGAGTTCGTAGGGCACGTGGTCACAGACCCCGGGCAACGCGCCCAGGTCGAATCCGCTGAACCCGATCTCCTCGATGAGGGTCAATGCTTCGGCCAGGGGCCGTCTGCGGAAGGTGATGCTTGAGCAGATGACGCGCGGATTGATCACTAGGCCACCTCGTTATGAGTCCGTGAAACACGTGGGTTTAGGCTCACTGTCGACTACAGTGGCCATGGGCCGACAGTAGACGATTCGAATGTCGACCGTCAACGTTTCGGGAGGAAATCATGAGTGTCGCCGAGGGCCGAGTGGGACAGCTCAAGTCGCTGCCCAGACCATCGCTGCGCGACAGCGCGGTGACCGAGATCCGCAACGCCATCACGATGGGCACCCTCAGGCCCGGTCAGCACCTGGTAGAGACCCAGCTCTCCGAGCAGCTCGGCATCAGCCGCGGCACGCTGCGTGAGGCACTACGGCAACTCCAGCAGGAGGGTCTGGTCGTGCAGGACGGGCGTGGCCGCACCCACGTCCCCGAACTGACCCCCCGGCTGATCAGCGAGACCTTCCGGGTCAGGCACGCGCTGGAGGTGATGGCTGCGATCGACATCGGCGGCCGACCGAACCGGGACGCGGCCATCGCTGCGCTGGAGGAGCGACTTGCCGATCTTGAGGAGTCGGCCACCGGATCGCTCACCGACGCGGTCGATGCCGACCTGGCATTGCACCGGGAACTGTGCGTATCCACCGGGAACGAGGTGCTGCTCAGTCACTGGGAGTCGCTGGCCGCGATAATTCGGATGTCGATCCTGCACGCCGGAACCAACCAAGCCCGGGCCAACATGTCTGCCAGCCGGCACCGGGTCCTGGTGGACTCCATCGCGAACGGATCGGTGGCTGAGATCTGGGAGGTCTTCGACAACCACATGAGCGGCGCGCTGGAGGCGATCCTGGCCAGCGACTCGCTGCAGGCAGCCTCCGAGTAGCCCGCCGGCCAGCCCGGGTCGACCGTCCAGTTCTCCCGTAAGCTCGCCGGGTATGGAGTGGCTGGAGATCTCCGTCCCGGGCCCCGGACGGCTACTACTGCGACGCACCGATCGCCGGTTCTGGCAACTGTCCACCACCCTGGTCGACTACGACTTCAACACCGCCGGTGAATTCACCGGGCGTGACCTCGACATCATCGTCCGGCAGGTCGCCACACTGGCATCCGGTAAGGAAAAGGCCGCGCACATCGTCCTGCAGGCGAGCTGGGGCCAGTCGGTCATCATGGCGGCGGACGAGGCGACCGAACTGCTGCCACCGCTGATCGACGGTGTCGCCCGGGCGAAGGCTGCCGCCGCCGAGCGCCTCAGCAACTAGCCGGGTGGTGGCTACTCGACGCTCTTCAGCGAGCTGACCATGTCGATGCTGCGCAGCCTCGGCCGCAGGAAACCCATCACGACAACGGTGAAGACCAGGGTCAGGCCGAACGCCCAGGCATAACTCGGCCAATGGATCACCCGGCCGAACGCGACGTTGTCAAGCTCGGCCGAGCGTGCCACCCAGGTGCACAACGCCCAGCCCAGCGGCAGCCCGAGCAGCCCGCCGAGGACCGACAGCACCCCGGTCTCCCGGAAGACGTAGGCGTCCACCTCGCGGTCGCGGAAGCCGAGCACCTTGATGGTGGCGATCTCGCGCCGGCGCTCCTCGATGTTTATGTTGGTGAGGTTGTACAGCACGACGAACGCCAGCAGGCCGGACGACACCACGATCACCGCCACCAGCGAGGTCAGGTTCGAGGTGATGTCGGAGTAGGCCTTTGCCTGATACTCCACATCCACCACGCTGAGCACCGCGTCGCTGGCGTCCTTCAGCGAAGCCTGCAGCACCTCGGCCCGGTCGTCGTCCTGCCCTGCCACCTCGGCCAGCACGTGGTTGAACTGCGGCGCCTCACCGAACAGGTCGGTGTAGGTCTGCTGGTCCATGAACACGAAGTGTCCGCCGTACAGGTGGGCCACCGCACCGACGGCGACGCTCACCGGCTCGTCCTCCAGCTCGCGGGACAACTCGAAGGTGTCGCCCGGGCTGATCAGCAGGTTCTCGGCCAGCCGCTGGGTGATCACCACCTGGCCGCGGGCAAGGTCGATCGGCTCGCGGGTGCCGGCGTCGGTGAGCTGGATGAACTGGTCCATCCGGTCGGCGTCGGCCGGCACCGTCAGGGTGGCGTCCCGGATGATCCCGCTGGCTGCTTC
>NZ_JBASCI010000117.1:0-9162 GCF_049651565.1 Brooklawnia sp.
GGCCCGCGCCACCCCGGAGACCGCCGATCGCGTCGGCAGCTACCGAGCCGTGATCCACGAGATGGTCGAGGCGCGGGCGCTTCGGCTCGGCCAGTTGGGCGTCAGCAACCAGCCGGCCCACCACATCCCCTACATGTACCTGCACGCCGGCCGGCCGGACGCCACCCAGGCGCTGGTCGCCGAGATCTGCGACCGGATCTTCGTGGGTTCCGAGATCGGCCAGGGTTACCCCGGCACGAGGACAACGGCGAGATGTCGGCCTGGCAACTGTTCGCGATGATCGGGCTGTACCCGCTGCAGGTGGGCTCGGGCCAGTTCGTGCTCAGCACCCCGGTCTTCGACAAGGTCGTCTGGCACCGCGACGATGGCACCACGCTGCGGATCACCGCCAGCGGTGCAGGCCGGTTCATCGCGGCGGTCCGGATCAACGGCGCACCGTGGCACCAGGTCTGGGTCGACGTCGACACCCTGCACGCTGACTGCAGCATTGAGGTGCAGCGCTCGAGACGCGCAGGCGACTGGGGACGCCAATCCCGGCCGACTTCGCTCAGCCGGCCGCGAGGCGGTGGACTGCGGCACTGGCAACCCGACCGCACCCGGCAGGCCACCATCCGGCCGGCCGCGCCGACCCTGGTTGACGACGACGGCGCCATGGTGCAACGGTTGCCCGCCGGGATGGCCATCGAGTTCAGCTGGGACGAGGCGTTCGTCCCGTTGTGCGCTGCCATCACCTTCGCCGAGGTGCCGACGGACGGCGGCTGGTGGCTGGATGTGCACCAGCCGGGCAGCGGTTGGTCGTCCAGCGGCCCCACGGTGCAGCCGCAGCGGCCCGACCAGACCACGCCGCAGCCGCTGCCGTCCCGGCCGATCGACGGGCTCCGGCTGGTCGCCGGGCAGGATGTCGACCTGCGTCAGGTCGAGATCTTCTGAGCCCTGTCAACCAGTAGTGTTCCGCCATGCAACGCCGCACCCTGCTCACCACCGCGCTCGCCCTAGCCTCGGCCGGGGCGCTCGGCTCCTGCGCCGCACCTCCTCGTGAGCCTGCCGGCCCGGCCGGGCCACCCGAACCGATGCCGGCCGTGGCAGCGTTTGCGGCCCGGCTGATGGGCCAGTTGCTGCAGCCCGGCCAGAACCACCTGCACTCCCCCGCCTCGGTGGTGCTGGCGCTGGGGCTGCTGCGGCCGGGCGCGTCCGGCCCGGTGGCCGAACAACTCGACGAAGTCATCGGCGCCGACAACCGCGAGGGCTGGACGGCCTGGGCACACCGTACGATCGAGACCCTGAGGTCGCGCACCGGCACCTTCACCGAGGCCGACGTGACCAGGAAGGTCACCGTGCTGGTCGCTCAGGCCGCGTTCGCCGCCGTCGGCCTGGACCTCAAGCCCGAATACGTCACCACCATCACCGAGCAGCAGGGCGCAACCATCGGCGAGGTCGACTTCTCCCGGCCCGAACAGGCCGCCCGGGTGATCAATGACTGGGCGGCCGAGCACACCGAGGGCCAGATCGACCATATCATGCAACCCGGCCAGATCGACCCGCGGATGGTGCTGCTGCTCGCCAACGCCCTGCACTTGGCTGCGAACTGGCGCCGCGAGATGACTGTCGAGGACGAGGCCACTACGCCGTTCACCCGTGAGGACGGCTCGGTGGTCAACGTCCGCATGATGTTCGGCGACACCCCCGGCTGGTTCTCCGACGCGAACGTGGACGCGGCGCTGATCCCGTTCGCCGGTGAGCGGCTCGCGATGGCGGTGGCCCTGCCGAAGACCGGGGACTGGGCGGCGTTGCTGACCGCCTGGGCCGATGGCGGGCTGGATGCGATGCTGGCCGGCTTCGACACCGACCAGCAGGTTGCCCTCAGCATGCCCGGTTGGCGGCTCGACTGGTCGGACAGCCTGAACCAGGCGCTGACCGCGGTCGGGCTGGGTCCGCTCTTCCACGCCGGCGATGACCTGTCCGGCATCGCGGATGCCGGCCTGAGCGTCGGCCAGGTGCTGCACCGGGCCGTGATGGAGGTCGACCAGTACGGTGTGGTGGCGTCTGCGGTGACCGCGATCGGCATGATCACCAGCGCTCCGGCCGAGCCGAAGCAGTTGCGGCTGGATCGCCCGTTCGCCTTCGTGATCTTCGACACCCAGACCCGGCTGCCGCTCTTCATCGGCCGGCTGTGCGATCCGCAGGCCTGATCGGAAGGCCGACCGCCGCCCGTTCCAATAGTCTGTGGGGATGGCATCGGAGGCGACGCGAACGGAACGACTGGCGGCCATCCTGCAGCACAACCCGGTGATCGCCAGCATCAAGGACGACGCGGGGCTGGAACGGATGCTGGCCAGCCGGTCGCGGCTCGGCTTCCTGCTGTACGGGACCATCAACTCGCTGCCCGAGCAACTGCGGGCGGTGGCCGCCGCCCGCAAGCTGGCCTTCGTCGACATCGACCTGATCGACGGCCTGAGCGCGGACGCCGCTGGTGTCGGGTTCCTCAGGTCGCAGTTCGGCGCCCGCGGGCTGCTCAGCAGCAAGTCGGCGGTGGTCAAGGCGGCTACCCAGACCGGCATGGTCGCCATCCACCGGCATTTCATGATCGACTCGATGGCCTTCCACAGCCTGTCGCGGCTGATCCGGCAGGCCGACCCGGATGCCGTCGAGATCCTGCCCGGCTGCATCCCCAAGGTGATCGGATGGCTGCGGGACGAGGTGCCCGTGCCGTTGATCGCCGGCGGCCTGATCCACGACGAGGACGATGTCGAAACCGCTCTGCGTGCAGGCGCGGCCGCGATCGCCACCTCCAACTCCGAGCTGTGGGACTACCAGCCCAACCGACCCGTTTGACGCAGTGGGCTGCACCACAGCCAAACGTGAACCCGAGCTCGGCGGCTCGCGTCTTGACGCCGCCGCAACGGAGGGCTTAGCATCTGCTCCAAGCAAAACCGAATAGCGGTTCAGCCGCGAATTGCTAGAGACCAGAGAACAGCAATGAAACCCCAGACCCGGGTTTCGGCTGTTCTTTTTTTGTTGCCCGAAGAAGGGATCCAAATGGCCTTGCGCGACTTCGAACTCAACTGGTTCGGCCTGACCGACCGGGTTGCCATCATCACCGGCGGCAACACCGGGCTCGGCCAGGCCTACTCGGTCGCGCTGGCCAGCGCAGGAGCCGACATCTTCGTCCCCTCCCTCGGGCCCGACCACAGCGACACCGCCGAACTGGTGGCCGCCACCGGACGGCGCTACGTCTTCCTGGACACCGACCTGACCGCTCCCGGAGCGCCCGACGACATCGTCGAGACCTGTCTGGCCGAGTTCGGCCGGATCGACATCCTGGTCAACAACGCCGGCATCTGCCTGCTGGACGACGTCGAGGGCTTCGACCGCGGCAAGTGGGACCCGATGTTCGCGCTCAACGTGACCGCCGCGTTCGAACTCAGCCACGCCGTCATCCCGACGATGCGGGCCCAGCGCCGCGGGAAGATCATCAACATCTGTTCGCTGTTCTCCTTCCTGGGCGGGCAGTGGTCGCCGGCCTACGCTGCCTCCAAGCACGCGATGGCGGGGCTTACGAAGGCCTACTGTGATGAGCTCGCCGCCGACGGCATCCAGGTCAATGGGCTGGCACCGGGCTATTACGCCACCGCCATCACCGCGGCCACCCGCGCCAATCCCGAGACCAACCAGCGGGTCCTCGACCACATTCCAGCCGCCCGCTGGGGCGAACCGGAGGACCTGATGGGGCCGATGGTCTTCCTGTGCAGCGACGCCTCCAACTACGTCAACGGCCAACTGCTCGTCGTCGACGGCGGATACCTCGTCCGATGAACGACCAGCAAGACCTGTTCGTGGGCATCGACGGCGGCACCCAGAGCACCAAGGTCCTGGTCTTCGACCGGTGGGGTTCGGTCGTCGCCCAGGGCGTGCACGCCCTGCGTCCGATGACGATGCCGCGCAAGGGACACTTCGAACACCCCGACGACGACCTTTGGGTCTCACTCCAGCAGGCCGCCCGCGCCGCCATGGCACAACTCGGCGAGCGGAGACGGGACGTCAAGGGCATCGGGCTGTGCAGCATCCGGTTCTGCCGGGCGCTGCTGACCGGGGACGGGACGCTGGCGTCCCCGGTGATGAACTGGATGGACGAACGAGTCGGGCAGCCGCACCAGCCGTCCCCCGACGTCGCCTTCGTGACCGCGGCGTCCGCCTACCTCACCGCCCGGCTCACCGGCCGGGTGGCCGACTCGGTCGCCAACTACGCCGGCATCTGGCCGGTCGACCACGACCGCTGGGACTGGTCGACCGCTGACGACGACCTGGCCGCGATGGAGCTGACCCGCGACCTGCTCGCCGAACTGGTCAAGCCCGGCGAGGTGCTGGGCACCGTGACCCCGGCAGCCGCCGAGGCCACCGACCTGCCAGCCGGCGTGCCGGTGGTCGCGACCGCCAACGACAAGGCGGTGGAGGCGCTGGGCAACGGCCTGCTGCAGCAGTCCCAACTGCTGCTCTCGCTCGGCACCTACATCACCGCCATGCGCCCGGCCGGGCAGCGGCGTCCGGACAGTTCGGCGCACTGGTCGAACCTCGCCTGCCAGCCGCACCGCTACCTCGACGAGAGCGGTGGCATCCGGCGCGGCATGTCGACGATCTCGTGGATCCGCGACCTGGTCGGGGTCGAGCTCGCCGAGCGGGCGCAGCAGGCCGGCTGCCGGGTCGAGGACGTCATGAACGACGCGGCCGGACGCGTCCCGCCCGGATCGAACGGCCGGCGGACGGTGCTGGACTGGCTGGCCCCGGTCGACGCACCACACCCGCGTGGCGCGATGGTCGGCTTCGACGCCCGACACGGTTGGGCGCAGATGTACCGGTCGATCCTGGAGGGCATCGCGATGACGATGCGGCTCAGGTCGCAGGCCATGGCCAGCGCGCTCGACCAGCAGGTCACCTCGATCATCGTGTCGGGCGGCGGATCGGCCAGCGACCCGATGATGCAGATCGTCGCCGACGTCTTCGCGGTGCCGGCCAGCCGGGCAAGGGTGACCAACGGCGCGGCCGTCGGGGCCGCGATCTGCGCCGCCGTGGCCGTCGGCGCCCACCCCGACTTCGAGACCGCCGCGCAGGCCATGGTGCAGATGGCCGACACCTTCACCCCCGATCCGCCGGCCGTAGCCACCTACGACGAACTGATCGACACCTACGCGGCGCTGCCCGATCAGCTCGACCAACCCTTCCGCCAGATTCACAGCCAGGGATTGTGAGGAAATGATGCCCACCAGAACCCAGATAGTCGATCGCCTGATCGAACTGCTCGGCCCGGACAACGTCGTCACCGACCAGCGGGAGCTGCAGCTCAGCAGCATCGACCGCTACCGCAAGTACCAGGACATCCACGGGGTCTTCGTGCTGCCCATCCCGGCGGCCGTCGCCTACGTCCGCACCGCCGCCGACGTGGCCGCCGTGCTGACCTACGCCAACGAACACCGCATCAACGTGGTGCCCCGCACCGGCCGCAGCGCCACCGAGGGCGGCCTGGAGACGATCGTGGCGGACAGCATCGTGCTGGACGGCTCCCGGATGAACCGCATCCTCGACATCGACGCCGAGAACATGCAGGCCACCGTGGAGTGCGGCGTCGTCCTGGAGGACCTGGAGAACGCCCTGCGACCGCTCGGCCTGACTACCGGCCACTCGCCGCAGTCGAAGCCGCTCGCCCAGCTCGGCGGGCTGACCGCCACCCGCAGCATCGGCCAGCTGTCCACACTGTACGGCGGCATCGAGGACATGGTCGTCGGCCTGGAGGCGGTCTTCCCCAACGGCACCGTCACCCGGATCAAGAACGTGCCTCGCCGAGCGGCCGGCCCGGACATCCGGCACATCGTGATCGGCAACGAGGGCGCGCTGTGCTACATCACCGAGGTCACCGTCAAGCTGTTCCGGTTCACCCCGGAGACCACCCGCTTTCTCGGCTACCGCGTCCCGGACATGGCGACCGGGTTCGCGATCCTGCGCGAGGTGATGGTGGCCGGGCTGCGGCCCGCGGTGATGCGGCTGTACGACGAGGACGACTCCCAGGGCCACTTCGCCCCGGTCGCCGACAACCAGTGTGTGATGGTGTTTTCCGCCGAAGGCCACCAGCGCATCGTGGACGCCACCATCGCCACCATCGCCGAGATCGTGGCGCCCTACGAGCAGGTAACCCCGCTCGACCCGGCATTCTTCGAGAACTGGTTCGCCCACCTCAACTGGGGCGTCGAACAGATCAGGCAGGAACGTCAGGAGATCCGCGACACCGGCGAGATCGGTTTCACCACCGAGGTCTCCGGGTCGTGGTCGGTGATCAACGACATCTACCAGACCACCGTCGACCGGGTGCGGGCCGAGATCGACAATCTGATCTGGATCGGCGGGCACTCGTCCCACAGCTACCAGACCGGCACCAACGTCTACTTCACCTACTACTACAAGGTCGACTGCGCACCGCAGGACGAGGTCACGACCTACCACGAGCCGATCAACCGGATCATCTGCGAGCAGGCGCTCGCCTGCGGCGGCTCGATCGTCCACCACCACGGCATCGGAAAGGCCCGCACGCCGTGGACCCGGGCCGAGCACGGCTCTGCCTACTACCTGCTGGAAACCCTGAAGACCGCGTTCGACCCGAACGGCGTGATGAACGCCGGAACCATCTACCCGATTGAATCCTGAGGAGTCGGAAATGCCCAAGATCCGTCCCATTGCGTTCTGGCCGCCGGTCATCCTGTTCGTGGCCGCCTGCGCCTACAACTTCATCGACCCCGAGGGCTTCACCGCCATGATCAACGGCGCCAACAACTGGTTGATCAACAACATGGCCTGGGCGTTCAGCCTCGGTGTGCTGGCGATGTTCATCGTCATCGTCTGGCTGATGTTCTCGAAGTTCGGTGACGTCCGGATCGGTGGCCGCGACGCCGCACCGATGCTGGACAACTTCCGCTACTTCTCCATCACGCTGACCTCGATCATCGCGATCGGCCTGTTGCTGTGGGGAACCTCGGAGCCGCTGTACCACTACACCGCCCCGCCGGTATCGCTGGGCATCACCCCTGAATCACCGGAGGCGATGGTCTTCGCGGTCTCCACCATGTTCACCCACTGGAGCTTCCTGCCGCTGGCGATCTACGCGGTGCCGTCGATCACCTTCGCCTTCGCCTTCTACAACATGCGCAAGCCCTACTCGATCGCGTCCACGTTGACCCCGATCTTCGGTAACAAGGTGCTTGGCAAGTGGGGTCAGGGTCTGGACGCTGTGGTGATGTACTCGCTGGTGGCCGGGATGTCGGCCTCCTTGGCCAGCGGCATCCTGGTGATCGGCGGGGGCCTGAACTACCTGACCGGTTGGCAGACCGGGCTGTTCATGTGGCTGGTGGCCGACATCGCGATCGTGGTGACCTTCGTGATCAGCTCGATCACCGGCCTGTTCAACGGCATACGCAGGCTGTCCGAGATCAACACCATGTTCTTCATCGGCCTGTTCGTCTTCGTCTTCATAGTCGGTCCATCGTTCTTCGTGCTGAACCTCGGGGTGGAGAGCCTCGCCAACAACCTGGCAACCTTCTTCCCGAAGGCCATGTTCACCGGCGCGGCGGCGGGCGACCCGTGGGCTGGTGGCTGGACGATGTTCTACTGGTGCAACTGGCTGTCGTGGGCGCCGATCTCCGGCATCTTCCTGGGCCGGATCTCCTACGGGCACACCATCCGCAAGGCACTCACGGTCCAGTTCGTGCTGCCCGCCCTGTTCAACATCATCTGGATCGGCATCTTCTCCGGGGCTGCCATCAGGCTCGACCAGGAGACCGACGGCGCGTTGGCGGCGGCAGTTGCCAACGGCCCCGAGTTCGCGGTCTACGAGTTCCTGACCCACTACCCGCTCGCGTGGCTGCTGATACCGGTCTTCCTGTTCATCACCTTCCTGTCCTACGTGACCGGCTCCGACGCGTACACCACCACGATCGGTGGCATGTCGAGCACCGGCATCTCACCCACCTCACCGGAACCGCCCAGATACATGAAGATCTTCTGGGGCTTCCTGATCGGCGCCGTCGCCATCATCCTGCTGGCGGCCACCGGCGGCGCGGACGGTGTGAAGATGCTGTCCAACCTCGGTGGCCTGCCGGCGCTGATCCTCGGACTGCTCATGGTGGTGTCCCTGATCAAGGTGGCGACCAACCCGGCCAAGTACGACGTCCGCAAACAGGACTATGACGCCGACGGTGTGCCGATCAAGTCGGTCGCGAAGAAGGCGACGATGAGCGAGGAAGCCGTGATGGCTGCCTACGCCAAGGAGGCCGCCGAGGCCGAACGGGCGCATCACCTGGCGCCTGCCACCGTGGGCGCGACAGCGACTGCCGACCTGGCGGCCGACCCGGCTGACCAGACCGCCGAGGAGGCCCGGTGACCCGGGCCGCTGTCCTGCACCAGGTCAACACGGACCTGGTCGTCACCGACGTGGTCCTGCTCGACCCCGGACCCCGAGAAGTCCGGGTGGCGCTGGCGGCGTCCGGGGTCTGCCACTCCGACGTGATGCCCGCCCGCGGCACCTCGCCGAGCCCGCTGCCGATCATCCTGGGCCATGAGGGCTCCGGGGTGGTCGAGGCGGTGGGCAGCGAGGTCACCCGGGTCAAGGTTGGAGACCATGTGATCCTGTCGTGGGCGCCGGAGTGCGGGCAGTGCTTCTACTGCCTGTCGGGACGGTCGAACCTGTGCGCCGCCTACGCGCCCAAGGTGCTGGAGGGCGGCCTGCTGGACGGCACCAGCCGGTTCCGCAGCACTTCGGGCGAGGTGATCAGCCAGTACTCCTTCCTCGGTACCTTCACCACCGAGACCGTGGTGCCCGAGCAGAGCTGCGTGCCGATCCCGCCGGAGATGCCGCTGCTGCCGGCAGCCCTGGTGGGTTGTGCAGTGATGACCGGCGTCGGGGCGGCGCTGTTCTCCGGGAACACCCGGGTCGGCGACACCGTGGTGGTGTTCGGCGCCGGTGGGGTCGGCATCAACGCCGTCCAGGGTGCCGCCATCGCCGGCGCCGGCCGGGTGATCGTGGTGGACGCCAACCCGGCCAAGCAGGCGATGGCCGAGGCTTTCGGGGCGACCGACTTCCTGGTCGGCGCGGCCGACCCGGCCGGGCAGGTGCTCGAGCTGACC
>NZ_JBASCI010000118.1:0-10136 GCF_049651565.1 Brooklawnia sp.
GTCCTGCACCGCCTGGATGCCGATGGTCGAGGTGAGCAGGACGACCGCGCCGGGTGCCAGCACCTCGGCGATGCCATCACTTCCCCACAGCAGCAATTCCAGCTGCTCCTGGTTGCGGACCGCCACCAGCACCACCTCGGCACCGGACGCCGCCTCGCGGGCCGCCGGGAAGGTCTGCACCCCGGCGTCCGCGGCCAGACCGAGGCGGGCCTCGGCGATGTCGAAGGCCCGCACCGGGAACTGCTGGTTGACCAGCCGGGTGGCCATGGGCAGCCCCATCGCGCCCAGACCGATTGCTGCGACTGTTGGTCTTGACATTGTGAATCTCCTTCGATCGGGGGTGATCATCTTGGGGTCTTACTCGGACAGCTTGTCGACCACGTCGGCCAGCCCCTGGGCGTCGCCCACGTTGCCGGCAAAGACGATGTACGGGATGCCGCGGGCCGGCCCGTCGACCGGTTCCCACAGCGAGACGATCCCGGGCAGCATCGGGCCACGCACGAACGCCCGGGCGATGCTCAGCCCGCGGGCCGCGACGTCACTGGAGGTGATGCCGCCCTTGGCGACCACGAAGCGCGGCGGGTAGCCGGCCAGTACTCGCCGGGACACCTCGACCACGGCGTCCGAGACCAGCCGAGCCAGCCGAAGCGAGTCGGCGGCATCGCTGCCGGTCACCAGCGTGCGGGAGGTGCGCACCACCACGTTGCCCTCGGCCAGCGCCTGGACCGCCTGGTCGACCACCTCGGTCAGGTGGGAGTCCCGGCCTTCGCCGAGCACGGTGCGGACATCGATCTCGAGCTCCACGGGGTGGCGGCGGGCGCGCAGTTCGGCCAACTGGTCGGTGGTCTGCTTCACGTGTGAGCCGACCATGACCAGGCCGCCGACCGAGTTCTCGGCCAGGCCGCCGGCGCGGATGGCGTGCAGTTCGTCCCGCTCCAGCGGTGGCCGCGGGTCCTGACCGATCCGGGCGCGCGGGAACGGCGGGGCGACCCGGTACAGGAAGCGGCTACCGGCGTCCTCGGCGCCTTGCAGGGCCAGCGAGAACTGGCTGAGGTCGGACTCGTCGACGATGTCGACCACGATCGGCTGGCGGTTGCGGGCCTGCCGCAGCCTGGCCACCACGCCGGTCAGGTCGGTGCGCAGTTCGGCCAGGCCGATCTCGATCACCCGGTCGGCCGGGATCTGCCCGCCGGACTTCTCCTCGACCCATTCGGCCAGCCGCGACTTCGTGTAGCCGAAGGTGGCGTCGCGGGCGAACTCGGTCTCGCCCACCGGGGTGAAACCGGACGCCATGGCGCCGGCGTAGTGCACCCCGCCGACGGTGATCCGGCCGGCGGCCGGGAAGGCCGGGACGATGACTATGCCATCCACCTCACCGGCGCCGCGCTCGCTGATGCAATCGGCGAGCACGTTGGGTTCCAGCGGGAAGTGGCCGCGCATCGTCGAGTCCGACCGCGAGACGAAGTCCACCTCGCGCCCGGTGCGGTCGGCCGCGGCGAAGGCCGCCCGGGCCACCTCACGGTTGCGTTCGGCCGCCACCTCGGGGTCGACGCTACGGGAGTTGGTCATCACGTAGACCGCCGGGCACTCCTGCTGCAGCGCCCAGACCATCGACTCGACGCTCCAGTCGGTGAGCACCGGCAGGTCGGCCACCGACTGGGTGCCGGTGGGGTCGTCGTCCAGCACGATCAGCACCCGTCGGCGGCCGGCGGCGGCCTCCCGGACCTGCTGGGCGGTGGCGTCCACCGGCTCCGGGTAGTCGGCGAGCAGGTCGTCCAAACTGGCTGTCATGGCACTCCTTTGTACGGACGGACATCAGACCCTGGGCCTACACCGCAAGTATGACCGCCCGATCGGAGGAGCGCATGGGGTAGTGGGATTGCGCGAGGGCGCTGGGGCGGGGACCGTGGGCGTGCGGAATCCGGGAAATGGCACGCCAGATCCCACTTCCCATTGATGCAACGGGCCGGAATCGCAATCCAGGGTGCGATTTTCCGAAATCCGGGGGCCGTCCTGCTCAGGTCTGGCTCACTGGGTCCGCACCAGGTGCCAATCACCCGGTCGGCGGATGGCGGGCCACCTCATGTCGATGCCGTCCAGCGCCTCCTGCAGCCGGATCAGATACTCGTCCCGGGAGATCTCGCTCACACCCAGCGAGGCCAGGTGCGGGGTCTGCCACTGCACATCCAGCAGTGTCGCCTCGTCGGGGCGCATTCGCAGTTCGTTGACGAGCCGGGCGAGGGCCACCTTGGACGCGTCCCTGCCATGCTCCGGGTCGTGGAACATCGACTCGCCGGCGAATAGACCCCACAGGCTGACCCCGTAGAGCCCACCGACCAGGCGTCCCTCCGAGTCCCACACCTCAATGCTGTGCACCACCCCGGCGTCATGCCCCTGCCGGTAGATCCGCTGAATGTCCTCGTCGATCCAGCCGTGCGGACGCGACGGGTCGGCGCAGCGCGCGAGCACCTCGGGGAAGGCCCGGTCGATGGTGGTGGTGTAGCGGCGGGCCGAGCGCAGCATGCTGCGGCTGACCCGCAGGTCGTCCAGCTCGAGGATGCCGCGCCGCACCGGCGACCACCATCCCATCACCGACTCGAAGGAGGACTCGTGCAGCGGCATCGGGAAGACCCCGGAGCAGTAGGCCCCCACCACCATCGACAGCTCGAACTCGTCGGAGAGCGCAATCAGGTCCTGGTGCGGCCAGTCGCTGGGCGGACCGAAGACCTGCATGAACACGGCATCAAGTGTGGCACCGCGCCTGCCGGGTCACCACTGACAAGCCGGAACGATCATCTTGACTTTGACTGAACATGCGTTCAGAATGTTGAACGTGAGTTCAGACCCGGGCGATCTGTTACCGCAGGCCCGCATCCGGCGCGCTGCCCTCGAACTGTTCGGTGAGCAGGGTTTCCACCACACCACGATCCGCCAGATCGCCGGCCTCGCCGGGGTCTCGCCCCCGCTGGTGATCCACCACTTCGGCAGCAAGCACCAACTGCGGCAGGCGGTCGACGACTGGATCATGGCCTTCCTGCTGTCCGAGAAGGGCACCCTGCTGACCGGTTCGGTGATGCCGCGAGCCAGCAGCTACCTCACTGAGCACCCCGAGGCCCGGCTGATCATGCAGTACCTGATCACCGCCATGCGTGAGGACGGCACGATCGCCCGGCAGGTCTTCGACCAGGTCTGCCACACCACCGCCCAGGTCATCGAACTGGGCGCCGAGCAGGGCACGATCCGCGAGCCGGCCGACCCGGACGCGACTGTGGCGGTGCTGGTCGCCTACTCGCTGGGAGCCAGCATGCTGGGCGGGCACCTGGCCCGGCGGCTGGGCGGGGAGAGCCTGCTGGACGCCGGGCCGATGAGGCGGTACGCCCTGGCGGCGATGGAGTTGTTCACCTATGGCCTGTTCACCGACGACAGCTACCTGCGAGGGACCAGGGCCGCCTTCGACGACACGGGGAGCGAAGATGACTGAGAATGCGATCGAGACCCACGACCTGGTGAAACGGTTCGGCCGCGTCACCGCCCTCGACGGGCTGACCATGACCGTCGGCACCGGCCAGGTGCACGGCTTCCTGGGCCCGAACGGTTCGGGCAAGTCGACCACCATCCGCGTCCTGCTCGGGCTGCTGCGCGCCAACTCTGGCAGCGCCACCCTGCTCGGCGGTGATCCGTGGGCCCAGGCACCCGAACTCCACCACCGGCTGGCCTATGTGCCCGGCGAGGTCAACCTCTGGCCGAACCTGTCCGGTGGCGAGGCGATCGACCTGCTCACCCGTGCCCGGGGCAAGCCGAACCGGACTCGCCGCGACGAGCTGATCGAACGGTTCGACCTCGACCCGCGCAAGAAGGGCCGCACCTACTCCAAGGGCAACCGGCAGAAGGTCGCGCTGGTGGCCGCGCTGGCCAGCGACGTCGAACTGCTGCTGCTCGATGAACCGACCTCGGGCCTGGACCCGTTGATGGAGCACGTCTTCACCGATGTCATCCGCGAGCGGGTGCGCAGCGACGGGGTGACGGTGCTGCTGTCCAGCCACATCCTGTCCGAGGTCGAGAAGCTGTGCGACCGGGTGTCGATCATCAAGACCGGCCGGATCGTCGAGTCCGGCACCCTCGCCGGACTGCGTCACCTGCAACGCAACCAGGTGGTGGCAAGGGTGGACGCCGCGCAGGCCGCCCGGTTGGGGCACATCGCCGGCGTCCACGACGTCACCCAGCGCGACGACCGCTGGACCGCCCAGGTGGACGCGGCAGCCACGCCCGAGCTGTTGGGCGAGCTCGCCGTGCTGGGTGTCACAGGGGTCAGCATCACTCCCCCGACCCTGGAGGAGCTCTTCCTCAGCCACTACGACAGCGAACCTGCGGCCTGAGGAGCGGGCGATGAGCACCCTGACCGGTCTGGGCGCGACGGTGCGCATCACGCTGCGCCGCAACTGGTTGTTCTGGCTCGGCTGGGCGGTGCTGCTGGCGCTGCTGATGCCGGCCACTGCCACCCAGTACGACGTGATCATCCCGCCGGGCACCGACCCGCGCGCCACCGTCGAGCCGCTGCTCAACAACCCGACCATGCTCGCCGTCCTCGGGCCCGCATTCGACCTGTACGACAAGGGCGGATTCGTCTTCTGGCGCTCCGGCGGCTTCACCACCGTGCTGGCCGGACTGGTCGGCGGTTTCGGCATCGTGCGGGCCACCCGCGCCGAGGAGGAGGAAGGCCGCATCGAGCTGGTGCGTTCCGGCCCGGTCGGACGCCACGCCCCGTTGGCGGCCGCCGTACTGGTATGCGTGGCCGGCTGCCTGCTGACGGCCGCGATCACCGCCGGCTTGCTGGTTGGTCTCGGGCTGGCCGCGGCCGGCAGCATCGCGTCCGGCCTGGCAGTTGGCCTGACCGGTGCACTGTACGTCGGGATCGGCGCGGTGGCCGCGCAGATCTTCGAGTCGGCCCGCACCGTGCGCGCCTGGGCGATGGGCGTCGGGCTGGGCGGGGCGTACCTGCTGCGAGCCATCGTGGACGGCGCCGGCCCCGGCTCGGCCATCGAACCGCTGCGGTGGGCGATCCCGCTGCAGTGGGGGATGCTGTCGCGGCCCTTCGCGGACGAACGCTGGTGGGTCTTCGGGCTGCTGGCCGTGGTCACCGTCGGGTTGGTGGGGCTGGCTTTCGTGCTGGAGTCCCGCCGCGACCACGGCGCAGGGCTGGTCGCCACCGGTCTGGGACGGACCACCGCCCGCCCGGGACTTGATGGCGCCTGGGGGCTGGCGTTGCGCCTGCACCGCGGCGGCCTGATCGGCTGGACGCTGGCGCTGGTGGTGAGCGCGATCGCGTTCGGCTCGATCGCCTCCGGGATGGACCGCATCTTCGAGGAGAACCCCGAGATGGGCATCATCCTGCAGCGGATGGGCGGCACCGCCGAACTCAGGACCGCGTTCTACATCGGCATCCTGGGCATCCTGGTAACGGTGACCGCCGTGATGGCGGTCAGCCTGCTGAACATGCTGCACCTCGAGGAGAACCGCGGGCACGCCGAACAACTGCTCGCCACCGCCACCCCCCGGGTCGCCTTGGCGCTGAGCCACCTGACCCCCGCCCTGCTCGGGTCGGCGATCGTGACCGTGCTGGTCGGCGCCGGTCTGCCGCTGGCCCAGGCTGTCACCACCGACGACTGGTCGCTGGTTGCCGACTTCACCGGCACCGCGCTGGCGTTGCTGCCCGGCCTGGTGCTGGTGGTGGGTGTCGCGATGCTGCTGATCGGGTGGCTGCCCCGGGCCTTCGGCGTGGTCTGGTTCGTGCTGGGCTGGAGCATCTTCTGCTCCTGGTTCGCCATCCTGTTCGACCTGCCGCGGTGGCTGGTCAAGCTGCAACCGTGGGGTCACCTCACCCAGCCGCCGCGCGACGAGATGGACTGGCTGCCGTTCGCCGTCGAGACCGCGATCGGGCTGGTGCTGATCCTGGCGGGCCTGATCGGCTACCGTCGGCGCGACATCACCGGCCGCTGACCGGCCGCGGCCCGGTCAGCGCTCGTGCCGCGGCACCCACTCCGACTTCGGGTTGCCGACGTAGAGCTGCCGGGGCCGGTAGATCTTCTGCGCCGGGTTGTCGTGCAACTCCTTCCAGTTGGCGATCCAGCCGGGCATGCGTCCCATCGCGAACATCACGGTGAACATGTTCAGCGGGATGCCGATCGCGCGCAGGATGATGCCGGAGTAGAAGTCGACGTTCGGGTACAACTTGCGCTCGATGAAGTAGTCGTCGGCCAGCGCCTCGGCGGCCAGTTCCTGGGCCATGCCGAGCAGCGGGTCGTCGATCTTCATCGAGTTCAGCAACCGGTCGGCCGCCTCGCGCAGGATCCTGGCGCGCGGGTCGAAGTTCCGGTAGACCCGGTGGCCGAAGCCCATCAGCCGGCGGTTGTTCGATCGGTCCTTGACCTCGTTGAGGAACTGCTTCGGGGTCAGCCCCTCCCGGCGGATCCGCTGCAGCATCTGCACCACCTCGACATTCGCGCCGCCGTGCTTGCCGCCCCACAGCGCGACCACCCCGGCCGAACATGACGCGTACAGGTTCGCCTCGCCGGAGGCCACCATCCGCACCGTCGAGGTGGAGCAGTTCTGCTCGTGGTCGGCGTGCAGCACCAGGAACATGTTGAGCGCGTGGCTGACCTCGGGGGACGCCTCGTACAGCTTGTAGGGCACCGAGAACATCATGTGCAGGAAGTTGTCGACGTACTTCAGGTCGTGGCGCGGGTAGATGATCGGGTCGCCGATGCTCGACTTGTAGGACGCCGCGGCGATGGTGCGGATCTTGCTGATCAGCCGGGCGGCGTAAAGCTGCAGGGTGACGTCGTCGCCGGGGGCGATCTTGGGACGCTCGTGCGTCGACAGCGCATTGATCATGGCCGACATGATCGCCATCGGGTGCGACTGGGTCGGGAAGGCGTCGAAATGCTCCATCATCGCCTCGTGCAGCGCGGACGAGCGGGTCAGCTGCTCGGTGAACTCCTCGCGCTCGGTGCTGGTGGGCAGGTGGCCGAAGATGAGCAGATAGGCGGTCTCGACGAAGCTGCTGCGCTCGGCGAGGGTCTCGATGGGGATCCCCCGGTAGCGCAGGATACCCTCCTCACCGTCGATGAAGGTGATGGCCGACTGGCACGAACCGGTGTTCACGTAGCCGTCATCAAGGGTGATGTAGCCGGTGGTGGAACGCAGCGTGCTGATGTCGATGGCCCGTTCGCCCTCGGTTCCAACCAGCACCGGGAATTCATAGGTGCGCCCGTCAAGCTCCAGGCGAGCGAATTCAGTCATACGGCCCCTTCTCGGTCGTTTCGCGCTTTCATCGTGGCGCGGCGGTGGCCGCCTTCAGCGCGGGTCCCAGATTGTGGCCAGTGAACCAGACCCTGTTCAGGGCCGAATCCGGGGATGGTGGCATACGTTGCAACACCACTTGGGGCTAGCGTAGTTGCATTCCTTCGGCACCCGGGAGCTTTCATGCCTGACCCTGATCAGATCGGCAAGTCGATCATCTCTGCTGCCCCGGTGAGCGCGCCGAACGCAGCCGGTCGGTTGTTGCGCCGGATCCTGGAGTTCGCCATCGACGGCGCCGAGCAGCTGCCCGGCGCCCGCAGCGCCGCCGGCCGCCAGCTCGAGAAGAAGGGTGGGGTTGAGGACGCCATCGACGGCCTGATCAACAACCACGCCGCACTGAGCGGGACGCAGGGTTTCGTCACCAACCTGGGCGGCTTCGTCACGCTGGTGGTGGGTGCGCCCACCAATCTGGCCGGGGTGGCGCTGATCCAGAGCCGGATGGTGGCGGCCATCGCGCACCTGCGCGGTTACGACCTGGACGACTCCCGCGTCCGGCACGCCGTGCTCACCACCCTGCTCGGCAAGCGGATCGTCGACGACCTGGTCGAGAAGGGTGAGCTGCCCGGTTCGCCGCTGGTGCTGGCGACCGCCCCCGGCATCGACCGCAACCTCGAACAGGTGATCGCGCAGCGGGTGATGACCTCGCTGCTCACCACGATCGGCGGCAAGCAGGCGATCGGGTTGGTGGCCCGGGCGATCCCGGTGATCGGCGGCGGGGTCGGGGCGGCCACCGACTCCTGGAACACTCTCGCGGTCGGCCGCTACGCCCGTGAGCAGTTCATCAGCCGGCGCCGCCTCGGTAATACCGTGGTACGCGAGCAGTGATCAGGCAGGTCACCTCGTAGCTGATCGTGCCCATCAGGTCGGCCAGTTCGTCGGTGCCGATGAACTCGTCGCCCTGGGCGCCGAGCATGACCACCTCGTCCCCCACCTCGGCCGGTGCGGGCTGGTCGGGCAGCACCGGGCCGAGGTCGAGCATCGTCTGGTCCATGCAGACCCGTCCGACCACCGGGCGGCGCCTACCGCCGACCAGCATGCTTCCCCGGTTGGAGTTCAGCCGGGAGTACCCGTCGCCGTAGCCGACCGGCACGGTGGCGATCCAGGTGTCCACCGGCGCGGTCCAGGTGCGGCCGTAGCCGACGCTCTGACCGGTCCGCACCGGCTTGACGTGGCTGACCCGGCTGCGCCAGGTCAGGGCCTGCCGCAGCTCGACCGGACGCGGGGTGGCGTGGGCGTCCGGGTAGTAGCCGTAGGCCATGATGCCGGGCCGCACCATCGTCATCTGGCCCAGGTCGTGGCCGAGAATCGCGCCAGAGTTGGCGGCGTGCACCTGCGGAACCGGCGGCAGCCCGGCGGCCTGCCGGGCGTCCTGGATCTGTGCGACCAGCCGCGCGAACCCGGCCAACTGGTTGCGGGTGAACGCGTCCCCCTTGGGGCTGTCGCTGATCGGCAGGTGGGTGAAGATGCCGTCGAACCGTAGCGCGGACGCGTGGCTGGCGATCAACCGGGACAGCCGCAGCGCGTCCTCGGGTTCGCAGCCGATCCGCCGCATGCCGGTGTCGATCGCCAGGTGGACGCCGTGGCTGCGCCCGGCCCGTTCGGCCGCCCGGGCGGCGGCCTCGATGGTCTGCTGGTCGTGCACCGTCAGCGAGATGTCGTGCTCGATCGCCGCATCCAGTTCGTCGTCGAAGGCCGGCGAGAACTTCATGATCGGCTGGCTGATGCCGGCTTGGCGCAACTCGATGCCTTCCGGGGTGGTGGCGATGCCGAACGCGTCGCCCAGCCCGTCCGCCGCCAGGTGCCGGGCCACCTCGACCGCTCCGTGGCCGTAGCCGTTGGCCTTGACCGCCACCAGCACCAGTGCGCCGGGGGCGCGGTGGCGCACCTGCTGCACGTTGTGTGCGATCGCGGCGAGGTCGACCTCGAGGTGCGTGGCGTACAGCATGTGCCAATCCTGCCACCGGGGTTTACGGGCAGCCGTCAACGACAACCGGTCAATACAGCAGCGCCAGCTCGGGTGTCGACAGGATCGTGGAGATGTCGGCCAGGAACTGGGAGCCCTGCTCCCCGTCGATCAACTGGTGGTCGAAGCTCAGCGCCAGCGTGCTCACCCAGCGCGGTTCGATGCGTTCGTCGTCCCCGGTGCCGACCACCCAGGGCTGCCGCTTGATCGCGCCCATCGCCAGGATGGCCGACTCGTCGCCGTTGATGATCGGGGTGCCGGTGTCGATGCCGAAGACGCCGACGTTGGTGATGCTGAAGGTGCCGCCGGAGTAGTCGGCCGGCTGCAGCTTGCCCTGCCTGGCGGTGTCGACCAGTTCATTCAGTGCCCGGCACAGCTCGACCAGATTCATCCGGCCGGCGTCCCTGATCACCGGCACCAGCAACCCGCGTGGGGTGGCGGCGGCGATGCCCAGGTTGACCTGGTCGTGATAGACCACCTGGCCGGCCTCGGGGTCCCAGGAGGCGTTCAGCTCGGGGTTCCTGGCCAGTGCCAGGCAGACCGCCTTGGCGTGCAGCAGCAGCGGTGAGACCCGGAGCCCGGCGAACTCTCGGCGTCCCTTGAGCGCCTCGACCAGCTCCTTGGTGGCGCTGACGTCGATGGTGTTGAACTCGGTGACGTGGACGTGCCTGGCGATCGACTCGGCGACGTTCAGGGCGGTCGCCTTGCGGACCCCCTTGATCGCGACCCGGTTTTCGCCGGCGCTGACCTCGGCCAGTCCGGCCGCGGCCTCGACGTCGGCCTTGCTGACCGTGCCGCCCGGCCCGGTGGGACG
>NZ_JBASCI010000119.1:0-14362 GCF_049651565.1 Brooklawnia sp.
GGTCGAGGTGGAGGGGCTGGCCGCCGCCCCCAGGGTCGGCGCACCGGCCCCCGGCTTCACCGCCACCGCCATCGACGGCAGCGAGGTCTCACTGGACGCGCTGCGTGGGCGTCCGGTCTGGTTGGTCTTCGTGGCCACCTGGTGCTCGGGCTGCCGGGCCGAGATGCCGGACGTGCAGGCCGCCCACCAGGCCGCCGGTGCCGATGGTGTCGAGGTGGTGGCCATCTACGTGGGGGAGGACCAGTCGGAGGTCGGGCCCTACGCCGAGCGGCTGGGGCTGACCTTCCCCCAGCTGCCCGACCCACAGACCAGGCTGGCGGCGTCCTACGGAGTGCTGGGGGTGCCCGCGCACTTCTTCATCGATGCCGACGGTGTGGTTCGCCAGACCCGGGTCGGCATCCTCAACCCCGATCAGATGACAGAAGCGATCAGCCAGGCGGCGTCCTGATCGCCCGGCCGTCCGGTCCGAAGACACCCGACGAACCACGCCGCCACGAGCCGACCAGGTGGTCGTCCACCAGGCCGATCGCCTGCATCAGCGCATAGATCGTGGTCGGCCCGACGAAGCTGAAGCCGCGCCCCTTGAGGGCCTTGCTGAGCGCGATCGCCTCCGGGCTGGTGGTGCGGATGTCGGCCAGCCGCACCGGCGCCGGGGTGCGCTCGGGCTGGTGGGACCAGACCAGCTCGGCCAGCCCACCCTCGGCGCGCAGCGCAACGGTGGCGCGGGCGTTGCCGATGGTGGCCTCGATCTTGCGCCGGTTGCGCACTATGCCCGCATCGGCCAGCAGCCGGTAGACATCGGTCTGGTCGAAGCCAGCCACCGCGTCCGGGACGAAGCCCGCGAACGCCCGCCGGAACGCGTCCCGTTTGGCCAGGATCGTCGCCCAACTCAGCCCGGACTGGAACGCCTCCAGGCTGAGTCGTTCGAACACGCCGGATTCATCGGTGACCGGTACGCCCCACTCGGTGTCGTAGTAGTGGCGGTAGGCCTCGCTCGACACCGCCCACAGCGGCCGCGCCCGGCCGTCGTCGGCCACCACCAGGTCAGGGTTGTCCATGCCCCGATTGTGGCAGGAGCAGGATCTGCAGCCCCCTGGGTGTACTGGCCTGCCGAAGTGCTGGGTAAGGATGAAGCATGACAGATCTCAACGAAGTCAACGACCGTGCTGAAGCCCTGGTCACTTCTGACAAGGGTGGTTTCGAACCGCAGGAGCAGCAGCCCCCCGGCCTGACCGAGGAAATGACTCCCGTGCCCGACCACGGTGAGGAAACCTACGAGGGTCACGGCTTCCTGGAGGGTTTGAAGGCACTGATCACCGGCGGCGACTCGGGCATCGGCCGGGCGGTGGCCATCGCGTTCGCGCGCGAGGGCGCCGACGTCGCGATCTCATACCTGAGCGTCGAGCAGCCGGACGCCGAGGAGACCGCCCGGTGGGTGGAGAAGGCCGGCCGCAAGTGTGTCCTGCTGCCCGGCGACATCACCGTCGAGCAGACCGCCCGCAAGGTGGTCGAGGACGCCGCCCGGCAACTGGACGGCCTGGACATCCTGGTCAACAACGCCGGTGCACAGTGGGCGCGCCGCGAGGGCGGTCTGGAGTCGCTGAAGTCGGAGGAACTCGACCGCATCTACAAGACCAACATCTACGCGATGTTCTGGATGGCCCAGGAGGCGCTGCGCTACCTGGGCAAGGGCTCCTCAATCATCAACGTCAGCTCGATCCAGGCCTACGACCCGTCGGCCAGCCTGATCGACTACGCCTCCACCAAGGCGGCGATCAACAACTTCACCGTCAACCTGGCTGCCGAACTCGGTGAGAAGGGCATCCGCGTCAACTCCGTGGCCCCCGGCCCGATCTGGACGCCGCTGCAGCCGGCCACCAAGCCGGCCGAGTCGATGCCGTCGTTCGGTGACACCCCGCTCGGTCGGGCCGGTCAGCCGGCCGAATGTGCGCCGGCGTTCGTCTTCCTGGCCTCGCCCCGGACGGCGAGCTACGTATCGGGCACCGTCCTGGGGGTGACCGGCGGCAAGCCTGTCTTCTGAACCTGCGCGCAGGGGTTTCGAAGCCCCGCCATGATGTGTTACCGGGCGTTCACCCGCGCCCGGTAGCTTCATGGTGTGGTTAGTCAGCCTGGCCTGGCCCGTCGACTCGGATTGTCCGACGCGGTGGTGATCGGCCTCGGCTCCATGATTGGAGCGGGGGTTTTCGCCGCGTTCGCACCCGCCGCCCAGGCGGCCGGGGGCGCGTTGCTGCTCAGCCTGGCCCTGGCGGGACTGGTCGCCTTCTGCAACGCGACCTCGTCGGCCCAGCTGGCTGCGATCTACCCGACTTCCGGCGGCAGCTACGTCTACGGACGCCAGGAGCTCGGCCCGTGGTGGGGGTTCGCGGCCGGCTGGTGCTTCGTGATCGGCAAGACCGCTTCTTGTGCTGCGATGGCGCTGACTTTCGCCAGCTACGCGGTGCCGTGGCCGCAATGGCGACGCCCGGTGGCGGTGGCGGCGGTGCTCGCAATCACGGCCGTCAATTACCGCGGCATCACCCGGACCGCCCGGTTGAGCCGGGCGATCGTGGCAGTAGTGCTGGCAGTGCTGGGGCTCGCGGTGGTGCTCGGTCTGGGCCTTTCCGGAACCGCTGCCCAGCCCATGGACTTTGGCACGGGCTGGGGGCCGGCCGGCGTCCTGCAGGCCGGTGGCCTGCTCTTCTTCGCCTTCGCCGGCTACGCCCGGATCGCGACCATGGGTGAGGAGGTGCGGGATCCGCAACGAACCATCCCGCGGGCGATCGTCCTGGCGCTGGGGATGGCATTGGCTGTCTACCTGCTGGTTGCGTGGATGCTGCTGCGGACGCTCGGCCCGGCAGAGCTGGCCACCTCGGCCGCGCCGATCGCGGACGCGATGGTCGCAGTGGGAGCGGAGTGGGCGGCGCCGATCATCGGGGTCGGGGCGGCGGTTGCGGCGCTTGGGTCGTTGCTCAGCCTGATCGCCGGAGTGGGTCGCACCGGTCTGGCCATGGCGCGGGAACGCGACCTGCCCGGCTGGCTGGCAGCGGTGCACCCCAGATACCGGGTGCCACACCATGCCGAGATCGCGCTTGGGTTGGTGGTGAGCGTGCTGGTGCTGCTCTTCGACCTCCGGTCAGTCATCGGTTTCTCCAGTTTCGGGGTGTTGCTCTACTACGGCATCGCCAACGCCTCCGCGTTCCGGCAGGTCAATGGCAGACGATACCCACGGGGGCTGCAGTTGCTGGGGCTGGCGCTCTGCCTGCTGTTGGCGGTCACGTTGCCCTGGCAGTCGGTCGCAGCGGGCGCGGCGGTGCTGCTCACCGGTTTGGCGGGCCGTGCGGTGGTGCTCGGGCGAGGAGCCGCTGACCGGTAGGTAAACCTGCGGGCCGGACGCCTGACTGGGTGGTACAGCACTGCGCTGCGCTGGTCGTGCCCCTGCCGGCCGGGCAGGTGCAACCGCCGCGCAACCGCCGCATTGAGCGGAATGTCCGAACGCCCGAAGTCGTTGACCCCTCAACAACATCAGGAGAGGAAGACCGTTGAGTTCACCCGCCGTGACCGACACCCGCAACCAGACCGATCGGCCGATCGCGCCGCTACTGGCTGACCGCTGGAGCCCAAGGGGCTTCGACGCCAGCCACGAGATCGACCGCGACGACCTGTTGAGCATCCTGGAGGCGGCCCGGTGGGCACCGTCTGCCGGTAACACCCAGCCCTGGGGTTTCATCGCCGCGCGCCGTGGCACCCCCGAGTTCGACCAGATCGTCGCGGCCCTGGCCGACTTCAACCAGGCCTGGACACCGCGGGCGTCCGCGCTGATCGTCTTCGCCAGCCTGCCCGAGCGGGCCGGCAGGATGACTGCGTGGGTCGACTACGACCTCGGGCAGGCCGCCGCACATGCCTCGATGCAGGCCGAGTACCTCGGACTGCGCGTCCACCAGATGGGCGGATTCGCCGCGGACGCCATCCGGGAAGCGTTCGACCTGCCGCCCGGCGTGCTACCCAGGAGCGTGATGGCCATCGGGCGGCACGACGACTCCGACGACGTCCCGGCCAGGATCCGGCAGCGTGAC
Source organism: Brooklawnia sp. (assembly GCF_049651565.1). GTDB lineage: Bacteria > Actinomycetota > Actinomycetes > Propionibacteriales > Propionibacteriaceae > Brooklawnia. Next base: position 4,074 of record NZ_JBASCI010000119.1, read on the forward strand.
GCGTCGGAGCGTGTCCGGCTACCGCTGTCCGACCTGCTGATCCACCGCGCCTGACCGGCGTCCCCAGACCGGCAGCCGTGGGCTGATTGGCAGCCGCTGCCCTACCGGTGTGGTGTCCAGCCCCACCCGAAGCCGGTCGCGCTGCTCACAACAGCACGGCACCTGGGAGCAGCGCATCCCGGGCGGGCAGGCCTTGCCCATGCAGTAGACCGCGGTGGGGGAGCCGTCGACGTCCATCACCTGCACCGGGGTGCCGAAGACCCCGGTGAGCAGTCGGCCATCCATCAGTTCGCGCACCGGGCCGTGCGCGACCACCTGGCCGTCGGCCATCGCCATCAACTGGTCTGAGTAGGCGGCGGCGAAGTTGAGGTCGTGCATCACCATCACCACAGTCCGGCCCAGTTCGTCGGCGGCCCGCCGCAACTGCTGCATCATCTGCACCGAGTGGCGCATGTCCAGGTTGTTCAGCGGCTCGTCCAGCAGGATGTAGTCGGCGTCCTGGGCCAGCACCATCGCGATGAACGCCCGCTGCCGTTGACCGCCCGACATCTGATCGATGAACCGGTCGGCCAGCTCGGTCAGGTTGACGAACTCCATCGCCTGCTCGACGGCGGCCAGGTCGCCCGGCGTCAATCGCCCCCGGCTGTGCGGGAAGCGTCCCATCGCGACCAGCTCACGCACCCGCAGCCGGGCGGTGGTGTGGTTGTCCTGCCGCAGGATCGCCAGCTTCCTGGCCAGCGTCGCCGACGGCGTCCTCGCCACGTCGAGCCCGCCGACGTGCACGATGCCGGTGGTGGGGTCCAGCAACCGGCCCAATATGGTCAGCAGGGTCGACTTGCCGGCCCCGTTGGCGCCAATGATGGACGTGATGCCGCCCGCCTCGATCTCGCCGCTCACGCCCTGGTTGGCGCTGCCGAGCACGGTGGTGCCCTGGTAGGCCTTGGTCAGGTTCTCGAAGCTGATCACAGTTTTCGGCCTCCGATCAGGATTGCCAGGAAGACGATGCCGCCCGCGAACTCGATGATCACGGTCAGGAATCCGGATGCGTAGAACAGGTGCTGCAGGATGAACTGCCCGCCGGCCAGCCCGACGACACCCAGCAGGAAGGCCATCGGCAGCACGTGGCCGTGCCGGTGGGTGCCGGCCAGCTGGTAGGACAGCGTGGCGATCAGGAAGCCGAAGAAGGTCATCGGCCCGACCAGTGCGGTGCTGAACGCGACCAGCACCGCAACCAGCGCCAACATGACGGTCAGCTCCCGGCGGTGGTTGATGCCGATGCTGGTCGCCAGCTCGCGGCCCAGCAGCAGCCCGTCGAGCACGTGCCGACGAGCCCACACCAGCCCGCCGACCGCTGCGCAGACCACGAACGCCAGCGGCAGTTGGTCGGCCTTCACCGAGGTCAGCCGGCCGAACAGCTCCAGCGAGAGCAGGTCGTAAGCGGTGGGGTGCAGCAACCGCTCGATGAACGTCGAGATCGTGGTGAACGCCATCCCGAGCACCACCCCCACCAGCAGCGTCACATACAGTCCGCCGGTGCTGCGCGTGAACAGCCAGCGGTAGAGCGCCACGGCGAAGCCGACCATCAGCGCGGTCTGGATGACCAGCCGGGGAATCCCCTCGGTGGCGGCCAGCACCTGGCCGCCGAACAGCGCCACCAGCACGGTCTGCATCAGCACGAACAGGGCGTCGAAGCCCATCACCGACGGGCTGAGGATCCGGTTGGCGGTGACGGTGTGGAAGATCACCGTCACCACGCCCTGGGCGAACGCTGCCACCAGCATCGCGCCGGCGGTCGCGCCGCGCAGTTGCAGCGCGAACTCGACGTTGCCGCGGACGTTCCAGCCCAGGTAGCCCACCAGCGCGACCACCGCCAGCACCGCGGCGATCACCAGCCGCCAGCCCGGCGGGATCGTTCGGCGCCCGGCGCGCGTCCCCGCAGTTGGCGCCGCGATGGGACGGTCAAGCACTGATGCGCTCACGCTGGCTCACCACCATCACGATGAATCCGATGCCTCCGATGATCCCCATCACGACCGACGCCGGGATCTCCATCGGGGCGATGACCACGCGTCCGACCAGGTCGCAGATCAGCAGCAGCCCGGCGCCCACGACGGCGACCAGTGGCAGGTTGGCGCGCAGGTCATCCCCGCGCAGCATCGAGATCAGGTTCGGCACGATCAGGCCGAGGAACGGGATGAAACCGACCACCACCGAGGTGATGCCGGTGGACAGCGCCACCAGGGTGGTGCCCAGCACCACGGTCCGGTTGTAGTCGAGGCCGACGTTGGTGGCGACCTCGCGTCCCAGCCCGGCGACGCTGAACCGGTCGGCGGCGAACCAGGCCACCACCGCGATCGCCAGCACCGCCCACAGCGGCTCGTAGAAGCCACGCACGATCGACGAGAACCCGCCCGACCGCCAGGCCGACATGGCCTGCAGCAGGTTGAACCGGCCGGCCAGGAAGGTGCCCAGGGCGCCGACCACCGAGCCCAGCATGATGCCGACCAGCGGCACGATCACCGATCCGGTGACCCCGACTCGCCGCAGGATGGCCAGGAAGATCATCGTCCCGACGAACGCGAATAAGCTTGCCACGGCCATCTTGGCCAGCGGCGGGGCGTCCGGGACGACCAGCAGGACGCCCAGCACGCCGAGCCCGGCCCACTGGCTGGTGCCGGCGGTGGTCGGCTCGACGAACTTGTTCTGGGTGATCATCTGCATGATCACGCCGCTGATGGTCATCGCCATCGCGGCGAAGATGAGCGACAGGGTGCGCGGCACCCGGGAGATCCAGAAGACCTCCGCCTGCGCCGGGTCGGAGAACACCCCGGCCGGCGTCAGGTCGTAACCCCCCACCAGCAGGGACGCCAGCACCAGCCCGGCCAGCACCACAGCGGTGACTGGCCAGGCTGGCGTCAGCTTCGTCGTCGTCCTCACACAGTGCCCTGCAGCGCCTCGGCCAACTGCAGGTAGAAGTTGGTGTACGCGCTGATGCCTTCGGTCCGGTAGAAGTCGTTGTCCAGGTAGAGCACCTGGCCCTCCGACATGAAGGTGGTGTTGCCCCACAACTCCTGCGCCTCGATGGTGGCCTGCGCCGGTGCCCCGCCGCTACCGGTCGAGGCGTCCCGGTCGAGGACGAAGACCCAGTCCGGGTTGGCCTGGGCGATGGTCTCGGGCGACAGCCCGGAGTCGTTGTGCACCTGGTCGGAGCCGCCCCGGTCGGCGGCGAAGACGTCGGTCATGTCGAGCGGCTCGATCAGCGGGGCCATCCGGCCGCCACCGTTGTCGATCTTGCCGCCGTTGTGGTTGGCCAGGAAGACGGTCTGCCCGTTGGTCAGGCCGGCCGCCTCGGCAACTGCGGCGTCCAGTTCGGTGTTCAGCCGCTCGGCCTCGGACTGTGCCTGGAAGATCTCGCCCAGCACGGTGGTCTGGTGCTTCAGCGCGTCGACGTACTCGGCGGCCTCGACGCTGGGTGCCAGGTCGACCACCGGCGCTGTGGAGGAAAGGGTCTCGGTGTATTCGGCGAACCGCTTGCCACCGACGATCAGGTCGGGCTCGGCGGCGTTGATCTCCTCGAGCCGCGGCTCGCGGTGCGTGCCCACGTCGATGATGGCCGGGTTGTCCGCCCACTCCGACAGCGAGGCTGGGAGCAGTTCCTTGGGGACCGCGACCGGGGTGATGCCGAACTCGTGCAGCGTCTCGAACGAGGTGCTGTCCAGGGCGACCACGCGCTCGGGCTTCACCGGGACGGTGAGTTCGCCGGTGTTGGTCTGCACGGTGATGGTCCCAGCGCCCGCCTGCGAAACCGGGACCACGTCGTTCGACCCGCAGGCGGTGAGGGTCAGCCCGGCCGCGGCCGCCGCGGCGATCAGGACGTGAAAGGGGCGCAGCTTGCTCAAGTTCCCTCCAAGGGTGTCGGCCGATTGCTCAACCTGTACGATCACTTAGGGCACCCTAAGTAAGGCTCACCTTAGTGACGGGATTTACTCAACACAAACGTTGACTAAATGGTGGACGCCGGCTGCGACCGCGGCCAGGTGGGGCAGCGGCCCAGGTGGAGCAGTGGCAGTGCCCCGGCAACGCAAACGCGACCGCTCAGCCGCGCTTCGCGGGGACCGGTCGCGTTGCCTACAGAGGCTTTGGACTAGGGGATGTGCGGGGTGTCGCTGTCGGAGAAGTACTCGCGGTCCTCCTCGAACGGGCCGGTGTAGTCGCGGGGCTCACCCTGCGATACGTGCTGGGTGTCGGACGCCGGTGGGGTCTCGTCAACGGGCACGTTGTCGTCGGGATCCAGGTTCTGGACTTCGGAAACTTCTGCCATGGTTCCTCCTCGGTCGGCGTATCGCTTCTTCAAGCCTGCCATGCGGCGCCGATCTGGCAGGCGATTCTGGCGGCACAGCCGAACCCGCGCGCGGTCAACGCGACTGCGTGGCGCGGTCGCCCTCCGGGGCGGTTTGCTGGTCGTCCTCGCCGAAGCTCTTGTCCAGCAAACGAACGCGGAGCTGGTCGTCGGTGAACTGGGCCTCCAGTACCGCGACACCGGCGTTCGGCACGTATCCGATGTCACCGCCGAGCAGCTCCGACAGCGACGACCGCAGCAAGGTGCCGTGGGTGACCATCAGCACCGTCTGGCCCGGATACTGGATGGTCGTCGACTCGACCACGAACCGGCCTCGGGCATCCAGCAGTTCGCGGGGCTCGACCCCGGGGATCTGCTGCCGGGCCTCGAAGGGGTCCAGCCGGGCCAGCGGGGGCCACAGCTGCATCAGCTCATCCCAGGTCCGTCCCTCCGCAACGCCCCAGTCACGTTCGGCCAGGCTGGGCAGGACGCGGAGGTCGGTCGTCCCGATGGAGGCGGCGATGATGCGCGCGGTCTCGGCCGCCCGCTGCAGCGGGGAGTGTCGCACCGCTGACCAGCGGATATTGGGCAGTTGGTCGCGCAGGTAGTCGGCGGCCTGGGCGGCCTGGGCGCGTCCCAGGTCGTTGAGCAAGGTGTCCGACGAGCCCTGGAAGCGCCCGACGGCATTCCAGTCGGTCTGGCCGTGCCGGACGAACCCGATGGTGGTGGGTTTGGCTGCTGTCCTCACCACTCCGACACTACAGGGCGCGACGCGCCGTCCCCACTACTCGCTGCCGTCCGAATCTTCGGGACGCGTGCGGTGCCGCCGACTCGGCGCCGAAACTCCGACCGCCGGGATCTCGTCGGTCTGGTAGGCACCCGGCGCGTCCACGATGATGGTGGCGCCCTCGGCCGCGGCAACCATCTCGGCCGGGGCGATGGCCCTTGCCACGTGGTACATCACGATGGTGACAATGGTGCCCAGGGCGATCCCGCCCAGCGAGAACTCGCCACCGAAGTCGAGCGACACATTTCCGACGCCGATGATGATGCCGGCCGCGATCGGCACCAGGTTGATCGGGTTGCCGAAGTCGACCTTGTTCTCCTTCCAGATCTTCGCGCCGAGCAGGCCGATCATGCCGTAGAGCACCACCGTGATGCCGCCCAGCACCCCGCCCGGGGTTGCCGAGATCACCGCGCCGAACTTGGGCGAGAACCCGAAGGCGATCGCTACCAGCGCCGCCACCACGTAGGCCGCGGTCGAGTAGACCCGGGTGGATGCCATCACCCCGATGTTCTCGGCGTAGGTGGTGGTGGGTCCGGCCCCGGCGAAGGTCGAGATCATCGAGGTGAGCCCGTCGGCGCCGATGGCGCGACCCATGTACGGGTCGAGGTCGTCGCCGGTCATCTCGGCAACCGCCTTGACGTGCCCGGTGTTCTCGGCGATCAGCGCGATCACCACCGGGATGGCGATCAGCGCGAAGCCGAGGTTGAAGTTCGGCAGGTGGAAGCCGACCACGTTGTCGGGGCTGCCGAAGGTCCAGTTGGCCAGGTCCGTGACCGGGGGGAAGCCGATCCAGGCGGCCTCGTGCACCTTGGTCCAGTCGACCCGCAGCGCCTCGGTGACGGTGCCGTCCGCGGCGACCCGGGTGATCGGCCCGAGCGCCACGTCGGCCAGCCAGCTCAGCAGGTAGCCGATGATCAGCGAAAGGAAGATCGCGATCCGTCCGGGGAAGCCGCGCAGGCCCACCGAGAGCAGGATCACCACGACCATCACGATGGTGGCCATCCACTGGTCCTGCGGCCAGTAGGTGGCCGCGACCACCGGTGCCAGGTTGAACCCGATCAGCATCACCACGGCCCCGGTGACGACCGGCGGCAGCGCCCGGTGGATAACGCCCGAGCCCAGGTAGTGGATGATCAACCCGGCCGCCACCAGCAGTACCCCACACCAGAACATGGCGCCCGAGACGTGGTCTGGACGCCCGCCCTGGGCGTAGATCGCGGTCGCCACGCCGACGAACGAGGCGGAGCTGCCCAGGTAGCTGGGCACCCTGTGCTTGACCAGGAAGAGGAAGATCAGGGTGGCCACGCCGCTCATCATCACCGCCAGTTGCGGGTTCAGGCCCATCAACAGGGGGAAGACGAAGGTGGCCCCGAACATGGCGACCACGTGCTGGGCCCCCAGGCCGATGGTCTTGCCCCAACTCAACCGTTCCTTCGGTGCGACGACCGCCCCCGGCTCGAGTACTCCATGGTTGTGCAGCTGCCAGATCGCCATATTGGTCCCTTCCCGCAGCGCAGTCTAGGACCGTCGAACCGCACCGTTGACCGCGGCCAGTGGGCTGGACAGCTACCGGGAAGCCACCGCCGAGATGCCCATCAGGGCCCGAAGCTGCCCGATCGCCGGGACGAACTGGTGTCCGAGCGGAATCGCGGCCGGATGGTCCACCAAGTGCTGGTGCCTGCCGCCGACCCCGATCAGCAATCCGGGTCGCGCCTGCGCCAACGCTGCCACCAGTTGCTGGGCGGGTGCCACGTCGTCGAGCATCGGGACCGCGATGATGGCTGCCCTGGCGCGTTGCCGGGTTGCCGCCTGCGCCCAGTTCTCCGCCGGCAGGTCGGCGCCCAGGTAGACCACCTGCCACCCGATCCGCCGCATGGCGGTGGCGAAGGCGTAGATACCGATCTGGTGCTGGCAGCCGGACGGCAGGCCGGCCAGCACCAGCGGCGTAGTCATCCGGAGGGCGGGAGCGGCGTCCCAGAGCAGGCTCAACTGGCCCATCACCGCTGCCGCCAGCATGTGCTCCTGCTCGATGCTGATCCGCCCCGAGGCCCATTCCTCGCCGACCAGTTCCAGCATCGGCAGCAGCCAGGTGTCGGCCACCTCGGCCAAGTCGACCGTTCCCAGCGACATCTGGAGCCCGGCCGTCAGCGCCTCGAAGCTCCACTCCCCGGAGCCGAGCCGGTCGACCAGCTCCCGGGGAGCGTTGGCGTCCAGCACCGAGCGCACCCCAAGGACGTAGTCGGCGGCATGCCGGGGCGGCACGCCGACGTGGACCAGCCGCGCCATCTGCCGGAGCAGTCCGACCTGGTCGTCGGTGTACGTCCGGTAGCCGTTGGCCTCGCGGGCCGGCTTGGGCAGTCGGTAGCGCTTCTCCCAGGCCCGCAACGTGTAGGGACTGACGCCGCACAACGCGGCGACCTTGCTGATGCTCAGCCCCATGATCCCTCCTCGTTGGCAGTCCGTCGCAAAACCATTGACAAACCTTGGACAAAACGATGCACCATGAGGCATGGTTTTGTCATGACCAGCGTCAGACTGCTTCCGAATGCCACCGATCTGGTGGTACTGGTCGACGGAGCCGGCCGTACCCTCGGCACCGCACACCGGCTGGCCGTCCACACCGACAACACCCCCCGCCACCTCGCCTTCTCCAGCTACCTGTTCGATCCGGACGGCCGGCTGCTGATCACCCGGCGGGCCCTGGACAAGATCACCTGGGCGGGGGTGTGGACGAACTCGTGCTGCGGTCACCTGCGGCCAGGCGAGAACGCGCTCCAGGCCGCGGCCCGGCGGATCTCCGAGGAGCTCGGCGTCCACCCGACCGACCTGCGGGTGGTGCTGCCCGACTTCAGCTATCGCGCGGTGGACGCCAGCGGAATCGTCGAGAACGAACTGTGCCCGGTGCTGGTTGGGCAGATCCCGGCGAGGGTCAACCCGGATCCCACCGAGATCAGCGAGTATACGTTCGTGACTTGGGAAGACTTCCAGACCGCCATCGCCGCCACCCCTGCGGTTTACAGTCCATGGGCGGTCGCCCAGATGGCCCAGCTCGCCGGCCGCCACCCCCTGCAGCCCACTCCGGCCAGCGACCTGACCGGCTTTCGGGCCGACGTGGACGCCGAGATGGCGACCCAGTTCGAGATCCTCCAGACCAAGTGGTCCCAGTTCGCCACCCATGCCAGCCTTGACATCCTGCCAGATGACCTGCCCGGCTGGGCGCAACGCGCGTGCGCCCAGGGCGGTAAGCGGATCCGGGTGGCGATGGTCTGGTACGGCTTCCTCGCCGGCGGCGGGCGGACGCGTCCGGCCGGCTACTGCGATGCGGTGCGGGCGGCGGCCGCGAGCGAGCTGCTGCACCTGTTCGCGCTCATCCACGACGACGTGATGGACGCCTCGCCGCTGCGCCGGGGGGTGCCCGCCGCCCACGTCGAGGCTGCCGAGTGGCATGCCGCCGCCGGCGGTGCCGGCGATTCCGAGCAGTTCGGCCGCAGCATGGCGATGCTGCTGGGGAGGAGCATTGCGCTAACGTACCTTTATGGATTGCGTCATCTACACCCGAGTGAGCCTCGACCGCACGGGCGAAGCGCTGGCCGTGTCCCGTCAGGAGGCCGACTGCCGCAAGCTGGCCAAGTCGCTCGGGCTGCGCGTGGCCCAGGTCTACACCGACAACGACATCAGCGCCACGAGCGGCAAGGTGCGCCCCGGCTTCGAGGCCATGTTGGACGCCCAGCCCACGGCGATCATCGCGTGGCATCAAGACCGGCTGCTGCGCCTTACCCGCGACCTGGAACGGGTGATCGCGCTCAACGTGCCCGTCTACACCGTGACGGCTGGCACCCTGGACCTCACTACCCCGGCAGGCCGTGCCGTGGCGCGCACCGTGGCAGCATGGTCTCAGTACGAGGGCGAGCAGAAGGCCACACGGCAGGTCGCCGCCAACGTGCAGCGGGCAGCCAGCGGCATCCACAATGGTCGCGTGGGCTACGGTTACCGGCGCGAAGGCTCAGCAATGGTGCTGCACGACCAGGAGGCCGCGACGATCCGGGAGGCTGTGCAGCGCGTGCTTGACGGTGACTCGCTGCGGTCCATCTGCAAGGGCTTCAACGAGCGAGGCGTGCCCTCCCCCCGTGCGGCTGAGCGCAACCGGGCCAGGGAGCAAGCCCGCGCCGAGAAGCGCCCCGAGCCGACCTACAGCACGCCCGACCCGCTGTGGAACAGCACCACGCTCAAGCAGATGCTGCTACGAGCCAACCTCGCCGGGCTAATCGTCCACCGGAAGCAAGTGGTGGGACGTACCCCAGCCGACGCACCGCGCGTCATCGACGAGGGCACACACGAACGACTCAAGGCCGTGCTGACAGACCCCGTGCGCCGCACTGCCCCGGCTGGCCGGGAGCCGAAGCACCTGCTGGCAGGCATCGCCCGGTGCGGACGCCCTACCGACGCTCTGGATGACGACGGCGAGCCGATCCCCTGCGGCGGAAAGATGGTGCGCGCCCCTGGCCGGTGGACGACCACCAAGTCGGGCGGCAGCAAGCGCCAGCCGCCGAGCTACGTGTGCAACGAGTGCTATCGCGTGCGCCGCAAGCAATCTGATGTGGACGAGTTCGTGACCGAGGTCATCCTTCGCCGTCTTGAGCAGTCGGACGCTGCACAGCTGTTCAGTCAGGGCGACGCAGGCGCGGCCAAGGAGGCGCGTGATGCTATCGAGGTCATCGACGCCCAGCTCGCGACAGCGGCGGACCAGTTTGCAGAGGGCATCCTGACCGGCGACCAGCTACGCCGCATCACCGTGCGCCTCCGCAAGGACCGCGAGGCGCACGAGCGCACCGCCGCCGAGTCGATGCCCGCGCGGGTGCCGGTGGATGTGGTGGGGCCGCTGGCTCGGCAGACGTGGGCTGGCCTGCACATCGACAGTCAACGAGCCGTCATCGACGCGCTGGCCACAGTGGTCATCGACCCGCAGGGTAGCGGCAAGCCGTTTGACCCTGACCTAGTCCACATCGTGTGGAAGAGCGATTCACGACCACGGCAGACCTAGGAGACTGCTGAAGAAGGCGTGTTTCAGTTTGGGATGAGCGGGACGGGCGGGTCGCCATCACTTTGGCCGTCGGAGCGGCTCTGGTAAGTCACAGCGCGTGGCTGGACACGAGGTCGACCCGC
>NZ_JBASCI010000120.1:0-48929 GCF_049651565.1 Brooklawnia sp.
CCGGGAACAAGGGGTCCAAGACTCCCGGGGTGGACCGTGTCACCGTGGCACGGATCAGTTCCGGGGTCGGGGTGGAGGAGTTCCTGCGAAACATTCGAGCCCAGTTGAGGGCTGGAGAGTTCAGGCCGGTGCCGGTGCGGCAGGTGATGATCCCCAAGGCCAGCGGCAAGCTGCGCAAGTTGGGCATCCCGACCGTGACCGACCGGGTGGTGCAGGCAGCTTTGAAGCTGGTCCTGGAACCCATCTTCGAGGCCGACTTCAAGTCGTGCTCCTATGGGTTCAGACCTAACCGGCGCGCGCAGGACGCGGTCGCCGAGATCCACCACTTCGCGAGCAAATCGTATGAGTGGGTGCTGGAGGCCGACATTGAGGCGTGTTTCGACATGATCGACCACACCGCCTTGATGGACCGGCTCCGGTGCAGGATCGGTGACAAGCGGGTGCTCGCGCTGGTCAAGGCGTTCCTGAAAGCGGGAGTGCTCACCACGGTGGGCACGACCGAGGGGACGATCACCGGCACCCCACAGGGCGGGATCTTGTCCCCGCTGCTGGCCAACATTGCCCTATCAGTCCTCGATGACGAGTTCACTCGCCGCTGGGACCATGAGATGGGCACGGCCGGAAAGCGGGCCTGGCGCCGTGACCACGGCAAAGCGTCCTACCGGCTGATCCGTTACGCCGATGACTTCGTCATCGTGGTGAAGGGTCAGCAGGAACACGCCGAGCAGTTGCGTCACGAGGTGGCAGACGTGCTGGCCCCGATGGGGTTGCGTCTGTCGCCGGAGAAGACCCGCGTGGTCCACATCGACCACGGGTTCGACTTCCTCGGTTTCCACATCCGACGGATGCGGAGACGAGGCAGCAACAAGTGGTACGTCTACACCCTGCCCGCGAAGAAGGCGATCGCCTCGATCAGACAGCGGGTGAAGACCATGACCTACAGGAACACCCTGCACCAGGACCCGGGATACCTCATGGACTATCTCGGGCGGGTGCTGCGGGGATGGGCGAACTACTTCCGGTATGCGGTGGCCAAAGCAACCTTCGCCGCGATCGACTCCTACACGTGGGAGCGGATCACGGCATGGCTACGCAAGAAGCACCGCCGACTCGGATGGCCGGAACTCCGCCGCAGGTACTGCCTGCCCGGAACCTGGCGCCTCGCTCACAACGGGAAGAGGTTCACCGGCGCCGCCAGCGTCCCGGTGACCAGGTACCGCTACCGCGGCTACCACATTCCTACCCCCTGGGACCGGCCAGCTGTCACCACCAGCTGAACCAGCCCTCTCTCATGGAGAGCCGGATGCGGTGAAAGTCGCACGTCCGGTTCGGCGGGCGGCCTGGGGAAACGGACCGGGAGCAATCCCGACACCGCGCCCCAGGCCGACCCAACTGGCACCACGTCAGCGAGTTCCCGATCGAAGATGGTGGCCGTGGGCCCAAGCAGCTGACCGGGATGGTCGACCTCACTCCCGATGAGTACGGCAACCCTAGGGCGCGGCTGCTGGACCTGGTGCCCGGCCGGTCCGGGAAGGCCTACAGCGACTGGCTCAAAGAGCGTGGCGAGGACTTCCGCGACGGTGTCGAGGTCGCCACCCTCGACCCGTTCCACGGCTACAAGAACGCCATCGACGACCAGCTCGAGGACGCCACCGCCGTGCTCGACGCCTTCCATGTGGTCAACCTCGGCACCCAGGCCGTCGACGAAGTGAGGCGCCGGGTCCAGCAGGAGATCCACGGCCACCGCGGCCGCAAGAACGACCCGCTCTACGGCATCAGGATGATCCTGCGCTGCGGCCAGGAGAAGCTCACCGACCGCCAGCGCGCACGCCTCGACAAGGCGATCGCCGCCGACGAACGTCACGACGAGGTGCTCGTCGCCTGGCTGTGTGCCCAACAGCTCCGGTCGGCCTACAAGGCCACGAGCCCGGTCGAAGGCCGGCGGATCGCCGAGAAGGTCCTCGCCAGCCTGCCGACCTGCCCGATCCCGGAGATCAAGCGACTCGGGAAGACCCTCAAGCAGTGGCGGGAAGCGTTCCTGGCCTACTTCGACACCGGCCGCGCCAACAACGGCGGCACCGAAGCGATCAACGGCCTGATCGAGCTCCACCGCCGCATCGCCCGCGGCTTCCGTAACCGCGAGCACTACCGGCTACGCATGCTGCTCATCGGCGGCGGACTCGCCCACCCCCACCTCAGGTAGGAAGAGCCGGATTCGGGCCCACGACAGCGCTGCTCGTCGGAGTCGCACTGGGTGCAGCCCGGATGATCTACACGGTCGTTCGAGCCAGGCGGGTCGAGCCGCTCTCAGCCCTGGTGGTCCTCCTCCTGCTCGCTGGCACCGTGGTTGGCCTGCTCGACGGTGATCCCCGGGTCGTGATGGCCCGGGGAAGTTGGGTCACTGTGGTCGTGGGGTTGTGGCTTCTCGGCTCGCTCCTCGCCACACGCCCGGCGGTGTTCACCGCGACGATGCCGTTCCTGCCGGCCGCGACCGCGACGGAGTGGGAGGACGCATGGCAGAACGAGCCGAGGTTCCGATCTCTCATGCGCCGGATGACCCTCGCCTTCGGCGCGGCGTTCCTCATCGACGCAGGGGCGCGCCTGGTGATGGCGTTCACCCTGCCCCTGGACAGCGTTCCGGTTCTGAGCAGTCTGTTGCTCGTGGCCATGCTGGGATGTGTTGTCCTGCTCGGCAGACACCTGGCGCGGCGGCCCGCCACTTAACCGAGCAGAGCCGATGGGTAGCACGCGGATCTAAAAGTGGGCCGTCACCCCACGTCGCCAGGGGTGTGAGAACTTGGGCCAGAAGTTCTCGGCCACACCGGGCACCCGTCCCTCGGACTGGGATGAGCGGCACTGTCTGCCGCTGGCGGAACGCACCGAGGACCTGTCCCGCATTCCCTATGTGTCACATGGCTCGAACCGGGTGCTGCGGCAACGGGGACTTGGAGATGTGGCGGCGGTTGCTCAGGCCGCAGTGACCCGCGCGTGGGTCGCCATTCCGGCCAGGAAGGTGTCCACTTGGGCGTGGGCGATGTCGCGTTGCTCCTGAAGCGGTAGCCCGATCGGCAATGGGCGCCCGAAGCGCAGCACGGCATAGACGATCTCCTCAGCCCCGCGGGCAGCGTTGATCTCCCCATTGGCGCGGGCGGCGTCAACCAGTGCGGACATGAGGGCCTCGGCGCGGACTCGGCGGTCGGGCCAGCTGGGTGACTCGAGTAGGGGGTAGATGATGCTCAGGGCGCCCAGGCCGACGTCGATCGAGGAGTGCAGGTAGCGTCCCAGTGCGCCCTGCCCCTCGGCGGTTTCGGCAAGCGCCCTTTCTCCCGCCTCGATGGCGCGGTCGAGCAGGTCGAGTGCGACCGCCATGAGGAGGTCCTGCTGGCTGGGGAAGTGCCTGTAGATCGTGCCGATCCCCACCCCGGCTCGGTGGGCGATGGAGTCGCGGGTCGGCTCGCCACCAACCTCGAGCACGAGGTCGATGGTGGCATCCAGAAGCCGCCGCCGATTGCGTCGTGCGTCGGCGCGACCCGGCGCCCTCTGCTCGATGCTCTCCCTCGCCGGCATAAACGGAGACTAGCACTCCGTGTCACTTGCCTGATCCCCTCAAAGCGGAGTAGGATCCTCCGATTGTGGTTTCCCCTGTCGTGCGCAGGGGGCTGCCGCCGGAGCGGAGGAGGGGTGCTCTGTCTGAGGTTGAGGGCCGACGCTCCTAGCGCTGCACCCGTCCAATGACACCGAGCTAGGAGGGCATTCGGTGAGAAGGCCTACTGCAGCGGCGTGGTCGTCAGGCGCTAGTGCCGAGGCGAGTAGACCCGCAAGCTCCTGGGAAGTCCGATTGCCCGCAGCAGGGACCTTTGCGCCCGCCATCACGAAGGAATTGGTTTGTCTGTCTCTTTGGCTCGTTCTGGCCCATCTCGGCTGACCGTGGTGTGGACGGTGGTCCTCGGTGCGGTCATGGTGCCGGTCGATGCGACCATCGTGAACGTCGCGATCACGAAGCTGGCGGCCGCGACGGGGGCGTCGCTGCCGGTCATCCAGTGGGTGAGCACCGGGTATGCGTTGGCCTTGGCCACCGTCCTCCCGGTGGCGGCGTGGTTGATCAACCGGTTCTCGTCCCGGACTGTGTTCCTCGCCGCGGTCGCGGTGTTCGCGGCCGGCTCAGCTTTGGTCGCGGCGTCGTGGAATGTGGAGTCTCTCATCGCCTTCCGGGTCGTGCAGGGCTTGGCCGGCGGGGTGGTCACCCCGGCGGCGATGACCCTGGTGCTGGGCTCGACGCCGCCGGCGGAGCGGGGTCGGGCGATGGCGCTGCTCGGGCTGCCGCTCATGCTGGGCCCGATCCTTGCGCCGGTCCTCGGCGGGTGGCTGCTGGACACCGTGTCCTGGCGGTGGATGTTCCTGATCAACCTGCCGATCGGTGCCGCCGCCATAGGGCTAGGCATGCGGAACCTGCCCGCACTAACGGCGACCCCACAGGGCCGGCTGGACTGGCGCGGCCTGGCGCTGCTGCCTCCCGCGTTGGCCGCCCTGGTCTTGGGGACCTCGCTCATGACCCCAGGCGCCCTCCCGCCCACCGTGGTTGTCCTGTTCGCGGTCGGCGCGGTCCTCATCACCGCGTTCGTGGTCCATGCGCTACGGGCCCCGGCACCGTTGCTGGACCTGCGACTGTTCGGTGACCGGCTGGTCGGCGGGGCGGCCGCTGTCCTGTTCCTGTACACGGGGGCCACCATGGCCGGGCTCATCCTCATGCCCCTGTACTGGCAGGTCGCCCAGGGCGAGCCCGCCCTGACGACTGGCCTGCTCATGGCCCCGGCCGCAGTCGTGGCCGCCGCGGTGATCCGATCCTCTGGGACCCTCATCGACAGCCGCACCCCGCTACAGGTCATCGGCGCCGGCATCGCGCTCTCCCTGCTCGCCCAAGCCGGCCTCGCCATCGCGTTCACCGCCGGCGCAGCCACCTGGATGATCGCGGCCCTGTGGGCACTGCACTCCCTCGGGTCGGCGTTCGTCATCATGCCCGGCTCCACCACCGCCGTCCGCCACCTCACCGGCCCGCAGGTCCCCTCTGCCACCACCGCGCTGCAGGTAAGCGCCCAAATCGCCGCAGCAGCTTGCGTCGCCGCCGTCTCGGTGCTGCTCACCGCCCGGCTCGGGGTGCGTCTGCCCACGGGGCCAGCGACCGTCGCCGAGCTGGCCGCACTGTCCCCGACCGCCCGCGCCCAGGTCGGCCCGCAGGTCGCGGCGGCCTTCGGTGACGTCGCCTGGCTGCCGACTGCGCTCATGCTCGCCGCCGGCCTGCTCGCCCTGGTCGTCTTTCGCGGCATCCCCGCACCTCAGGCCCACCGGGTGACGGCCTCCTCGGTGGTCCCCGTCGCCGAGGAGTCGGCGACGGAGGGGACCACGCGCCCGTGACCGGCTCGGCTTACCTGTCGTATGTTGTGAAGGAGACCCGTTGACGGCGCCGCCCGTGTTCGACCTGCCCACCCGTTTGGCCGCCAAGGCAGGCGACGATCTGACCGGGGCCGACGAGGCCCACTTCACAGCCATGGCTGCGGCCCTGGACGAGATGACCGCCGACCTGAAACGGCAGCTCGACCAGCTCCGGCAGGCTCCCGCCCGGGCCGGGCAGGAGTTGCTCGAACGCGACCTGCAGACCCAACGGCTGGCCGCGCGCCTGCGGCTGCTGGGACGCTACCGGCTCGATGTGTGTCTGGGCCGGATGGTCACCACCGACGGCCAGGTCGTCTATGTCGGGCGGGTCGGGATCAAGGACACCACCGGCGGGCAGCTGCTCGTGGACTGGCGTTCCCCGGCCGCCGGACCGTTCTTCGCGGCCACCTTGGCTCAGCCGATGGGTCTGGCCAGCCGGCGCCGATACCGCTGGGCAGGAGGCCAGATCGTCGACTACTGGGACGAGCTCTTCACACCGGGTAGCGCCCGCGGGCTCGCCCCCGATCGTGACTCGGCGCTGCTGGCCAGCCTGGCCCAGGCCCGCACCCCCCGGATGCAGGACGTCCTCGGCACGATCGCGGCCGACCAGGACGCCATCGTCCGAGCCGACGCCCACGGCCCGCTGCTCGTGGACGGCGGCCCGGGGACGGGCAAGACCGTCGTCGCGCTGCACCGCGCGGCCTACCTGCTGTATGCCGACCCGCGACTGGCCCGCGGCGGGTCCGGAGTGCTGGTCCTTGGCCCGCACCGTCCCTACCTGTCGTACATCGCCGACGTGCTGCCCAGCCTCGGCGAGGACGGGGTCCAAGTCGCCACCCTGACCGACCTGGTCCCCGAGGCATCCACGGCTGCGCCAGAACCCGACCCGGCCGTCGCCGACCTGAAGGCCCGCACCGACATGGTCGCCGCGATCGAACCCGCTGTCGCGCTCTACGAGGAGCCCCCGACCGATCACGTACAGGTCGAGACCCCCTGGGGCAGCGCCACCCTCTCGCCCCGTGACTGGGCCGACGCGTTCGCCGCCGTCGAGCCGGGCACCCCGCACAACGAGGCCCGAGGCCAGATCTACGCGTCCACGTCCAGCTCGACCTGGCGGACGTCGCCGAGAACGAGTTCATCGAGGGGGTCATGCGCGTCACCGGGCGGCTCCAGGACGGCATCGAGCCGTTCGAGACCGGCCTGCGAGTCGAGTTCCACGACGAAGCCGACGGCCGCACCCGCATCGAGATCCGCCAGTGGCTCCCCGGCCGTATCGCGGCGTCGGCCGAGCAAGGGTGGCGAGAAGCGTTCGCCAAACTCGACGTCGCGCTCGCCCGCGCCGGTGCCGCACAGGTCGAGGTGTAGGACATGGCCAAGCTCATCTACATCAACAACGTGTCCCTCGACGGCTACTTCGAGGACCGGCACGGCGTCTACGACTTCGGATCGATGGACGACGACGTGTTCACTGCGTACATCGGCCTGTTGCGAACCGTGGGGACCTTCCTCTACGGGCGCCGCCTGTACGAGACGATGGCCCCCTGGGAGACCCTGCCCGCCCTGGCCGCACAGTCGTCCCTCACCGCGGAGTTCTCCGACGTCTGGAAAGCGCCACGCAAGATCGTCTACTCCTCAACCCTGGCGACGGCACAGACAGCCAACACCAGCATCGAACGCACCTTCGACACCACCGCCGTACAACAACTGAAGGCCGACGCCAGCCGCGACCTCACAGTGGGAGGCGCCAACCTCGCATCACAAGCCCTCAACGCCGGCCTCAGGAGTCCGAGCCCTGATCCCCGGCGACGCTCATTGGCCCGGTGCCCTCAACGACTTGGGGGAAGCTGCACCGTACGTGCTGTGGGTTCGCGGCGCGTCCTCCTTCCTGTCTCGTCCGTTGCGCGACTTCGTGACGATCACCGGAGCGCGGGCGTCTACCTCGTACGGGGATCATGTAGCTCGCGAGCTCGCTGCCTCCGTCGCTGCTGACGACCGAGTTGTCGTTGCCGGGGGTGCCTACGGGATCGAAGGAGTTGCACATCAGACTGCTCTCGCAACCGGCGGCGATACCATCGCCGTTCTCGCCAACGGGGTTGACCGGCCTTACCCTGCTGGGCACCGCGACCTTCTCGACCGCGTGGCAGATGGGGTGCTGGTCAGCGAGGTTCCGCCAGGTACTGTTCCAACCCGACATCGCTTCATCGCTCGGGCGCGCTTGATGGCGGCGCTCTCGTCGGCGACGGTTCTTGTCGAGGCCGGATTCCGCTCGGGCTCGCTGGCGGTGGCGCATCGCGCCTCGGAGCTGGGTCGAGGAGTGGGAGCAGTCCCCGGGCCGGTGACGAGCGCATCGAGTGCGGGACCGCACAGTCTGTTGCAGACCGGCGTCGCGTGGCTGGTGGCCGATTCGGCAGACCTTTCGGGTCTCGCGGAACACCAGGGCTCGCGTCAGGCGTCGGCGTTGCGAGCGGAACTTGGCGGGGGTCAGGCTCGACGGTCCGCATCCGAGCCCGCACGGACCCTTTAGGGATGATCTACCCAGTGCGGCAGGCTGGCACCCGAGGTCAGTGCTCACTGCGAGCAAACTCGGGCAGCGCTGCCGCGCCGCCACTCTCGCGCTGACGCCGCGCACGGCGTTCGCGAGCGCGAACCTTCACGAGCATCACGAGACTCATTGGACCGAAGAGCGTCATCTTGAGCGCGTTCCATATGCAGACCAACACGACGAGGTGAAGCCACCCGGGGCCGCCGTCGCCGATGAGGGTGGTGCACCAGTGGGCGACAGCCACGTAGGGAACAGCCAGGAGCATCGCTGGGATGCCCCACTTGAGTCCCTGCCTTGTGCGGAGCAGATCAAGGACGATGTTGCTCGGCATGTAGCGCCGGAGGAAGTATCGGACCTCGATGCTCGTGGTCCACAGTAGGCGGATCATGATGGGCTCCTCTCAACACGCGCCTGCTTCGTCGAGACGGTGCGTGGAGAGCGACCCGAAGGTCTGCCGCGAACGGCCCAAAGGTAAGGAGAAATCCGCCTCAACCTCAAGCCTACGTCGGTGCAGTGGTATTGGAAAGGGGGCGCCCGGGTCTGGCGTCCAGGCTGCGCCCCCTAGCGTCGGCTCGCGAACGGCGAGGACGCGCGGCAGATCGGGCGACCGCTACCTAGGATTGTCCGCCGGGAGCGGAACGAAGTGGTGCCTTGGCCCCGATGGCGCGTGAGGCAGAGCGATGAGGTGCGTTCCCGAGACGATAGGCGGTGTCTGCTGTAGGTGGAGGCCGATCATGTTCACGAGCGTTGCAGCCACGGCGGCGAGGTCTGCGGCTGAACCGTGGAAGGTGGGTACGGAGCACCCTCGCGTTGGGATCAGTTCGTCACCGTCGGCCGCTTCTTGCCATAGCGGATGGTAGAGCTCAAGTCCACCTTCAGCGAGTACGGTATTCCCTGCGCGCTCGTCGATAGCAGATGGCGTGAGCTCGGAATCGGGTGCGCAGATGTTGGCGATGCCGACGGTCCCGGAGCCTGCGTCCGTAGCCACCTGAGCGATGACAGCCTTCCGCTCCACACCAGCAAGCGCGTCGAGGCAGGTCGTGACGCTGTGGCTCACGGTCGCATCGACGATGAGATCAGCCGCGAGGGCATCAACCGAATCGGGCATGCTCCCCTCGGCGACAGTGACGCTGAGGTCATCACGAACCGCCCGAAGCCGCGTAGCCAGAGCGTCGGCCTTCGTCCGACCGATGTCGGCCTCCGTGTAGTTCTGTCGCACGAGAAGTCCGCCAGTGACGACGCCGGGGTCACAGACAGTGATGTGGGTGGCTCCAGCGCGCGCAATGAACTCAGCCACCCATGACCCCAGACCACCGCACCCCCAGACATGAACAGACTTCCCCTGGAATCCGTTGACAGGACGGTTGTCGTCGCGTCGGGTAGTAACTGCTTCTCGTTCGTCTGACATGTTGCACCATTCGATGGGGATGTCGGCGTTGATGATCGCTGGATCGAGGTTGATTGCGGTGCCATGCCTCCGGGCGATGCGTCGCAGGGCATCGGCGATCGTGGCAGGAAGGCGACCGCCGAGCAGGTGATGCGGCCCACCTGCAGGGTGGGGTACAGCAAGCACAAAGTACTGCCCGCTGCCATCGGCGTTCCGCAGACTACTGGAAAGTAGGGAGGTCATGAACGCGGGCGACTGAGGTGACACTCGTGGTGGGCGTCCTTCGACTCGATCGAGGTACGGATCGTCCAGCAGTGTGAGAAAGAGCGCGAAAGTCGAGGCCGCGCCGAAGGGCAGGTCGCTGGCGAGCGTGAAGACGGGCGCGCGAAGTCCATCCCCGCCGGTCGAGTACGTGAGATCGTACCGATGAGCTGAGCGACGGATGAGCTGAGCGATCTGTCGCGGTTTCGTCGGTCCTGACTCGCGGACGACGATGGTGGGCGTGTCGACCGCGTGGTGAAGCACGCCACCGACTGCGTGATACATCGCGGTCGAGGCGTCGAACACTCCGCCAGCGGCGTCAGTGAGCCATTGCCACAGTCGGCTGAGGAGCCCGGCCATCCCATCGGATGGGCGCCACTCGCGCGAGGGATCGAGGTAGATACAGAGCCGCTGGCCTTGGAGGACGTGCGGGAACCCGAGGAAGCGAGCGTGGTCAACTTCGATACTCGGAGGCAGGAACAGCGAGGCGTGAATCCTGACGATGAACTCTTCGTCGTCGCCGAGTGTCAGCCCGCCCGGGCAGCGCGGGATGTCTGCGGTATGAAGTCGGATTCGGAGAGAGGCGTCGCCGACCGGGTCGAGTTGAGGTTGCTGAACGATCCGGACCTCACCGGAGTGCCCCCTGGTGAGCGCCTTCAGTTCGTCAACGAGTTGCTTCTGCCAGGCCGACAGCGTGGCCCGGTGGTGGCGGCTCATCCTGCGCGACCAGACCGCCCCACGGTGGAAGCGGCTGCTGGAGTTGCTGCCGGGAACTTCGAGTTGCTAGACGCCGTGGTCGGTGCCTTGAAGCCGTCACCGAAGATGCCCTGCCATAGTTCGATGCTGCGCTCCTTGTTCTCCTCCTCGTACGCCTCCGTGATCTCCGCGGCGTGGACATGGATGCGGTCTCGGAAGTAGCTATAGGTGGACTGCTCCCACCGATGGTCGAACGTCACACCGGACCCAGACGGGTCCGGAATGGACGGCTTGGTCGGGCGGTCTTGAAGCCAGGCGTCGAGGTCGTTGACGATGTGCAGGAGTGCGGTCGGGACGTCGCTGTAGTAGTTCGGATCGATCAGCGTGCGCAGCGCAGTGACCTGCTCGCCGAGCAGCGTCGTCAGCAGTATGGAGCGAGTGCCGGTGAAGGAGTTCTTGTGGTCCCGCAGGTACTTCATCAGTCGGATGACCTTGCGGAGGTTGCCCTTCGCAAGCGAATCCTTCTCCTTCATCCAATCCGTGAACCCCTGAGGGTTGGTCAGTTCCCAGTCGTTGTCGTCACGGTTCACGATGACCTCGCGTCCGTCGGCGAGGTTCAGATGCGGAACGATGTCCAGGTGCATTGAGTTCGCGTAGACGAGCCGAACGCAGCGACACTTCCGTGAGTGCGGCATGTTCCCGTAGGTGCTATGCCGGTGCAGCGCCGCGTAGACCGCCTCGATGTACTGCTTGGGGTCGTCAGCCCAGTCCGGGTTCTCGCTCACGTTGAGCATGAAGTCCGCATCGAACTCGTTGTTGCCGACGGGGTTGATGATGGTCCTGTGAGCCCATGAACCCTGGGGCGTCTTGCCCTGGATGAGCGAGCCGATCTGATCGTCGGCCTTTAGTGCCTTGTAGACCGACTCAACTCGCGAGTCAAGTAGATCCAGTTTTACCTGGCCGAGGTTGACGGTGTCCTTGAGCAGGACATTGAAGTAGTCAGTGAGCTTCATCGGAGACCTCCGTGATCGACTTGCTGGTCGGGTCGCCGCGATGTGGGTCTCCGATCAAGGATGTGTACTCGGGTGCGCGATGAGTCGCGAACCGCTCGGTGTAGATGGGGCTGAGTTCGCGACTGACGGACGCCGCGAGACCGGCAAGGTCGTGTGGGTCGGCTGAGTCGAGTGCATACAGATCGCCTGGGACTCGCGCGTCGAACCTGGTGTAGGCGGACCTACCGATCAGATGCTCTGCGATGCCTTGTCCTCCTCGGCTCCCGGCGTTGAGAATGAGTGGCGCGATCGGCTTCGCCCAGTTGAACAGCCCACCGCGGTCAAGTCGCTTGGGGTGGTTTGTGAGTTGGTCGATGGTGCCCACGTTGAGGACGCTGATCGATCCCAGTGGCACGTTGAGCATGCTCACGGCCTCAGCGATGGCGACGACGGAGGGGTTGTTGGCCCACACCCCGCCGTCGATAAGGCGCTGCCCGTCTACGCGTGCGGCCGGGAAGTAGATTGGCGCCGCCGAGGTCGCCATCGCGATGTCGACCATCGGAATGCGCCAGTCCCGGGTCAATCTGATGTGATGGGGAGTCTTGAAGATGTGCACGGCGCCACGCTGGACGTCCCACGATGGGATGACTAGGCGCTTCGTGCTTTCGCCGAGCGTTCGATCCCCGAGCACTTCCGTCAGTGCCGATCGCAGCACGTCACCGTCATAGATCGGCGCGGTCAGCTGGCGCGGCCGCCGCCAAAGTCGTCTCCGCGAAACTGGGAAGACGGTCTTTACCAGCGCCTCGTAGTGACTGACGATCTCGCCCGGTGTGAGGCCCGCCCCCAGTCCGAGCGCCACGATCCCGCCTGCTGAGGTCCCTGCGATCAGATCAAATGAGTTGCTGATGCTGATGCCGAGGTCCTGCTCCAGCCTGGCGAGCACATGGGCGGTGAAGAGCGCCTTAGCGCCGCCACCATCCAGAGCCAGTATCTGGAACCGGCCCGAGTCCAGCTCGGGCCGGAGTTGGGTGCTGACTTCGTGCAGAGCACGCGGCACGTCGCCAGCGGCATCTGACGGATTTGCACGAACTACACCCATGTAACTATTCTATGTCGCCGCTCCGACACTGCCTCGGGCTCAGGTCACAGCGAGGGACCGAGTGACCTCTGCAAGACAGGTCGAGGCTCGCTACGTTGCGCGCGGGCACCAGCGGCTTCGGCGGCCTGCGTGACTGCGGAACGCGCTCGGGCAGCGTCGATCCTCTGCGCCTCGGACACGGGCGGTGCTCCGAGCGGCGGCTCGTCGGTGATGCGGTAGCGGTCTCGGTACGCGGCGACCACCCTCGCCGCCTTCCGCCATACTTCTGCTCGCCGTGCATCGCTGGGTGATGCACCAAGTGCTCTCGTCCAGGGTGCCTTGTCGGTGAGAGCGGCGTCCAGGACGGCATCTGCGCGGGCTTCGATGAGTGCTTCTCGTTCGTCGAGCGCGGCTCGCATCTCACCGTCACGCACTTCTCTCGCGCGTGGGATGAGCCCTGCGATTAGCTTGGGCGCTTTGCGGGCTCGTCCTGATCCGGCGGGGTGTGCGGTGGCACGGGCAACTCGGTAGTGGAGGACGGCGGCGATGTCGTCGGCGTCGGCGAAGCCGCGGGCCTGGATGAGGCGTGACAGCAGGGTCTCGATGTCGTGGTGGTTGGCTTCGGCGCGGCGGAGTTCTGCGGTGAGAGGGCCGAAGGCTTCGGACTCAACCGCGGCTTGGGCTTGCTCGACGGTGAGGCCGGACGCGCGGACGAGGGATGCACAGCGGTCGTGTTGTGCGGCCGCGGCGATGGTCTCGTACTCAGCGGCGAGTTGCGCGATCGACCTCCACTGTTCCTGCTCGGCTTTGATCGTCTCGTGGGCCGACAGTTCTGCGCCGACGTGCTGGAGCACTCCGGTCAAGACGCTGCGACTGGACGCGTTCGGGTCATCGCCGGGGTGCGGCTGCTGGTGATCGTCGGCACGGTCGAGGATCACGTAG
Source organism: Brooklawnia sp. (assembly GCF_049651565.1). GTDB lineage: Bacteria > Actinomycetota > Actinomycetes > Propionibacteriales > Propionibacteriaceae > Brooklawnia. Next base: position 13,329 of record NZ_JBASCI010000120.1, read on the forward strand.
GCGTGGTTCGAGGCTCGGCCTCGGGTCATGGAGACGTAGAAGTTCTCCCTGGTCGCGGTCGGCTCGACCAGCACGTGAGCGGTGTCGGTGGTGACGCCTTGGGCTCGGTGTGCGGTGATGGCGTATCCGAGATCGACATGCTCGGCGACGTATGCGGAGGGCAGGACGATCGCGCCACCGTAGGAGCGGCCTGGTCTGCGGATCGTGAGGCTGCCGTCGCCTCGAACGTCGGTGATGGTCCAGATGTCGCCGTTGCGCACCCAGTCGTTGCCGTTGCCGGCCGTGATCTTCCGGTCGTTGTGGCGGGTGATGACGGTGTCCCCAATGCCCGCATGGGTTCCGTCGTGCAGCTCGACCTCTTGATCCTGGGTGAGGGTCTCGTCGATGAGGAGGTCAGCGCGAGCGCGTTCGTTGAGCGCGGTCACTTGTTCGCGGGTTTCGGCGATCAGGACGGTGATGTGTCCGGCGTCTCGGTCGGCCAGCCAGGCGGTGTAGGCGGCGTCGGTCATGGTCTCGGTGTCGCCGTCTTGGATGCGGCCGTGGGCGAGGTAGGTGTCGATCACTGTGGTGTGGCCGTGGCGCAGGTCGAGGGAGGCGAGCTTCTCCCACGGCTGGTGGAAGCGGTGGACATCAATGAGTTCGACAGTGTCAGTGCGGTCGTGGGCGAGCATCGAGAACGCACCCCCGGCATCCACCGACTGAAGCTGGGCATAGTCACCAACGAGCAGCACCTTCGCACCCGTCTGTTGAGCGAGGCCAGTGATCCGGTCCAGGGAGAGAGTGCCGGCCAGGGAGGCTTCGTCAACGATGACCAACTGCCCGGCGGTGAAGGTGTGCCCTTTGGTGAGGTGGTTTTGCCACCACATCGCGGTGTTCTCGGTGGCGATCCCGAGATCGTCGGCGAGGACCTGCGCGGCCACCGCCGACGGGGCGAGCCCGACCACGGAGCCTTTGCCGTGCTCGGCTTCCCATGCACGGCGGAGCGCGTTCATCGCGGTGGTCTTGCCCGCCCCGGCGGGACCGACGAGCACGTCGAGCACCCGACCCGACACTGCGATCCGCGTCAACGCCTCGGCCTGATCCTCACCCAACACCAGCCCGTCCGCGTCGGGCTTGCGGGCGATCTTCTCGACGGTCGCGAGGGTGACGGTCGGGCCAGTGAGGTCACGGGAGCGGTCGAGCAGCCGGTCTTCCGCAGCGAGCTGGCCCTCGGAGGTGAAGACCGCGGAGTTGACCGGACGGAACACCGAGGTGCCGTCGTCGCGCCGGAACACGACTGGCGAGAGCGAGAGCTCGGGCGGTGTGAGCCGAAGGGATGCGAGCTGGGCGGCGTCGGTGACCATCGCGATCACCGATTCGCGGTCGTTCATGGTGGCGAAGCGCCAGCCCATCGTCTGCCTCGCGGCTTCGGCCATGAGGTTCCACCGGCGCCAGGTCGAACGCTTCTCACCAACTGTTTCGACGACGGATCGGCCGATGTCGCGGATCACGTCAAGAGGGATGTCGTCGGCACGCAGCAACAACGGTCCGTCGTTGTCAGTCGCGTCCATCGCCCACCGGGTCGCATCCCGGCCAAGGACCGTGGTGGCTCGAGTTCGCCACTCCTCGGTCAGATCAGCCAGAGACCGGACCTGCTTGTCCGGTCGCGTGGAGAGCGTGGCCTGAGCGCGGAGCTTCATCAACGCTGCTGGTGTTGGGCGGCGACCGCGCGCGGCGACGTACTCGTCGATGAGCCGGTCGGTCTCGATGTCGATATGGCGCGCGCGGCTGGAGAACTCGCTCACCAGGGTCTCCGGCACGGCGGTGATCGCCCAGGCAGGGTTGCGGTCGCGGCCCATGTCGCGGGCCTCCCATTCGACGCCGAAGATGCGGGTCATGTGGTCCGCGAACACCGCCTCATGCAGCTCCGAGAGCGCGACGACGGCAGCGTGCATCGGCCTGCCATCCAGTGAGCGCCACTTCCCATCGAGCTTCGTCTTGGCCTTGTTGCTGATGACGACATGGGTGTGGAGGTGGGGGTCGCCCGCGCGGGAGTCGAAGTGATCGAACGCGGTCGCGATCAGCCCCTCGACATCGACCTGCGCAACGGCCCCGTCACCTGCGGTTGCACCGGTACGGGTAGCCGCAACGTCCCGTTCCATGAACGCAACCACCTCCGCAACCGCACGGTGATGCGCAGCCCCGATCATCGCCTGCACCCCTGCATCAGCGACGGCCCAGAGCACGCTGGCGGACTTCGGGATCGAGAACGTGAAGTCGAACCCGGCCACCGCACGACGCCCAGCCCGCGCGTTCTCCTCAGCCACGATCAGCGCGACGGCCTCACCCTTCGCGCCAGGCGTCAGCGTGGCATCGAGCTTCGCGATCCGGGCCTCGATCCGCTGCTCTGTCGTCTTGAAAGCGGGGAATGCGAGCCCGAGTTGCTTGCCGGTGATCGGATCGCAGCCAGAGCCCATGAGGAGCTGGAGTTGGTCTTCGGAGACGCAGTCGCCGACGACCAACTCGCCCTTGCCGAGCGAAGCAACGCCGTTGCCGAGCCACCGGCCTGGTGGGGTGCCTTCCTCGATGAAGTAGCGGGTCAGCGGCGTCGAGAGAGACCGGTCTCCGTCGGCGGCCGCGACGGTCTTCAGCAGGTACTTGTAGCCATCGCCCGCGCTCATCACGCGCATCGAAACCGTCATCGCTGCCTCCCGTCCTGACGAGCAGGTGAGCACCAGAGAACCGCTCCCGAACGCCACTGCCCAGGGGCTCTACCTCGACCTGCAAGAGGCGTGTCCTCTCAGGAGGTGGGTCCGAGAGACGAACGGCCTGGGTAGTCGGAATCGGTACGGCGGGCGTTCGAGTGACGGTGAGGCCCGACGTGATGAGGGCAGCAAGGCGTGGCCTGCTCGTGCACCTGACAGGTGACCAGCCCGGCATCAGAACTCAAAGAACTGGAGTCGGGGTCGCCCGTCATTCGGAGCCCTCATGCACGACAAGGAAGACCAGCCGCCGCGACTCAAGATCGGGTCGCTGTTCAGCGGCTACGGCGGCCTCGACCTCGCCGCCGAACACGCCTTCAACGCCGAAACCGTGTGGTTCTCCGAACTCAACGAACCCGTCTCCGCCGTCTTCTCGCGCCACTGGCCGGGCGTCCCGAACCTCGGCGACATCACCACCATCAACTGGCACGAGGTCGAGCCCGTGGACATCCTCATCGGCGGCTTCCCCTGCCAAGACGTATCCACCGTCGGCAAACGCGCAGGCCTCGCGCCCGGCACCCGCTCCGGCCTGTGGGCGCACATGGCCGAAGCCATCGACACACTCAAACCCGAATGGGTCGTCATCGAGAACGTCCGAGGGCTGCTGTCCTCCCCAGCGACGCGACCGACCACAGAAGGAGACCGGAATGACTCACGCAACCCCGGCGACGCAACCCCCGACGGCGCAGCCGTTCGCGAGCTGGAACCCGACCCGTGGCATCTGGGAGACAACGCAGCTCGACCTCTACGGGCTCACGGCGCCGTTCTCGGCGATCTGGCCGACCTGCGGCTGGATGCACGATGGATCGGCCTACCGGCTTCCCTTGTCGGCGCTCCTCACCACCGCCTCCGCATCTTCATCCTCGCCCACCGCACGCTTCCGCACCCCACTCGCGACCGACTCCTCACGCGGCGGCGAGACCCTCGACCAGGTACGGGCAAGGCGAGGGACGATCGCGCTCTCGCACCAGATCATCGACTTCGCTCTCCACGGACCGCATGGCTCACCGACCAAGAGGCGCGAGTCGGAGACACTGTGGTCCCTGATCGACGGACTGTTCAACGCTGGGGACGCTACGCCGACGCCATCGCCCGCTGAGAACACATCACCGGACGCCCCGCCCCGGCCCCGGCGCTCCTGAACGACACCGACGGACCTCGCCCCGCGCCAGCGTTCGTCGAGTGGCTCATGGGGCTACCGGCCGGATGGGTCACTGATGCTGGCGAGCTGACGCAGAACCAGCAGATCACCGCCCTCGGAAACGGAGTGCTTCCGCTTCAAGCGTGCTCAGCCCTCCGATCCCTCGTGGGTCCAAAGGCCTAGAACGGCGGGTCTTCGCTGCTCCAGGGAGAGGGTTCGGACTCCGGCTGGGCGAATGGTGGAGCGTCGTCTCCGAGCGCTTCGGGAGAATCCAGCGCTGAGAGCGGCGCTTCTTCCAAGGGCCTCAGCCAATCGGCAGCGATAGACATCGTCCGGCTGTTGGGCTCCGTTTCCGGTGCAAGAGGGCTGATCCTCACGATCACCGGCACCTGCGCTGATACGCCAGCGACCACGCAGACGCCTCTTGGAAGGATGGGTAACTGTTCGAAGGACACCCGGTCCAGATAGGAGACCGCCTTCTCAATCGCCAGCACATCGAGATTGTTCACAAGACGGTGAAGGAAGTAATTGTGGAGCTGCGAAATGATCGTCGGTGAGATGTCGTGGGGGCGCTGGCTGGCCAGCGTCAAGAACACCCCAAACTTGCGGCCCTCCTTGACGATCTCTTCGAACGTCTCAAGTCGGTAGTCGCGCCAAGCCTCGCTCTCGCGTGATGATTCCAAGGACAATATATTGTGAGCTTCGTCGATAATGAGGTTTAGGTACCGCGCGTTGGTTGGGTCTGTCTCCTTCTTTAGATCGTAGAGATGCTTGCACAGCAGCATCGGGATCACCTTGCGCATCGACAAGTTGACATCACGCAGCGACACAACCGTCAAGGGCGCATCGTACTGGTCGCCGTCGTCCTCAACCGTGATCAGCTTCTTGATGTCGGGCACTCGGGTTTCAAGACGCTTGATCAGAGGCGACAGGTGCTCGCGGTTGGAGAAGCCACTGATGATGTCGTTGTAGTACTGGAGCACGATCTTGAAGCGAATCAGGTCGATCCCCGGCTCGATCGTCGAAAAGTCGATCGGGAGAGCCACGATCTTGTCCTTCGTCAGTGACTCCCAGGTTGAATGATCGGGATCGACGTAGTTGGTCCATTCTCCCCAGAAGAATTTTCCCTGCGTCGCGTTGTAATGGAGGTTCGTCTGGAAATCTTCGATCACGGCGGCCAACTCTTGGGGTGCCGTCGAGCCGAGACAGGTCTGGACCTCAGCCAGGAGGTTCAGTAGCGTCTGTCGGTCGACGGACTTGTCGCTGCTCTTCGTGGCGCGGAGGACCATGTCGCCAAGAACGGTCGAAAGGTCGTTGGGGTCTGCGAGCCGTCGATCCCAGTAGTCGCTGTTGAGGACGCGCGCGAGGAATGGGGCCTGTGTCTTCTCTGTGGCGTCGAGGAGTACCGTCCAGAAGGCGAGGTCGCTGACCGCGTTCGATGGAAGCGGTAGACGTGGACCACTACCGCTACGAGTGCTTAGCGCGTACTCGCGCTTATTCGCATCACTCGTCATCACAGAAGTGGAGCGGTTGTCCCCGCCCGAAGCGTCGCGGTTGAGGTACTCCCCATTGAAGTCAATCAGAACGAACTGTGACCGTTGGCGGAAGGTATCCAATGCGCCGTATCGCGCGAACAGTTCGTGGTAGAGCTTGGCCAGCGTGTACGACTTGCCGCTGCCAGTGTTGCCGAAGATTCCAACGTGGCTCGCGAAGATGGAGTTCACACCCACGGACACGCTCTGTGTCGGTTCCATCGCGAGGACACCCACCTCGATGGGCGTGTCTGAATCTTCGACGAAGGAGTGGATGAGTCCAAACTCAGCCTCCGTGAGGATGAAGCACTCGTTGTCGAGGAGAGGCAGCTCTCGTACTCCCCGCTCGAAGCGCCCGCCCTCGATATACCCGATCAGACTGACCTGGAGCCGGCGGTTCATCGGATCGACTCCGCGCTTGTAGATGGGGGACGCGCTGCGATCCTGTTCGATGAGCTCGCCGTCGACCTTGGCGATCAGTTCCGAAAACCCCTTGGTGATCTTGAGGTAGCCTCCGACCGCGACGTTGCGGACGATGCCGCCCTGAAAGAGCAGGTGCGCGCCGTTCTTGAGCTTGTCGACGGCCACGTGAACCTGCCTTCCCTCGACCGAGACGACGCGACCAACCCGGAAGACATCTTCCTGCTCAACAGCGTCGCCCTCAAGCATCAGCGTTCTCGCCCGACGAGATACGGATACCAAGCTCGATCCGCTGGTCCGGCTCGGCGAACTTGTCCGCAATGATCGGAGCGAAGTAGTCGCGGGTCACAGCGTCGAGAGTCGCTTTGATCTCGTCATTACCGTCCTCGGGAACCGCGGGAACGATGAAGAGAATGTTGCTGTTTTTGACGTCGATGTCGGGGACCAGCTTCTGGTACTCCGCACGATCGGCCCGGCCGTAGCAGAAGACAATCACTTGGAGTGTCGGATTCGCGCGAGCGGCACGCAGCACAACGTCACGGAGGTGCTCATCTCGGAAGGAAAAACCGTGAACGAACAGGACACTATTCTCCTTCTCCAACTCATTAGCGAATCGGCGGATCAACTCGTAGTAGGTCTCGTTCAGGACAGTTGTGGCGAACTTCCGCTTGTCAGGGTTGACAATGCCGAGCTTGTCGTATGCGGTGACGAATCCGCGAACTGCGTCAGGCATTGGTCCCGAGGTTGCCTTCGCGACGAGGTCTGTCGCATCCACCTCGGCCGGGCTGCTGATTGCGATGAGGTGTTCACGTGCTGCAGCGAGCGCCGTCTTGACCTCGGAGACGACAGTCAGTCCGTGGTCGAACGTTATCTCGGTCCGTCCCGCGACTCCAATCTCGTGGCGCCATGCGGCCGAGCCATGAAGCTTCAAGAGGTTGAACACCGGCACCTCTGATCGCTGCTCGAACCTGCTAGACATGCGGAGGCGGATGGTGTTGAAATCGCCAAGGTCAAATCGAGGTCGAATCTTGCCGCTGAAGCCATCGCTGAAGTCGAGCCCCATCTGCTCCATTGCGACCTCGAAAACCATGTCGATGTTCGTCGTAAAGATGTTGGCTTGCCTGGCAAGTATGGAGCTGTGACGCTTGAGAAGAATGCGGTTGATAGTCCGCAGGAACTTGGCGTACGAGGTCAGAACGGATTCTGCGTCAGCATGGCGCTCAACGACCTTTAGATTCGGCACGAGTACTGAGTCGAAGAAGTATGCGTAAATGGACGCCCGGACGACCGTCTTCAGGTCGTTGTCCGCAGTTGATTCAGCGAGTTCCGTCAGCGCCTCTTCCACGTTTCCAAGCAGACCGAAGAACGATGAAGGAGTACCTGCGCCAATCAGGAAACTCAGGTGGGAGTCCTGAACGATCGTACGAAGGCGCTCCGGACTGAGGCTGTCATCAGAGTTGCCCAACACGGGTCTATGTGGGATCCCGTTGATGCTGATGTCGGTCATGAGCCACCGTTGCCTTCGTTGATGTAGGTGATGCCGAACGCGAAGACCTGGCGGAACTCTTGGCGTCGGGAGCCGAGGTCGTACGGGCTGCCGGAGCCCTTCTGGAAGATGTCGAGTCCTCGGCCAAGGAGGAGCTTCCATCCGTGGTCGGTGCGGATTGACCTGTCGTGGATGGTTTCGTCCCAGGTGACCGTGAACTGGATGCCTGCGGTGGCGGCGCTGTCTTGGATGTCCTTGAGCATGAGGAGGTGCTGTTGCCCGTACTCGCCTCGGACTTCCTTGGTCACGAGCGTGACGGTGATTTCGTCGGCGGGGTCTTTGGAGGCTGCCAGTAGAGCGAGCAGGTCGACGAGGTTGCGCCCTTGGTGCGGCAGCCGGATGTAGGGGTCGACGATGGTGATGTCGCTTGCACCGCGGAGGTACGGCATGAGCAGCGCTTCGTAGGAGACTCCGCGTTGGTTCTCCTGGAACTCTCGGTGTCCCTCGAATAGTTGAGGCGCCCGCTCGTCCGATGGCTGGATCGCCGTTGTGGGCTCCGTGTCGGCGGTGTCAGCCTCAGCGGTCGAGGCTGCGTCGTCGGCCTGGGGCGATCGCGCTTGGTAGTAGTCGGGGTACTCGTCTTCTTCGAGGGTGGTGACGCCGTGCCAGGTGCCGGTTGTGTCGCTGTAGCCGAAGTTGACGGCGGCCATGGTGGTGTCGATTCGCAGGATTTGGTCCTTGACGCGCTTGCGTCCTTCGATGGCGAAGCGGAGCAGTTCCTCGATCTCGGCTGGGGTTGCTTTGCCATCGGGGTAGATGAGCTTCATCAGGCCGGAGAAGGTCTTGTGGATGCCGTCGCGGTCGCGGGTGGAGATGTCTGAGCCGAGGGTGAAGTGCTGCTGGTAGCGGTCGGAGTAGTCGGTGTTGCGCATCGACCGCAGCACTTCGGCGATGTAGTCGACGACGAAGCCGTAGCCGGCGGAGAACATCTCACTGCGGATGGTGTCTACCTCCCAGCCGGGGATGTAGAAGTGGAGCCGGTCGAGGTAGGCGGAGTCGTGGTACGCCTCGGGCAGTTCGTCGAAGAGGTCGGAGTGCTTGAGCATGTAGGGCACGTTGTGCGAGGTGTTGCCCACGAACACCATCGATGCTTCGGCGCCGAGTGTCTCCACCCCACGGGAGAACGACTTGTTCGCCATGTAGTTCTTCATGATGTCGACGAGTGCTTTGTCGGTGCGCTTCTTCTTTCCGGCGAACTCGTCGAACGCGACAACATCCCAGTAGCCGACCAGGCCGATGCGGCCGTTGGCGTTGTTGACGAAGAGCTTGGGGACGGTGACCTCGCCACCGGAGATCAGCATGCCGTGGGGCGAGAACTCGGAGTAGATGTGGGACTTGCCGGTGCCCTTCGGCCCGAGCTCGACCAGGTTGTAGTTGCGCTCAACGAACGGGATGAGGCGCACGAGCTGCAGGAGCTTTGCACGGCGGCCGAACATCTCGGGGTTGAACCCGATGGACTGGATCAGCAGGTCGATCCACTCTTCCGTGTTGAATCCCAGGCGTGATTCGAGGTAGCCCTCGTAGTCGAAGCTCGACATCTGGATCGGCTTCAGGCTCCCAAGTATCCACGGCACAACGCGAGCGTCGTCGCTGTGGAAGTACTCGATGTCGCAGATGCACCACACGCCGCCGACGAGCAGCTTCGGGTTCGCCTTCACGGTCGCCGGTTCGACGATCACACCGCTGAGGCCCAGGTTGGCGAACGATGCCTGGTACACGTCCTGCTTGTCGTTCAGAGTCACGGTCACCTTGTCGATGATCCGGTGGCGGCCCTTCTCGCGGATGGTGGACTTCACCAGTTCGGACTCGTTGCGGTGTACGTAGTGGTCAGCGAGAATCTTGCGCACCGCGTCGATACCGGCCTGGATCGTCGCCTCGTCGTCGGACGCGGCGTACTGGCCGAGAAGGTACTCCAGCACGTAGGAGGGGACGATCGCGTTGCCCTTGACGGCTTTCACGAGGTCCTTGCGCACGACCGAGCCGCCGAACAGCAGGTTGATCTTGTAGTCGAGGTCGCTCTGCTGCGGTGTACTCGTCGCGGCGTCTGGTTCTTCGCCGGGATGGTTCTGGGTGTCCGTCATGGCTGCTGCTTCCCCTAGAAATCGAAGTCCGACGTGAACGAGCGCTTGAGCAGGTACTGAGCCCGCTGGTAGACGCGCCACTGTGTGGTGTTGGGTATCTGCTCTTCGAGTCGGAACTCGACCGTGCGGTTGTTGAACTCGTTGGCGTCCTGGCTGAGCAGCATCCGTGCACTCTGGTAGCGGTCACGCTTGTCGTCGGAGGGCTGGTCGAAGATCAGCTCGGGCTGGTTTGAGATCAGGGTCTCGCCGACGTAGATGCCCGCGCGCAGGGTGCGCGGCTGGACCTTCTCGCTCACTGGCTCGGACTGGAAGAGCTTCACGACAAGTTGCCCGGTGGTGATCTTGTCAGTCTCGGGTAGAACCTCGACGTTGACGGGCCGGGTGTCGCTCTTGCGCTTCTTGTTGACCGTGACGACCGGCACCACGACTTCCTGGAGCGAGGCTCCGCCGTGGACGAACCGTGAGCCAGCTCCTGGGAGCTTGAGGCGGTGGATTGACTTGGGAATCTGTACCTCAAGGTCGCTGCTGAGCCCCACCTGTTGGGGCTCAAACGTCCGGAAGGCCGGATCGTCCTTGAGGCCCCGCCCGAGCACGTATCGACGGTTGGTGACCACCAGGTCGTCGCCCTGCGGCTTGGTCGAGAGGTACGAGGCGTCGGCTAGTGCGGTGTCCTGGAAGAGGAAGCCGTGGTCGGCGGTGACGAGGATGTTCGTGGCGTTCGCGTTGGTCAGCCGCTTGATCAGGTCCACCAGATCGCGCAGCGCGTCGTTGGCGGCCTCGAACACCTGCCGCTCCGTGGTCGCCTTGTCGCCAATTGCGTCGATCCGGTCGTGGTAGACGTACAGCACCTGGTGTGCACCGTAGCGTTCGCGCAGCTCACCGCGCGGCATCGACAACACTTCCTCGGCCCGGATCGCGAACCCACCCACTGGAGCCAAGACCTTGTTGCGGTTCGCAGTTCCGTCGGAACGCTGGCCGTCAACGAGCACGGGATCACCACCACGGGAGTGGGCCAGGGTCTTGTGTGGAAGCAGAGCCGCCATGCCGAGCTGGGTGTAGCTCGGCAGCACACCCAGCATCGCGTCGAGTTCCGCATCGAAGCGGTCTTCCTGCCGGATGCGTGAGCGGAGTTCATCGGCGATCTCGTAGCGCAGCGCATCGGAGATGATGACGACGGCCTTCCGGTTGCCCTTGCAGATGATCGGCTCAACGTGATCGGTGAAGAACCTGGTCTGCGGTCGTAGCGTCACGGATCGCCAGTCCTGCACGGCGTCGACCTGCTGCTGCCAGGAGTTGCCTAGCTCATACAGATAGCGGTTCGCATAGTGCTTCTCAACCTCGACGCGGAGAGCTTCCAGCGGGCCGGCGTACTCCGTGATGCGAGCGGCAAAGTGGAACTGTCGATAGAGCTGGTCGATGCGGAACCACTGCTTGCGGTAGCGGTCCAGGCCCTCGTCGAACGACGTTATCGCGAACCGCGCGGTTGAGAGTTCGCTCAGCAGGTCCGAGGCGGCGCCGAGCGCCGTGTACAACTCCCGATACCCGTCCACCCAGATGCTGCTCTGGCGCGCACGGATCGTCTCTGAGACCTCCCGCGCGTTCATCGTCCGTTCGCCAACTGCCTGGGCGAGCAGACTGATGACCTTTTGTTCCACATCCTCGAAGAGGTCATTGCCTACAAGGTCGATGAGTTCGGCGTCCTCGATGCTGTCCGCGTAGCTCAGGCTCTCTGATGCTCGGCGCGCCAAGATCGCGAGAGCGGCGGCGCTGCGCCGGTCATTGCGCAGGCTCGCGAAGTCGAGCTGAATGTTGCGCAGCGCACCCGGAACCTCCGATGCGAACCCGTTGGCGGCCTGGCGGAACATCCACAACACGAAGTCATCGACGCTGGGCTCGTTCGCTTCATAGCCGTAAATCTTGGCTACCCCAGCCCAGTGGAACCCATCGAGCCCCTGCTCAACCAGAGCTTCGTACTTGCTCGCCTCGCTGCGTGCGTTCTCGATCAGCAGCGTGCGAGTGAGTTCCAGCATGCTGTGCTCACGCTGGCCAACCAGAACCGCGCACATCTTGGCGCGCAACCGATCCGCATCGTCGTCGGCCGTGAGTAGGGTCTTGAGGGTCTGCACTCGCTTGGCGGCCCGGAAGAACTTCTCGTGGTCGCGGACGACCTGGTCGATTCGGGGGCCATCGAGCCCAAGGTCCTGTCGCACGAGCGCCGGACGGTCGGCGGTGAACACGCCGTAGGCCAGCTCAAGGTCGAGCAACCAGTTGCCGACGCCGGCGGGGACGCCACCTGCTCGGTAGATGAGGAACTTGGCCGTCGGATCGTCATGTAGCACACGGTTCTTCACCGCGTACTCGTTGTTCTCGACGCGCAACGTCGTGACTTCGCCGAGGTCAAGCGTGTCGAGCTCGGCAGCGTACTCTCCCTCCGTGTCATGCCAGAACACGAGCCGTTGCGACTCGAATCGCTGCTCCAGATGTGGAAGGACGGCGCTGAGTGAACTCATTCTGCGCCCTCCTGCCCCGATGTCGCTTCGATCTCGCGCCTCGCGACCCTCTCGGTGGCCGCCTGATAAATCTGCTGGATGCGTGCTTGCAACTCGGCCTTCGGCGGTAGCGCGGTCCAGTACTCAGCGACGACGATCCCGTCCTTGTGCATCTCCAGCAGCTCGATCTGCTCGCGGCCCGTCTCCGTGCACAGGATCAGTCCGATCGGTGGCTCCTCACCCTCCCGCCGTTCGTAGCGGTCAAGCCACTTGAGATAGAGCTTCATCTGGCCCTCGTAGGCGGCCTTGAACTTGCCGATCTTCAACTCGACGGCGACCAGGCGTCTCAGCGGTCTGCTGAAGAAGAGCAGGTCGAGGTGGTAGTCGTCATCGTCGATGATCATCCGCTTCTGGCGCTCGACGAACGCGAAGCCGTTGCCCGCTTCGAGCAGGAACGCCTCCATGTCTCGGACGATCGCTGCTTCGAGGTCGCGTTCGAGGAAGGTGTCCTCCAGACCGAGGAAGTCCAGCAGGTACGGGTCGCGGAACACGTCGCGCGGGACGCCGGTCTCGCCCACGAACTGCGCGTTAGCGATCTCGCGGCGCTCGAACGCCTTCCGTGAGATCAGATGCCGCAGGCCTCGAACGCTCAGCCCCTGAGCCATGACCTCCTGCACGTAGAAGGCTCTGGCCTCTGGGGACTTCAGGGGAAGCAGGGCTCGGAAGTGGGTCCAGCTCAATTGTCGTCCCAGCGAGACGACGATCTGCTCGTCGGGGAACTGCTCGGCGAACTGGACCATACGGCGAAGGTTCTTCTCCTCGTACGAACGCCCGTACCGCTCCACCAATTGTCGTCCCAGCGAGACGACAATCTGCTCGCCGTAGGCAGCGCGCTCCGAGCCGAGCACTTCCTCGCCGACAAGCCGGCCGAGCCGCCAGAAGGTCAACGTGAGTGCGAGGTTTGCCTGGCGGGCAGCCGCCGCCTGGCCCTCCTCGATCACCTCTGCGGCACGCGCGAGCAACTCCCGTTCGGCTCCCTGGCCGCTCCGAGCGATCTCACTCATTGGCGGCCTCCAACCCAGTGATCTTCTTGAGGGCCGGGTAGAACCTCGGGTAGTTCACCTTCACCCCGTCGTCGAGGTCGATGGCGATCTGTTGCGACGCCAGTGGGTAGAGCACGTCGTGCTCATACTCACCCAGTTCCAGCAGCACATTGCGCAGCCGCTCGGACTCCTTCAGTGCTGCGGCCTTCTCGCGTGGTGTGCCATCCCCGGCGGCGAGACGCTCCTGGTGCTGAAGGTTCGCCTCCAGCTTCGACTCAAACTCCCGCAGGTACTCGTTCAGTACCGTCGAGACCGTGGACGGTGTGTAGCGATGCATGTAGACCAACGCGTTGAACGAACCCTTCGGGCTGGAGAACAGCCAGTAGATCGGGCGCTTCTTGTAACGCTTCACGTGATCGTCGTAGAACTTGGATCGTCCGGCACGGGTAACGAAGTACTCCCGCAGAGCCTTGACGCCGAGCGACTCCTCAACGAACCGCAGATTCTCCTCGAAGTGCTCCTCGCCGAACGCCGCCCGCAGGAACTGGCGGAACCGCGCCACAATGTCGTCCTCGAACCAGTCGCCATCAACGATCGGTAGAACGTTGTCTGCATCAGGCGCGAACGTTGGCTGCGGCACCTTGGCGAGATAGTCCCGTATTGTCGCGCCCTGGTCAGCAAGGATCAGGCCGGGTTCATCGAGGCTATAGCGACCGAACATGCAGCCGACCGCGTACGACACAAGGTCCTCGACATGTTCGCGATTCCGGATGTCCACGCCGCTCGAAGCGACCAGTCGAGCCGCGACCTCGGCTTCCTCCTCACCAAGATAGGCAGCGGCAAAGAGGCTGTCGAGTTCTCGCTCCGCTTCGGCGAGAGACGCTGCACGGGCATCCTCGATTCTCTGAACTTCTTCAACGGCCAGAGCTAAATCATCGCTGGCTTGAACCACTGATGGCGCAGAGAACTCAACCGAGAGCTCGCTTGCATCCCAGGCTTGTCTTGAAAGCAAAATGCACTCGGACACGAGCTCGGCAACCTTGTCGCTCTCGCGAACGCGGACCGGCAGGCTCAGCACGTGCCCGAGCTTGAAGTCCAGTCGCGGGGCGAGCAGGCGCATGAACTTGGTCGCGGTGGAACTGTTGAGGAACCCTTCAAGGACAAGGAGTTCGGGCTCGGAGTTAGCGAACGCCATCGGGCCCTTTGCGTCAAACATAAATCCGCCATCAACGTGCCGCACGGCAAAGCCATCGCCTGATATGCCGGACCAGGTAAAACCCCGTTTGAACCCGAAAGCGCCGTTGTAGTTATGGGATCGAACGCGCCCCGTTTCCTCGACAACGTTGGCCCGGGCTCGCGCACCGTCGTTTTCCCAATCGACGACGTAGTCGAAGTTGCCATACCAGCGGCGCGACGATCCGCCCTTCTGATAGGGAAACCAGCGCGCACCACTCTTGACGCTTTCGTCAGTCGAATCGATTCCAAATCCGATCTGCCGTAACGAGACCTCGTGCCAGCGACGCAGGAATCGATCGTTGTCTCCGGTGGTGAGGCCTTCACGAGCTTGGACGAGGTCGCCCAGATAAGGCCCTCTGCGCAAAGCTGCGATCTCATCATCGGTCGCCCAGTAGACGACTGGAGTGCTGGGCACATCGAGAAACTCGGAGACGCTGCGCACCCACACGCGGGAAGGGTTACGACCAGACGCAGCTTGCTTGACGACGCTGGCCTTGGCGCCGCCATCAACGTCAGCGGCGCGGACGAAGACGGTGCGCGAGAGCTTGGTGTTACTCGCTCCCGACACGAAAGCGACGGTCGAGACCACCTCGCCGCCAATTGTGTCGAATGCCGAGGTTCCAAGGTGTGCCAGCGTCATCAGAGAACTACGAGCCAGAAGTCGGCTTCGATACTTCGAATATGCGCCAAGGAACATCCAGCTGTCTTGAGTGACCATAGCGATGACGCCAGCAGAGCCAACGAGATCGAAACAACGATCAATGAACATCGCGTACATATCAATCTTCGCAAGTGGGTACTCATTCTTTGCGAAGGCGGCGAGCAAAGCCACCATGTTTCCGCTGCCCATGTATGGCGGATTCGCCACAGCGACGCTGTAGGTCCTTGCCAGCAAGTCTGCTTGCCGCACGACTGAGTCCGCGCGCGCAAGCAGCTCGGACGTCAGGAGATCGTTCTCGTCCGCGTTCTGATTGGCAGCAGACAGTGCTCTCCGCGCTGCGCGGAGTGCGTCCTGATTCGGTTTCACCAGCGACCCGGAGGTGTCGGCGGAGGCAAAGACATTCCAGAGTGCTTCTTCGGCTTGCCTATCGCCGTTCTTGGCGACCAGGATGTCAAGCTCGTGGGAGTTGAACGAGATAGGCGCCAAGACGCGAACGCTTGGAACGACGCGCTTGTTCAGGAACGTACGATGCGCGGCACGCGCTTTCATCGTCAAGGCGAACGCCGCCAGCGCACCAGCGCGCGGGTCGATCTCGGTGCCGAAGAGATTGCGGGTGAGGATCAACTCGGGAATCTCGGAGGGCGCGTAGCCCTCCTCTTCGTAGATGGCGTAGAGCAGGTCGAACGCATAGGTAAGCATGTGGCCGGACCCGCAGGCCGGGTCGATGACCGTCAGCTCTTCGGGGCCGGCGATTCTGAGGAAGTCGGTCTCTTCGTCAACCGGCGCGATGTAGTAGTCCATTCGGTCGACGAGCCGGGAGTCGGGATGGTTCAGCATCCAGAGTCGGCCGACCGAGTTCTCAACGAGGTAGCGAACGATCCAGTGCGGGGTGAAAAGCTGGGTGGCGGCAGGAATCTCGGCGGCGCCTGCCTTCTTGCCCTTCTTGAACCCGGCGAAGACCTCGTCTTTCCGCTCCGAAATGTAGAACTGATACAGCCATCCGATCACTTCGACTTCGCGGCAGACCCCTTCGGTGAGAGCCGCGGTCGCCCGCGTGAGGATCGAGTCCGCTGCGAGGAGGTTCGCGGGGATGAGGAGTTCGGTGTAGTCACCTTCACGCTCGAACATGAACGGCATCGAGCGGTTCCAGTAACGGCAGTACTCAGCGAGCAGGAGTGTGTAGGCCTCGCCCTGGGCGTCTGCGCTGGGGCGGGTTCCATCAAGGAGGCCGGTGATCGCGTCGAGGGTGCGCTTGCTGGTGATGACGGCGGGGTCGATGCTGCCTCGTTTGGCGTCGGCGAGCATCTCGGGCTGTCCGACTTGCTGGCCGTGAGCGGGTGAGACGACGCCGATACCCGTGTAGCCGTTAGCGTCCATGAAGCGCAGCGCGATGATGCGGTTGAACCAGGTGTATGCGACCTTGTCGACGATAACGTCCTTGCCCTTGGCGCCGCCCCCCGCGGCCGCGATATCACGTTCGAGCATCGCCACGGCACGCTGGTTCTCGACCCGTTCCGGTGAGGAGGGGGCGAGTACTGCGGTCAGCCGGGCGCTGACCTGGGTGATGAGTTCTCGCCTGGCCCATGTGGCGAAGCTCTTCAGCGGTGCGGTTTCCATGCGTGGTGTCTCCTACAGCGCGATGCGCTTGTCGTCGTTGAGGGCCTGGAGCAGCGCGGTGCGGAGCGCATCGAGGTAGCGGTCTACGTCGTCTTCGGTCTCCAGTACGCCGTGGATGCCGGTGGCGCTGATGCTCTTGACCGAGACGGTCTGCTTCACAGGAACCGGCGAGACCGCTGTGTCGTCGTCGCGAGGACGGGGGTTCTCGGCGAGTTGGTCGAGGATGGTCGGGTAGGTATGTTCCTCGAAGGTGTTGGCGATCTCGCGGACGACGGCGATCTGGCTCTCACGGCCGATCCGGTCGAGGATCGTGTTGACTTTCTGGGTCGCGTTGCGCTTGGTGGCGTCAGTGGCGTCGAGGTAGATCGTGCTGGTTTGGAGGGGCGCCCAACGTGAGTCGATCTCCAGGAGCGCAGCGTCGCGGTTCGCGAGAAGCGCCTCGCTGATGCGCGCCTCAAGCTCGACTGCGGCGGCTTTCAACTTGGTCATCCGGTTGCCACGGAAGGCTTGCGGGTCGGCGAGGAGTCCGGCCACCTCCTGGCTGCTGCCGGCGGGCAGATAGTTGAGGTTGTTGGCGTTGGTCGTGAGGAGTTCGCTTGCCTCGTCGTAAATCTTGCGCTGGGCGCCGCCGAGAAAGGCTTGGATGGGGTCGATGATGTCTGTCTTCGCGTCGAGCAGGTCGTCGGTAGCGGCGAAGTCGGTCAGGTACCAGTCATCGGGCTTGCCCACGACAGAATCCAGCAGCGCGATCGGAGCTTCGAGCTGAGTCACGAAGGGGTACTTGGAGCCGCTGACTCGCGCCTTGAGTTCTTCACTCTTGGCGCGGAGGCGCTCGCTTGTGTGCCGGGCCAGTTCGAGCGGGTCTTTCGGCACGGCGGGTTCATCGAAGAAGTCCGTGCAGAAGGCCCGAAGCGTGGCGACCTTGCGCTGGTCGAAGGTCTTCTGAGGTGCGACGACGGCGTGGGAGTGCTTCTGTGTGTTGCGCAGTGCTGCCGCGATTTCGCTGCGCTTGAGGATATTCGAGTCCACCGTGAGAGTGATCTTCGAGGTGCCGACGAGCCAGGCGACGACGCACTCGATGGAGGCGAGGTCCCATCCGTAGGGCTTGGCCTGGAAGTGATCGACGATCTTCTTGACGGTGATCTGCTCCCCGAGACGGTCGCGCTGCAGGACGTACGACAGCACCTCATCTGCCGGGGCCGCGAGCGCGTGCATTGAGGAGTCGTCAATCATGGCGGCTTGGTCGGGGTTCGCGAACCCGGCAACCTGCTGCTCGCTGTAGGTGCGTCCACCGAGCAGGCTGAGCTGCGTGTAGGTACGCGCGATGAGGTCTTGGAACCCCTCGGTGATCCGCGTGACTGCTTCCTGCGACCCGGATGTGAGGTCTGCGGCGTTGATCACGAGATCGGCTCGCCCGACGGCGCGGCGGATTCGCTCTACAAGCTCCTTCTCGCGCTGCGCGTTTTGAGTCGCCTTGGCGCGCAGAATCTGCTCCTCGACCGGAGAGAGTGAACTGGTCTGCTTGCGCTTCGTGTACTTCTCGGTCTTGATCAGCAGCCGCAGGTCGGCCAGCACCCGGTCGTCCGGGGCGAGGACCACGCGCAGTTCGTCCTTGCCCGCCGAGTGCATGCGAATCTCCTCCGGCCCGTAGGGGTACTCGGGAGTGATGAAGTGCAGCGAGAGCTCGCGCTGCTGACCGAACGCTTGGTCGTCGAGCTTGTATCCGAATGGGAAGTCTTGCCCGTTCTTCGCGTACCGGAGTTTGGAGGTCTTGACCACATCGCCGGAGAGAATCTTGTTCAGCCGAGTGGAGACCTCAGATGAGTCGATCTCGACGTTCTTGATCTCTTCCTCGATTACCTGCTCTTCGTTGGTCAGGTACTCGTAGACGTTGCCGTTGCGCTGTACGTACGTCTGGGTTTCCAGGAGCGTGAGCGCGTCTTGAACCTGCTTGGACAACGCGGGCAGGTCGAGTCCGAATCGGTCGTAGACCAGCACTGTTAGGTTGCGCGGAGTGGCCTGGAAGCTCTCGACGTATTTCACCAGGAACAGTGCCTTGAGCAGTCGCACGGCGAGCTTGGTGACTGGTGAACCGCTGTCGGGCAGGTCGCGCTCGGCGCGGTCAATCGAGCGCTGTGCCGCGGACTTCAACGACGCGCGGATACCTGCGAACATGGCGTCGAAGGTGGCCAACGTGCCGATCTCGACATTGCCGATGTCCTTGGCGACTTGCTGGACGACGCCGAGCATGGAGCGCTCACCAACGGAACTGTTGCGGCCCTCGAAGACGTTGTGGTCGGAGATGCCCTCGATCGCGGCCTGGAACAGCGGGAACTGGTAGCTCACGAACGGGTAGGTGCCGACGAAGTGGGTCTCGTCTGTGAAGTTCCGGTAGGTCTTCGCTCCATCGACGAAGTCGAACAGCGTCTTGAAGTTCGCAGACTCCTGCGCGTAGACGGCTTCGAGCACCTGGGTGCCCTTGTCGTTCTTCTCCAGCAGTCGCTTGCGGATGACCTCTTCGACGTCTGCGGAGGTGAGCTTCACTCGGGTCTTGAACCGGGCCTGAATCTTCGAGAAGTCGTTGCCCTGCTGTTTGGTGCGGTCGCCGACGACCTTGTCCATGTCCTCCTGGGAGGTCACGAACACCCACGCCCGTCCGCCGCACTTCGTGTTCAGCGACTCGGCGATCGTCTGAAGGTTCAGCATCAGATGCGTGTTCGAGCCGATGAACTGGCCGACCTCATCCACGAAGAAGTTCAACCGGTACCCTGCGGGCTGCTTGTCTAGCCAGGTGCGGACCTCGTCGGCAAAGTCCTCGATCGAGACCGAGTAGGTGTCCTGGTAGGTCTTCAAGATGTCGGGTGCGGCAGATGCGTCGAGGCCGGTGATCTGGGCGTACGCCTCGTTGACCTGCTTGCGCACGGTCGGAAGGCCGAAGCTCGGCCGGCGCTCCATCCACTCCCGGCCCGACACAGCTTGAAATGCGCTCTTGAACGCATCGAGTTGCCCCTCGTCGTCGAGCTGGCGCTCGAAGCGGGCGATGTGTCCCTGGTCGCCGTAGTAGCCGCGAGACTCGTCGAAGACCTTCACGAACACGCGTAGGAGGGCGTCGGTCTGATCCTTGCTGATCAGGGTCGCCTTCTGATCGATGTTGAACAGCAGACTCTTCGCCGGGATGCGGTCGGCTCTGTCGAGGAGGGGTGGGAGGAAGGCATCCGTCGCCTTGGCGCGGAAGCTCTCCGAGACGCGCTCGCGCGGGAAGTCGTCGCCCTCCACATCGCCGAGGAGGTGCGCGAGCATCTTCAACAGGTGCGACTTGCCGGAGCCGAAGAAGCCTGAAATCCAGACACCGTTCGCGTTGGTGTAGTTCGTGTATGCCTCAAGCAGCAGTTCCAGTCCCTTGGCGGCTTCATTGGTCAGGACGTACTCGTCGACCTCGGTGCCCAGGTGTGCAACGTCGTCAGCCTTGATGACGCCCTCGATGGGCCGCTGGACGTCCTTGGCGAAAATCTCGGTGAGGTGCATAACGGTCACGGTTCCTGTTCCAGAATGTTCTTGGCGCGGTAGTACTGGTCGTCCTTCAACCTGCCGAACAGCACGAGCGACGAGCCGAGAGTGTCGGACTGCTCGTAGCGGCCGGGGAAGAACATGAGCATCGGTTTGCCCACAACGACGCTCTGCAAGTTGTTGAGCACGTTGTGGGAACGGATGTAGGGGAACACCTCACCGATCCCGGTGAGGAACACGATGTCGAACCCACCATCAGCGAGCCGTTCCCGGATCGCGGGCGCGAGATGCTGCTGTGGGTTGAGCATTGACTGCAACATCTCGGTGAACTCCGCCTTGTCGAGGTCGGGCTCCACTTCGAGAACCTCGTCCCAGTCGCCACGCTCTTTGAGTACGTCGACCGACAGGTCGTAGAGGTTGATCTCGCGGACCTCGATGCCCTTGCTGGCCAGTCGGTTCTTGACCCGTTTCTTCGCCTTCGCTACGTCGAGGGCGTGCTCGGGCTCGTATGGGTAGATGAAGAACGGGACCTCGTTCGACAGGCCTTCCATCTTGAGGAAGCGCTCGCCGCTGAGCACCGCGAACAGGTGCTCTTCCTGGCGAGTGAGTTCGCTCGGCGTCACAGCGCACCCTCCTTGCTGTCTCGGGTCGGGAGGAACCGAACGTCGCTCGGTGTCTGGGCTTCGAACGCCTCGCGGACGCGCTCGGACAGGGTGGCGTGGACGATCTCGCCGTTAGCGAGCAGCCCCGCTTCCGTCAGCATTCGGAACACCGTCGATCGGAGCTTCTGCAACGTGGAGTCCTTCACCTCAGCGAGTTCCGGGTGCCAGAGCGTCTTCCCATGTACGAAGCTGTCGAAGTCCCCGTAGCCCAGCGCTGGCGTGAACAGGAGGAACCGCTCCCGCACGACCTCCTCGGCGAAGTCACCGATGAGCGCATAGTGGCGACAAGCCGCCACCCACATCAGGTGACCGCGCTCGCTCGGGCTCGTATCTCTCAGCAACTCCAACTCGTCGTCGGTGAGTGCCGCCAGGCGCTGCGCCACCTCGCGTGCCAGCCGGAACCCGGACGAGCTGGTTCGCGCCTGGAGCAGGTTCTCAGTGCGGAGCCGCTCTCGGACGATTCCCCAGTCACGAGCTTCCAGGTAAAGAGGTGCGGCGATCACTGCTTCTCGGGTCAGGAGGGCACCGCTGGTGAACGACAGCGCGTAGCGGTCGTGCGCGGAGATGCTGTTCATCGGGAGCCTCCTTCCGGGATTTGGGCAGTGGATCAGGATATGGGGTGCCACCGACAAAGCGTCAGCAGCGGCTCAAACTGAGCGGAACGATCACCCTGGCGGGGATGGGTCAGAGTCGGCGGCTGCGCCGCCTCGGCGTACCCAGTCGTCGATCTCACTCGCTTGGAACTTCCAGAGGCGGCCGACCTTGTGTGCGGGCATGGCCTTCTCGGCGATCCAGGTGTAGACGGTGTCTTTGGTGACCCCGAGGTGGGCGGCGATGTCGTCTGCGGACAGCCACGGCTCAGCCACGTTGGTCCTCCCTCGCACTCCGTGACCCGGGCGGGCCAACAGCTTCCATCGTACCGGGAGTTGTGCCGCTTGAACTGGGTTTGTCCGGGCGTGGCCGAACGAGATAGGTGCCGCGAGTCGAAGTGGTCAGGGCCTGAGCTGTCCACGGAGCCAGGCTGTCACTGCGGAGCGCCACCGCTCAGGATCGGAGTTCCAGGCGAGCGTGTGGTCGGCGTCGAAGGTCTCCAGTGTCATGAGGTCGGGGCGCTGGTCTCGGAGTGCTTGTGAGAGCCGGATGGGTGCGGAGCTGTCTCTTATGCCGTGGAGGATCAGCGTGGGTGTGGTGAGCTCGGCGGCGCGAGTGATCCAGTCAAACTGGCGGAGCGGGACCGGCTCGGGCAGCCCAAGCTTGCTCGCGAGCGGCCCGGTGCTGAGCCACGGGACGGCGAGGTGTCCGGCTACGCCTGGGAGTCCACTGCGGGCGCAGTTAGCTTTGATCGTCTCGGTCCAGTCGAGGACGGGCGAGTCAAGGACGAGTGCGGCGATGAGTCCGTCGTGGCGCGGGCGGGCGGCGAGCTGGAGGGCAATGGTGGCTCCCATCGACCAGCCGAACAGGACGATCTGTTGGGCTCCTTGTCGGACGGCGTATCCGATGGCTTCGTCCACGTCGGCGGTCTCGGTGTGGCCGAGGGTTGAGCGGCCGGTGCCGACGCGCGGGCCTTCGGCGGTGTTGCGGTAGGTGACGATGAGGGAGGTGTAGCCGAGTTCGGTGGCGACTTGGGCGCCGCGGAGGGTCCCGGCGCGGGTGCTGCCGAGTCCGTGGATGTGGATGGCCCAGGCCGAGGGGTCGCCGTCGATGCCCCAGGCCGGGTACGGACCCGCAGGGCTGGTGATGGTGATGTCGCGGGCGTTGAGTCCGGCGTCGACGGGGGTGGCGTAGTAGATCCCGCTCCACGAGGCACGGTCTCCGGCCACGAGTCTCAGTCCTGGCGATGTGCCGGTGACAGTGCGGGTGATCCGACCTGGCCTACGATCGGCCGCTTCTGGGGAGAGCTGTGCCCAGCCGCCGCGTTCGAGCCAGAGGTTGTAGATGCCGTCGGTGGTGGTCTGCGGGGTGCGGTCGAGCACGACCCGTTGCGTCTCACCGTCGTGCTCGATGTCGTGGATGGTGAGGTCGAAGATGCGAGGGCCAACTGGTGCGGTGAGGCGTCGTGCGATGGTCCAGCCGGTGCCGAGTGCACTGGCCGTGAGGAGCCCGGCTCCCAGAGCGATGCCGTACTTCACAAGGGACGCTCCTCCTGGTGCGGAGCGCCGATGTCCGCGTCGTCCAAGTCTTGTGGCGGCTCGGTCGGCGTCGGCGCGCTCTGATCATGGCCGATGAGGTGCTGTTCGGCTTGTTCGAGCAGGGCGTGTTCGGCGTCGGTGATGGTGAATGTGATTCGGGAGTCGATCATGGCGTCGCGTATCTCGACGATCTCGCGGTGCAGGCGACCTTCCGGGTCGTCGCTCGCGGAGATTGGTTCTGCTTGGCTGAGGCCGGGTCGCACTCGGGTCGCCTGCTGCCAGAGCGGTTCGAGCCGGTCCGCGAGGGCCGTGGTGCTCCGACGGCGGGCGTAGTGCTGGGCGCGGCGGACGACAGGTTGCGCGACGAAGCCCGCACACAGGAACAGGAAGGTCAGCAGCGACAGCGGTGAATAGATGGGCTGCACGGCGCGCATCAGGGTGATCTGGCCTGTCGTGTGGGCGATGTCCATGGTGAGGACTGCGAGGCAAAGCATGACACCGAAGGCCGAGCCGAGGGTCAGGAGCGCGGCGGGGAGGCGATGGATACCGTGGTTGCTCCGGTACTGGCGGGCGGCGAGGACCATCATGGTCGCGATGACGATGCCGCCGTAGGCGAAGTTGATGATCGAGTAGGTCGCGGTGGCGGGTTGGGCGCCGAGGTCGGCCATGAACCGGGTGGTCGTAGTGCCGCGGTCGATGAACGAGAACGCGATGGTGATCGCGGCCAGGGAGGCCAGCAGGGTGGGGCAGCTGACGACGGCCCGCACGAGCTGGGGTCGGTACTCGCCGGTGCGCATGACACCTCGGCCGAGGAAGAACAGCCCGATCATCAGCAGCGCGTCGGCGATCAGGGTGGCGATGTTGGTGCTGCCCAGGACCGGATCGACGGCAGCGTAGACGGCATCGACGTTCAAGGTCATGGCGATCGCGATGGCGATCGCGGCGTAGGTGATGCTTCTGTCTGCGCGTTTTCGGCGGACGATGAGCAGGCTCGCCACGAGCGCCCACATCAGGGCCGCGACGAGGGTCTGGGTCATCCGAACACCTCCAGGTAGCCCGACTCGGCAAAGGTGTGTCCTCGGATGCCTGCGGCAAGTCGGTCGGCGAGGGCTTCGGCGGTGATCTCGGTTTCGCAGTCGAGGTCTCGCCGCTTGAGGAGGCGTCCTCGCGTGTAGGGCGGGATGTTGGGCAGCAGCGCGTCGGCGGCTGCGCAGTCCTCGCCTTCGCAGTGGCCGAGGATCATGTGGGCGAACTCGTGCAAGACGAACTGCTGGCGGTGCAGGGCGGAGTCACTGGGTGCGTGGAGCACGACATCCTCGGTCTCGCCGATCAGCCAGATGGCGCAGAGTCCGTCGCTGGTGTCGAGGTCTTGGAGTTCGTGTACGCGGAGGGTGCGCTGGCGTCGAGCCTGGATCGCGTGGATGAGGTCGTCGAGGGTGAAGGTGTGGCCGAGCTGGAGGTCCGCGACGGCCGCCGATACGGTCTGTTCGATATTCACGGTGCGCCCCTCTCGGTGGAGAGCACGTGGCCGGAATCGGCGTCGCGTTGCGCGATACCTGTCAGTGCTCAGGCATGTGTGTCATTTCCTCGTCCAGGAACTTGGTGATGGCGTGGAGTGCTTTCGGTGAGATGTCACCGAGGGTACGGGCGGCGTAGGACTTCACCTTCGCCGCGCGCATGGAACGAACGAGGTCGAGCTGCGCGGTGACCTTCTCCGGCGTGGTGGCGCCGTCGGCTCCCAGGAGGAAGTCGGTATCGACATCGAAGTAGGCGGCGAGCCCCTCGAAGACGGCGGGGTCTTGGACGTGGCGGTGGCCGTTGATCATGTACGTCCAGCGCGAGCGCGACAGGTTGACGCCGCGTTCTTTGAGGAAGTCCGCGATCTGCGAGTAGGTCGGCTCTGCGCCGGACTCGGCCTCGGCAACGTCCATCAGGAGCCGCAAGCGGTTGGCGAGATCGACTGCCGCAGCCTGGCTCTCTTCTTCGGGCATGGCCGCTGACCTCCTTTCCCTCGTGGCGGGCAAGGCATCGCTGTTGTCCACCCCAAAGGGCGGTTGTGCATGCTCAACGCTACACGTTGAGCATGCACAAATCAAGGCTTGCGCATGCTCAACGGTCGTGCTCCAATGGGAACTCCGACCCGTTTGAGCATGCTCAATTGCCTGCTTGGGTGGGTCGTTCTCGCCAGAGAGGAGGCGAACGATGCTGGCTCTAGCGCCGTCCCCGCGCGGCTCCGCGCGCAGGCGCGCCGCAATGCCAGGCCGCCCAGTAGGGCTGACCCGGCAGGTTCGCTCCGGCCGTGGCGGGAGGGGTTGCCTACCTCGTAGGTGTACCGCCGCGCCCACGAGTGTCGTGGTGGTCGCGAGAGGAGACCCGGTCATGGCATCGACACCCGAGCAGCGGGCGGCGCGTGAGGCGAAGCTCGACGAGCTGCACGAGAAGCTGACGGGCGCGGTCGAGCAGCTCGTCTCCGGTGACGACTGGCGCGAGGCGCTTGCGTTCGCTGCGAGGTTTCGTAGTCGGTCGTTCAACAACACGATGCTGATCTGGGTACAGCACCAGGTCGCGTTCGAGGCCGGCCGCGTGCCCGAGCCGTTCCCCACGCTCGTGGCCGGGTATCGGCAGTGGCAGGCGCTGGGGCGTCAGGTGATGAAGGGCCAGCCGGGCTACATGATCTTCGCCCCGGTCACCGGCAGGTTCGCCACCTCCACACCGTCGGATTCTGGTTCGTGGCGGCGGCTGGGACCGCGAGAGAACCCGAAGCCCGGTGAGGTGGTGCGCTCCCGCATGGTCGGTGCGCGCCCGGCGTACGTGTGGGATGTCTCCCAAACCGACGGCGACCCCCTCCCCACCACGCCAACGCCCGTGCTGCTGGAGGGCGAAGCCCCCGCAGGCCTGTGGGACGGCCTCGCCACGCAGATACGGACCGCGGGGTTCGAGGTCGTCTCGGTGCCGGACGAGATGGCGATCATGGGTGCGAACGGGATGACCGACTACGAGGCCCGGACGGTGTCGGTGCGGGAGGACATGTCTGCGGCGGCACGGGTGAAGACGCTGGCGCATGAGCTCGCGCATGTGATGATGCACGACCCCGACGATGTGGAGGTGCGGCAGCATCGCGGTATCCGCGAGGTCGAAGCCGAGTCCGTCGCGCTGATGATCGGGGCCGCGCACGGCATGACCACCGACGGCTACACGATCCCGTACGTCTCGACCTGGGCCGCCCGCGCCGACGACAAAGAACCCGCACAGATCGTGCAGGCCACCGGCGAACGAGTGCGGAAGACGGCGCTGGCGATCCTCGACCAGCTCGATACTCCGCAGCTCGGCGATGGCACCCCGCTTGGGCTGGAACGAGATACCCCGACCGCGAAGCCGACCCGCGCGGTGGCTCGGTCGGTTGAGCCTGATCGGCCACATGCCGCGCCGGTCTTGGCGGGACGGGGGCTGTGATGCCCGACGCCTTCGACGTTCTCGCCGCACTCATCCGCGTCGACCGGACACCGAACCTCGCCGCGGCGGCCCGAAGTCTCGCAGCGGCTGGAGTGCCGCTGTTCCCGTGCGAGGCCGGAGGGAAGCGACCGCTCACCCGCCGGGGGTTCCTCGACGCGAGCAGCGACCCTGGGCAGGTTGCGGCGTGGTGGTCGCGTACCCCGGATGCCAACATCGGTCTCCCGACCGGGGCACGGTCGGGTGTCGTCGTCGTGGACGTCGATGTTCACGGCCCAGTCGATGGTCGCACCGCCTGGCGCCGTGCCTCGGAGGCGGGGCTGGTGGACGGGGCGGGTCTGCTGGTGCGCACCCCGACCGGCGGCGCGCACGCCTACTTCCCGACCACGTCGGGCACAGAGCAGCGGTCGTGGCAGGCCGCCAGTGCTGGGGTCGATTTCCGGGGCGACGGCGGCTACATCATCGCCCCGCCCTCCCGCCGAACCATCGACGGCACCCTGCGGCGCTACGAGATCACCGACCTCGCCGCCCACTCAATCGGACCCATCAACGCCGCACGATTGCGCGACTTCCTCGACCCCCGACCCGCCCCGCCGCCGCGAAACGGCGACGGCGCGACCGCGACGGTCGATGCTGAACGGCTCGCGGCATGGGTCGCCGGACGCGGTGAGGGCGAACGAAACCGGGGACTGTTCTGGGCCGCCTGCCGCCTCGCCGAGAACGGCACCCCGCCCACCGACACACTCGGCGCTCTCGGCCCTGCCGCTGCGCAGGCGGGCTTGAGCGAGCGGGAGATCGCCACGACCGTGCGTTCGGCCTACCGCGCCACCACCACAGAAGCCGCCTCTACCAATCGGACGCAGGGTTCGGATCGGTGGTGCTCGCGCTCGGCACCCTCGCCCGTGGTCTCGGCAGGGAGGGCGGGGCTGTGATGCGTGAGACGAGTCCGCGACGGTGGGCGGCTGGGACGGCGGTGGCCGGGACGGTGTTCATCGCCGCCGGGGCGTTCTGGCTGTCGTTCACCTCGCTGGCCGATCTTGCCGCGCGTTCGGGGATCGGGGCTGGGCAGGCGTGGGCGTGGCCGCTGATCGTGGACGGCATCATCGTCGTCGCGACCGTTGCCGTCGTCGCTCTCGCCGGGCAACGCTCCGCCTGGTACCCCTGGGCACTCCTGACCGGTGGCGCGCTCGTCTCGGTCACCGCGAACGCGATCCACGCCGTCGTCGCCGCCGACGCCGACGTTCCCAGCGTTCTTGCCGCCTCCGTGGCCGCCGTACCCCCGGTCGTGCTGCTCGCGATCACGCACCTCACCGTCATCCTCACCCGCACCCCGAGCCCGGCACCGGTACCGGAGACGCCGGACCGGCACGAGGTCGCCGTGCTGGCGTCGGCTCCTGCCGAGGTCGAGTCGCTCGATCCGGCGGATCGTCGGGCGTTGGGGTGGGAGCTGCGCGAGGCGGGGTGGTCGAACAAGCGGATCGCCCGCAAGCTCGGCGTGCATCCCTCGACCGTGGGCCGCTGGTTCGCGCCCGCACACCTTCCTACTGACATCACCGGTTCCGCCGACGAGCGGGAGGAGACCAGCCCATGAACACCACCGACAACCCGCAGCACAACGACCCCCGCCACGATCCGCAGCGGATCGTGCCGACCCCAGCCGACGAGGCACTCTCCGTGCCGCATGAACACCGCGAGTCTGCCGCTGAAGCCTCGACGACGCCGGAAGCGGTGCGTGCCGCACAGGTCGCCCGCACCGAGAAGCAGCACGCCGCGGTGGTTCGTGGCCGGGGTGTGGAGTGGGTGCGCCCGACCGATCTGATGGCCCGGCATTCGGCGAACGTCGCCGGGCGCGGCCTGGACTTCCAAGCCGAGCTCGCCCGCCGCACCCGCACACCGCTGCGGATCGGGATGCAGGCCGCGCGGGATCGGGCGCGTCGTCTTCCGCCGATCACGGCGTTCGGGCGACGCGCCGTCACCACGTCGGCACCGACGCGGCCTGGGGTCGGGATGGGATGACAGGTCGTGGTCCAGACGGCAACCAGCACGGGAGGGGCGCGTTCGTGGGAGCGGGCGCACACCTACCTGCCAGGAGGTGCCGACACCATGACCACAACCACCGAGCCCAGCATCGAATCCTCGCGTGAGGACTTCACGACCGGCGAGGGCCTGCGCGCTCTGCTGCACCGGCTCCACACGGGCGGTGAGGATGCCTGGGTCAATGATCCGGTCGCGCGCGATCTGATGGAGTTCGCCGCCGAGAAGTACAAGGCGCTGGCGCGCAAGCACCGCCTCGATACCTGGGAGGCGGTCGCGGCTGCGTTCGACGCGATGCAGAACCGCTCCACCCGTGAAGCCGACGACCCGTGGGCGATCATCACCCACGCCGTGCGAATCACCTGCATCTACGAAGAACGCGCCCAAGGCCTGCTCTGTTCGGTGCACCAGGCCCGCCGCTCCCACGTCTCGGCGTTCCACGACCCCGAACGGTTCTCCGACCGCGACACCGCCCTCTCTGACTATCACCCCGCCTTCCAGGTCACCGACGATCTGCCCAGCGACATCGAGCCCGACCCGCATGACCTGCTGGGGTCGGCGCAGGCCTGCATGTCAGCCACGTCGGCAGCAGAGGACGCGATCGCGCTGCTGTGCCTGCTCGACTGGCCGACCGACACCGCGCGAGCCTCGGTCGAGCACGTCTGCGGCGCCCTCACCAAAGCCGGAACCCGCCAGTCCGCCTACGAGGCGCTGCGGCGGGACCGGCACGCCCGCGCGCTCCTCGACCTGCCCCGCCGCACCTGGACAGCGCTGCTGCGGGCTCTGCTCGGGAACCCGCACCCCGCCTACGCGGCGACCAGCGCGGGCCGTGGGGTGCTGCTGCGGTTGCTGCTCGGGGAGACCTTGGAGCTGTTGCTGCGCGACGACGACCTGATCCTCGCCCTCGCACTCGCCGCACCCAGAGCCCAGGGCGGTGAGCCGCGATGACCGACCCGCAGACCGGTATCCAGCTCGACCGGGCCGTCGATTCCCTGATCGTCGGCAAGCGCCACCGCACCGACCTCGGCGACATCGAAACCCTCGCCGCCTCCATCGACCGCGACGGCCTCCTTCAACCGTTGACGATCACCATCGACGGGGTGCTCGTCTGCGGGGCGCGCCGCTTGGCGGCGATCAAGATGCTTGGCTGGCGCACCGTCAGCGTGTGGGTACGCGGCGGCCTGTCGGATCGGCTCGGGAAGCTCCTCGCGGAGCAGGACGACAACATGCTCCACAAGCCCTACAACCAGCTCGAAGCCGCGGGTCTCTACCGCGAGATCAAGGAAGTCATGGCCGAAGACGCAGCCCGCCGGAAGTCCGCCACCCAGTTCAGCACCGAAAACCAGCCGGGAAATGACGGTCCCGCAAGATTTGCGGGACCGTCAGGAGCGCTCGGAGACGCACGAAAACTCGCCGCAGCGATGATCCCCGGCGGCGCTTCACACACCACGCTGGAGAAGATCGGCTACATCGAAGAGATCGCAGCCAACCCCGCCCAACCCGAGACGCTCCGCGCGGAAGCCGCAGTCGCGTTGGAGCGGATCGAAGCAGGCGACCCGGTGCATCCCCTCTACCTGGCGATCCACGAATCGGCAGAGGCTGCGCGTGAGGTGCGCCAGGCGACGATGCACGCCCTCGCCGAGGATGCCGTCGCCCGCGCCAACGCCATGAAGAAGGGCAAGAAGCCCAAGCCCCGCCCCAAGCCACTCGTGCCCGACGACGCACCACCGGTGCAGTACCCCGTGCGGGCGTTCGTCCAGACCTGGGGCGAACTCGCCAGCTGGTGGACCCACTACGACATCGACGTGCTCGCCGTCGAACTGACCGACGACCAGTACGAGAACTTCCTCACCGTCGCCGAAGCCACCGCACGCTTCGCCGACGACCTCCGCACCGCACGCGACGCCCACGCAGCACAGCCGATCCTGCGCGCACTCTGAGTTCTCGCCGCGGTCGCGAGCGTGCACCTGCCAGGCATGAGCCCTGCACCCACTGATCCCAAGACTCGCCGCCGACTCGTCGCCCTCATCGCCGCTGGCATCGTCCTGCTGCTCCTGGCCGCAGTCGGCGTCTACGGACTCCTCACCGGCCCCCGCAACCCCAGCACGACCGATCCGCGCCCCGAGCCGTCGCCGACCGTGACCACACCATCGTCGCCGGGGCCGTCAACGCCGCCGTTGCCGAAGGTTCCAGCGGTGCCGCGCTCGACCGATCCGGTCACCTTCGCCGAAGGCGTCGCCACCACCTTGTTCGCCTGGGACACCGCGCTGGGGCTGTGGCCGCTGGACTACACCTCGGCGATCCTCACCGTCGGTGACCCCTCCGGCGACGAGCAAGCAGGCCTCGCCTCCGACATCGCCACCTACCTGCCGAACCGGGACGCCTGGATCGAACTACGCCAGTACGCCACCACCCAGCACCTCGTCATCGACACCTCGCTCGTCCCTGACGCCTGGGCCGACGCAGTGGCGCAGGCGCAGCCCGGGCAGATCGCCCCCGGCACAACCGCGGTCACGATCGAGGGCACCCGCCACCGCTCCGGCATCTGGAACGGCCAGCCCGTCACCTCCGAGCATCCCGTCTCGTTCACCGTGTTCGTGGTCTGCGCACCGACGTACCCGACCTGCCACGTGCTGCGGCTGTCCCAGCTCGACAACCCCCTCCGCTGAGGTGCCGCCGTGTTCCGCAAGACAGCTATCGCCGCCCTCGCGCTCATGTTCCTCGCCCCGTCCGTCATCCTGCTCGGGATCGGGGCACTGATGAACCCCGCCGCCGCCAACTGCGCCACCACCACAGACGTGGTCAGCCTCGGGCCTGTGCCGGACTCGCTCACCGTGACCACGGCCAACGGTGAGACGTTCACGCTGAACCGGCAGCAGCTCACCCACGCCGCCACGATCATCGCCATCGGCAACAACACCGACGGCGTGGGCAGGCCCGGGATCAAGATCGCGCTCATGGCCGCGCTCACCGAGTCCACGCTGCGGATGCTGTCGAACACCGGCACCTACCCCGAGAGCGCGAACTACCCCAACGACGGCAACGGCTCCGACCACGACTCCCTGGGTCTGTTCCAGATGCGCCCACAGTCGGGCTGGGGTTCGGTCGCCGAACTCATGGACCCCACCTATCAAGCGCGAGCGTTCTTCGGCGGGCCAACCGGACCGAACTACCCCTCGCCGCGCGGTCTGCTCGACACCCCCGGCTGGCAGCAGATGTACCCCGGCGAAGCCGCCCAAGCCGTCGAGGTCTCCGCCTACCCCGACCGCTACCGCAACTACGCACCCGTCGCCGACACCATCCTCACCACCCTCACCACAGGCAGCTCCAGCACGACACCGGCGGGGGCCGCTGGCCCAGCATCGTTGTCGTCGAGGGTGGTGTTCCCACTCCCGGAGGGGACCTGGGTGGCGACCTCGCCGTTCGGGATGCGCGTGCATCCAATCACCGGCGAGTACAAGCTGCACACCGGCGCGGACTTCGCAGCACCCGACGGCACCCCGATCCTCGCCGCAACCGGCGGCACCGTGACCGTCGCCGAGTTCACCAGCGGCTACGGCGGACTCATCGTCATCGAGCACACCATCGACGGCCACAAGATCGCCACGGCGTACGCCCACATGTGGCAGCACGGCATCCACGTCAAGACCGGCGACACGGTGCGGGCCGGGCAGCACATCGGCGATGTCGGCTCCTCCGGATACTCCACCGGTGCGCACCTGCACTTCGAAGTCCGTCAAGGCGGCATCAATGGCGACTTCATCGACCCCGCCGCCTGGCTCAACCAGCACGGAGCCGCGAACCTCCCCGAAGCCACCAGCGGATCACCCGCCGCCTGTCGTGCGGCGGGGACCGCAGGGCCGCCCACCGGCGTCGATGGCGACCCTGACCGGCTCGTCGACGATCCCACCACCGGCGGGAAGATAACCGCCAGGCTGCTGCACCTCTACCAGCAGACCCTCGCGGCGTTCCCGGACACTGGCTGGGGTTGCTACTCGCCGCGCCCCGGCACCAAGTCGGAGCATCCCCTCGGGCGGGCGTGTGACATCACCTTCGGTAATCGGATCGGCCAACGCCCCAGCCCCGCCCAGCTCGACGCCGGATGGGCCGTGACGAACTGGATGAAAGACAACGCAGGCGTCCTCGGCGTCGAATACCTCATCTGGCAAGGCCAAATCTGGTCCGTCAGCCGCGACGCTGACGGCTGGCGACCCTACAACGGCGGCGGCATGCACAACCCCAACGATGTAACCGGAGGCCACTACGACCACCTCCACGTCACCGTGAAAGCAGGATGACCGGAATGGGCGTCTTCCCGGACTTCGACGGCCTCGGCGGCATCGGCGACCTCCGCGCCGTCGTCGGCGCACTCCTCACGTTCGTGCTGATCGTCGCCGTGCTCATGCTGATCGTCTCCGCGATCGTGTGGGCCATCGCCTCTGCCCACGGCAACTATTCCACCGCAGGCAAAGGCAGAGTCGGCGTCCTCGTCTCGGTCGGAGCCGCCGCGCTCGCCGGTGCCGGGGTGGCCTGGATGAACTGGCTCATCAACCTCGGCCAACAGCTCTAGCAGCAGCGCGTGGGCGTGTCACTCGCCCCGGGCGCGCTGGTTGTATCCGAAAGGTCAGTCGTCGTTGGCTGAGGGTAGTTCTCGTCGTGCGAGCCGTTCGCGCGCCTCGCGGAGCATGAGTTGGAGTCGCTGTTCGAGTTCGTGCTTGGGTGGCAGTGCTGTCCAGTACTCGGCGACAACGATGCCGTCCTTATGCATCTCCAGCAGTTCAACCTGTTCACGGCTGGCCTCCGCGCACAGGACCAGACCAACGGGTGCTTCCTCACCTTCGTGGCGCTCATGCCGGTTGAGCCACTTCAGGTAGAGCTTCATCTGACCCTCGTAGCGGGCGTCGAACTCGCCGATCTTGAGCTCCACTGCGACGAGCCGCCTCAAGGGCCGGTGGTAGAGGAGCAGGTCGAGGTGGAAATCCTTGCCGTCGATCACCATCCGCTTCTGCCGCTCCACAAACGTGAAGCCCGTGCCGACCTCCAGCAGGAACGCCTCCAGGTCACGCAGAATCGCCGCTTCCAAGTCCGCTTCGAGGTAGCCGTCGTGGAGGCCGAGGAAGTCGAGCAGGTACGGGTCGCTGAACGTGTCTGCGGGAACCAGTGACCCCGACCCGAGCTGTGAGTCTGCGAGCTCGCGACGTTCGTAGGCTTTGCGGCTGATCGCGCGACGCAACTCTCGCACTGTCCACCGCCCCGCGACCGCTGCCTCGGCGTAGAAGGCCCGCGCATCGTCACTGCGCAACGGCAGGAGGGCGAGGAAGTGCGACCAACTCAATTTCTGTGACAGCGTCACCAGAATCTCGCGGTCAGGGAACAGGCGGGAGAACTTGACCATCCGGTTCAGGTTCGGCTCGTCGAAGCCCCGCCCGAAGCGGCCCGTCAATTCCTGTGACAGCGTCACCAGAATCTGCGCACCGTACTCGGCGCGCCCAGCGCCGAGTACTTCGGAGTCGATGATCGAGCCGATCTGCCAGTACGTCATCGTCAAGGTCGCGTTGGCGTAGGAAGCGATCGACTCACGAGCGCTTTCGATGAGAGCCGACACCTGTGCGACCAGGTCCTGCTCGGACGACGGCACTCCCGCACCTGGGCGGCGCGCGAGACCGTCACCTGGCTCTCGGCGTGGTGCGGCGGGCTCGTTCATGCCTCAAGTCTCCCAGAACCCACCGACAAACGCCGGGCCCCACGGGTCAGCGGGCGCACCTGTGGCGTGTACCCCGTCTGTGCATCCGCGCTGGCGGGCCGACTGCCCGCGTCAAGGAGACCCACCGTGTTCGATCTGCTCACCACTACCGTCCTGCCCGCCGTCGGCCTGGTGCCGATGGACATCAACATCGACCCCAACACCAACGGCCTGCCCGGGATCAACCAGCTGCGCACCATCGTCGGCGCGGTGATGACCATCGGCCTGATCCTCTCCGTCCTCGCACTGATCGTCTCCGCGATCGTGTGGGGCTTCGGAGCGAACTCCAGCAACCCTCACCTCGCCAGCAGGGGGAAGATCGGCGTCCTCGTCTCCTGCGGCGCGGCGGTGATCTGCGGTGCGTCGGTGACGCTCATCAACTTCTTCTGGAACGTCGGCCAGCAGGTCTGACCCGCATCGTCGTCGAGAGGTCTGGTGGTTCGTGATGAGCGTGTGCGACATCCCGGTGATCTCCTCGGTCTGCGATGCCGTCGGCGAAGGGGCCGCCACGCTGGTCGCGGCCCCGTTCGACTGGCTCGCCCAGGCCATGGGAGCTGCCGCGGGCTGGTTGTTCGAGGCGGTCTGGTCGGTGTTCGACACCACCACCCTCGTCGATGTCACCCGACCGGGATACGTGAGTGTCTACAACCTGCTGTTCGGTGTCGCGGTGTTCGTGATGCTGATCTTCTTCTGCCTCCAACTCATCACCGGCCTGATCCGCCGCGACCCCACCGCCCTGACCCGAGCTGCCCTCGGCCTCGCGAAATCAGTGCTCGGGTCGTTCGTCATCATCACCCTCACCGCCCTGCTGCTGGAAGTCGTCGACCAGCTGTGCATCGGCATCGTCCAAGCCGCAGGCGAGACCACCGAGTCGATGGGCGACAAGATCGCCCTCCTCGCCACCGGCCTGGTCGGGATCAACATCGCCGCCCCCGGTGTCGGGGCGATCATCACGATCTTCATGGCCGGCCTCGCGATCACCGCCGCCGCCATCGTCTGGCTCTCCCTCCTCGTACGCAAAGCCCTGCTGCTGGTGGCGATCGTGTTCGCCCCACTCGCGTTCTCAGGCGCGTCGTGGGACGCGAGCCGTGGGTGGATTGGGAAGTGGGCGATGTTCGTCGTCGCGCTGATCTGCTCCAAGCTCGTGCTCGTCGTGATGTTCCTGGTCGCGATCACGCAGGTCTCGGCACCCATCGACGCCGACCTGGCCTCGATCAGCGACCCGATCGCGGGGATCGTGCTGATGGCGATGGCCGCGTTCGCGCCCTATCTGACGTACAAGTTCATCGCGTTCGTCGGTTTCGACATGTATCACGCGATCGGCTCCGAACAAGACGCCAAACACGCTCTCAACCGCCCCATCCCCGTCCCCGGACGCGGCGCAGGCGGCGGCGCGGAGCCGAAGAAGGTACTCGACGGTGCAGGCAACAGCGGTGGAGGTGGCGGCGCGGGCCATGGAGGCGGTGGGAGCGCGCCACCCGCGCCGAAACCCACACCCGCATCCTCGGCCGAAAGCGGGGCTGGCGCATCGGGTGGAGGTGCCGCTGCGTCCGGCGGCGGTGCTGCGGC
>NZ_JBASCI010000121.1:0-3351 GCF_049651565.1 Brooklawnia sp.
CGTGTACCGCGTCCCGGCGGCCCCAGCGGTGAGGTCGCCGGGCCGGCCGGTGGCGACCACGGTGCCGCGGTCGATGATCGCGAGCCGGTCGCACAGGTGCTCGGCCTCGTCCATGTAGTGCGTGACCAGCACGACCGTGACGCCGCGGGCCCGGACGTGGTCGATCAGGTCCCAGGTGGCGCGGCGTGCTCGGGGGTCCAGCCCGGTGGTGAGCTCGTCGAGCACCGCGATCTCCGGGTTGCCGACCAGCGCCAGGGCGATGGACAGCCGCTGCTGCTGGCCGCCGGAGAGGTCGGCGAAGGCGATGCGGCGCCGGTCGGTCAGCCCGAGCAGCTCCAGGAGCTCGGCGGGGTCGGCAGGATCGGGGTAGAACGAGGCGTACAGCTCCAAGGCCTCGCCCACCCGCAGCCGCGCCGGGAGCCGGGCCTGCTGCAGCTGGACCCCGACACGGTCGCGCACCTGCCAGGTGTCGCGGTGGGGGTCCAGGCCGAGCACCCGGATGTTGCCGGCGTCGACGGGGCGCAGCCCGACCATGGCCTCCACGGTGGTGGTCTTCCCGGCACCGTTGGGGCCGAGGATCCCGAAGATCTCCCCGCGCCGGACGGTGAGGGAGACGTCGGCGACGGCGACGGTGGCGCCGTAGGTCTTGCGCAGGTGCTGGACGTCGATGACGGCTTCTTCGGTCATGACTGCTCCCATGGGAGTGCGTTGGTGGCCTTCTCGACGACGGAGACGAGCAGACCGGTGTAGGCGGCCAGGTCGAAGGCCGGGTCGGTGGCGAGCCGGCCGGAGGCGGTGTCGATCGCCCCGCGAATGAGGATCGCCAGGGACCGGGCGTCGAAGTCGCCGAACGCGCCCGTGGCCTGACCGTCGCGCAGGAGCTGTTCCAGGTGGGCCAGGACCGGGTCCTCCCCTCCGGGGCCGAAACGCAGGCTCCCGTCCGGGCGGCGGGCGTTGGCGGCGACCTCGACCACGGCGGCGACATCGGCAGGGTGTTCGCCGAGGAACGCCAAGTTCGCCTCGATGTACCCGCGGACCACGGCCGCCGGGTCCTGGCCCGCGGCGGTCCGCTCGGCGATCGCCGCCCCCGCCCGGGTGTAGACATCGAGCAGCACATGGCCCAGCAGGTCGTCCCTGCCGTCGAAGTAGTAGGACACCACTCCCTTGCTGACCCCGGCCCGGCGCGCGATCTCCGCCAACGACGCACCCGCGTAGCCCACCTCCGCCAGCGCCTCGATGGCGCACCGGATGATCTGCACCCGCCTGGCCGCCTCCGTGAACGTTCGGGCACGTTCGCCAATGTCTGACCGCACGGTTAAAGTCTAGGTCGCTCGGTCAGACCGCGCAAGAGTCGGCACGCAGTGCGCCCGCTGCATGTGCCGGGGCGACCCCCGTGGCCTACGCCGAACTGCCCGGCGCCCAGCACGGGTTCGATCTACTCCGCTCGGTGCGGTCCGACGCCGTCGTCGCCGGCATCGACGCCTTCCTCGCCGGGATCATCCGGACTACCTCGGATGGCGCGGCACCCCGGCCGCCCCGTATCCGACACCCGCACCGGGACGCCGGCGCCTGGCGTCCGCCGCCGCCAGTCGCCGAACCACGACAGGTGAACGTGCCCAGGCGACGGGAGAACATCCGCCCTAGCTCCAGGCCCGGCACGGGCGGGAACGCGAGCCGTGGGGTGCGTGTGCCGCAGTCGCCGTGGGTGCTGATGCTCGCAACGGTCGCGCCGCTCGCGATCTACTACGGCGTACGTGGGTTGGGATTCGGGGCTCTTCCGAGTTCCGGTGGGGGTGAGGGGCGCGCCGGTGTCGTGATGCCCGGGTGAGAGGGGTCGAGGCCTCCAAGATCGGGAGCGACCAAGCACCCTGTCCGGAAGGCCTCGACGTTGTCTGAGCCTACGGCGCACATCGCTGCGCGCTGCCATGACCACACCGACTACTGCTCGCGTTGCGACCTGCTCGTCGGGCTCGGCGAGCTGCACGTGATCGCCGTCGAGTTCGACCATGACATCGGGCTGCTCACGGTGCGGGTCGAGTCGCCCAGGACCCCGATGGGTTGCCCGACGTGCGGTGTCATTGCGGGCAGCCACGGCCGCCGTGACGTGGTGCTGGTCGATGCGCCGTGCTTCGACCGGCCGGTCCGGCTGATCTGGCGCAAGCGGACCTGGCGCTGCGTCGAGCCGTCGTGTCCGACGAAGGTCTTCACCGAGCAGGACGAGCAGGTCGCCCGGCCTCGGGCTCTGTTGACGACGCGGGCGTGCTGGTGGGCGATCAACCAGATCCGCCGCGAGCACACCTCGATCAGCGGGATCGCCCGACAGCTCGGGACGACGTGGAACACCGTGTGGTCCTCGATCCGACCGCTGCTGCAGGAGATGGCCGACGACAACTCCAGGTTCGCCGGCGTGAAGCGCCTCGGGGTCGATGAGCATGTGGTGCGCCACGAGGCGCTGTTGTATCGGATGGAGGTGGGAGACCTGCATTGGTTGGCCGTCGTAGCGGCCAAGTGAAGCTGACGGCAGCCTGTCCTGGGGGAACGCCTGGGGTGGGTGGGAGCAGCCGTGACAAAGTCAGGACGGTCCAGTACTACCGGATGGGCCGTGTCTGGTGAGCAAGACGGGAAGGTGTACGAGAGGAACCGGTGTCGTAAAGCCTCTTAATCGTCGCCCAGCTCTAACCCGGTGGATCGGGGCTGGTTTGCGGTGCGT
Source organism: Brooklawnia sp. (assembly GCF_049651565.1). Classification (GTDB taxonomy): domain Bacteria; phylum Actinomycetota; class Actinomycetes; order Propionibacteriales; family Propionibacteriaceae; genus Brooklawnia. The sequence goes on from NZ_JBASCI010000121.1 coordinate 2,711, forward strand.
AACCGCTTGTCGGGGCCGTCGCTGATGGTCGTGGCGGGTGGGGAACTGTCGGAACGGTGGTATGTGTCGGGTCCGGCAGGTCGTGGTGAAGGTCTACGGCGTAGCCACGACGATGCCGCAGGGGTAAAGCCGGACGCCTCGCCCGTCAACCGAACAACAGTGAACGTGGGAACCATCCGCATTCCGCTCCCCGCTTCTTGGGGATAGGTGCGTTGCCTGCCGAAGGGTGTGGGTGGGGCGGAGCCGCCGTAGTACTCCGAGGCCGGGAAAGCCGGTCACATGGGGAAGGGCGGCAGTGAGAGAAAGCAGAAGAAGGTGAATGTAATGTCCGAAGACGCGCCGGTGAATGTCGGCGCCTCCGGATGGCCCAGCGATGCTCGGGCCTATCTGGGGGTACGGAGGATGCAGACCAAGCTGCATGGTTGGGCGGCCACCGATGGTGGTCGCCGGTTCGATGACCTGTGGAACCTTGTGTGTGATCCGGCGTTCTTGACGATGGCGTGGGAACGCGTCGCCGGGAACAAGGGGTCCAAGACTCCCGGGGTGGACCGTGTCACCGTGGCACGGATCAGTTCCGGGGTCGGGGTGGAGGAGTTCCTGCGAAACATTCGAGCCCAGTTGAGGGCTGGAGAGTTCAGGCC
>NZ_JBASCI010000122.1:0-6474 GCF_049651565.1 Brooklawnia sp.
CCCCACCACCGCGATGTCGGCCGGCAGGCCGGCCACCTCGACCGGCGCCGATGGTCCGGCCACCACCTCGGCCTCGGCGGCTTCCCAGTCGACCAGGCCACGATCGATGTTGAGGTCGCCACGTTCCGCCCAGAACGCAGCCACCGCGTAGTCATCGGTGATGCCCAGCCGCAGCGGGGTGAACTCCAGCGCGAGCTCGGCCAGCCGGCGGGGGTCGGTGCCGTCGTCGGACAGCCCATCGACCAGGAAGTCGATGCGATGCCCGGCCACCACCGACAGCGCGGCCCGGCCCAGATCGGTGGTCGCCCCGATGATCACCATGGTTCGCACCGTCCCAGTCTGGCACGGGCACCGGTCCGCAGGCCGGTGGCGGCGGCCGCACGCCCCGGTAGCATCGGGGACGGTGCCCGCCAAACCCCGCTGCAGGGCTGCCCGCCCGTCACCTGAGGAGTCGCATGAACCCCGCGCACGTACCAACTGTCGAAATCGAGTCCCTGGCCGAGTGGGATGCCCGGATCGGGTCGGCCGAGGCGATCGCCGGGTGGGTGGTGCAGTCGGTCGACCTGTCGCAGCGCGCGGCCGACCTGAACCGGGTCGACCCGGAAGGCGCGATCCTGCTCGGCTGCGAACTGCCCGATGGCCTGGCCGACGACCTGCTGGAGCGTGGTGCGCTTATCTTCCCGCGGCTGCCCCACGTGCCGTTCGACGCCTACCGCGCCACCCTGTACAGCCCGGCGGAGCTGTACGACGGGATCATCGATGGCCAGTTGTACGCGCACACCACCGACGCGGCGATCTACTCATGGGCCAAGTCGTTGCCCGCCCCCGAGGACCTGGCCTCTTCGCTGGCCATGACCCTGCACGACCATGCGGTCACTGATGCGCTGGAGGAGCTGATGGCCGGCATCGACCCCGCCCGCACCGTCGGCCTGATGGGTGGCCACGCGCTTCCGCGCGGCTCCGATGACTACGTCGGGGCGGCTCGGTTGGCGTCCCAACTGACCCTGTCCGGGTACACCGTGCTGACCGGCGGTGGTCCTGGCGCGATGGAGGCGGCGAACCTGGGCGCCTACCTGGCCGGCGAGTACGCGGTGCTCAGCAACGCCATCGACCAGCTCTCGGCGGCCCCGGACTGGCAGGGCAACCAGACGATGTGGGTGGCCACCGCACTGGACATCCGGGCGCAGACGGCCGCCACCGGCCGGTCGATCGGGGTGCCCACCTGGTTCTACGGCCACGAGCCCTCGAACGTGTTCGCGACCGCCATCGCCAAGTACTTCAGCAACGCCCTGCGCGAGGACCTGCTGCTGCAGCACTGCCGTGGCGGCCTGATCTACCTGCCGGGCGCGGCCGGCACCGTCCAGGAGGTCTTCCAGGCGGCGACCGCCAACTACTACTCCGCCGATCCCCACCTGGTATGCCCCATGATCTTCGTCGGCGTCGACTACTGGACCCACCAGCTGCCGGTCTGGCCACTGGTCGAGGAGCTTGGCCGGGGCCGGACGATGGGCGAGCGGCTGCTGCTGGTCGACGACGTGGATGAGGCCGTCAAGTACCTGAACGGCCGCCTGCGCGGCTGACGCCGCTGCGTTTGGTGATTAGTGTCGCGGCACTACCGGGCGACCGCCCCGGTGCGCGCCGCCAGCTGCCCGCAGGCGCCGTCGATCTCCCGGCCGCGGGTGTCGCGGACGGTGACCGGCACCCCGGCGCGTTCCAGGTGCTGGACGAACGCCCGTTCGTCCTTCGGACGCGACGCCGTCCACTTGCTGCCGGGGGTGGGATTGAGCGGGATCAGGTTGACGTGGAACCAGCCCCAGTCGCCGCGCGCCTTGAGCCGCCTGGCCAGCAGGTCGGCCCGCCCAGCCTGATCGTTGATGTCCTTGATCAGGATGTACTCGATGCTCACCCGGCGCTTGCTGCGGGAGGCGTAGTACCAAGCGGCGTCCAGCACCGCATCGACGTTGAAGTGTCGGTTCAGCGGCACCAGTTCGTCGCGCAACTCGTCGTCCGGCGCGTGCAGCGACAGCGCCAGGGTCACCGGCAGGTCCTCGTCGGCAAGCTGCCGCATCCTGGGCACCATGCCCACCGTCGAGACGGTCAGGCCGCGGGCGCCGATGCCCAACCCGTCCGGCGCGGCCGCGTGGACCTGCCGCGCCGCGGCCAGCACCGCGTTGTAGTTGGCCATGGGTTCGCCCATACCCATGAAGACGATGTTGTTGACCCGGCCGGGCCCGCCGGGCAGTTCGCCAGCCGCCAGCCGGCGGGCCGCGTCGTGCACCTGCCAGGTGATCTCGCCGGCGCTGAGGTTGCGTTGCAGACCACCCTGCCCTGTCGCGCAGAACGGGCAGGCCATCCCGCAGCCGGCCTGGGACGAGATGCACACGGTGGTGCGTCCCGGGGAGTCCGGGCCCTGCGGGTACCGCATGATCACCGATTCGATGACGGCGCCGTCGAATGCTCGCCAGGCGGTCTTGGTGGTCAGGCCGGTGTCGGCGGTCTGCTGCCGGATCGGGGTCAGCAGGGTCGGGAAGAAGGCCTCGCTGACCTGCTGGCGGGACGCCGCGGGCAGGTCGGTCCAGTTCGCCGGCACGGGGTCGAGCCGGCCGAACCACTGGTAGGAGACCTGCCGGGCCCGGTAAGCCGGAAGGCCCAGCCCGATGATCGACTCGACTCGTTGCTCGGGGGTCAGGTCCATCCAGTGGGTGGGTGGGCGGCGCCGGGACGCCACGAGTTCGCCGGTCAGGTCGATGGGTCCGGTGGTCGAGCTCATGGCTTCGAGTCTGCCCGATCCTGCGAATCGCTCAGACCAGCGCCAGCATGGCCACCCAGGCGAATGGCGCGGCGACCAGCAGCGAGTCCAGCCGGTCCATGGCGCCGCCGTGGCCGGGGACCAGCTTGCTCATGTCCTTCAGGCCGGCGTCCCGCTTGATCATCGACTCGATCAGGTCGCCGGTAGTGGCGGCGATCGACAGCACCGCGCCGATGGTCGCTCCGACCCACCACTCGGCGCCGATCAGCGGCGGCCCGATCAGCGCACCGGCCAGCGCGGTGAGCAGGACCGCCCCGCCGAAGCCCTCCCAGGTCTTGCCGGGGCTGATGTGTGGGGCAAGCTTGTGCCGGCCGAGCAGGGAACCGACCGCGTAGGCGGCGGTGTCGGAGCAGGGCACCAGCAGGAAGTAGTAGATGACGCGCAGGTTGCCGTCGGGCTGGGCCAGCAGCAGGGTGAGGGTTGACAGCAGCAGCGGCACGTAGCCGATGGTGAAGACGCTGGCCGCGGCGTCCCCCATGAACCCGCGCACCGGGCTGCGGAGCCGGGCCGCCAGGCAGACGATGATCATCACGGCCAGGCAGCCGAGGGTGACCGCCACGCCGGCCAGTTGACCGGCGTCCTGGGCGATCCAGTAGGACAGGCCGAACATCAGCGGGGTGCCGACGGCGATCGGCGCGAAGACTCCCTGCAGCTTCGCCTTGCCCAGGGCACTGATGACCTCGTAGGAGCCGGCCACTGCGGCAGCCATCAGGAAGATGACGAAGCCCCAGTTCCACCACAGCAGCGTGCCGAGGATCCAGGCCAGCAGCGCCACCGCGGAGGCGATCGCCACCGGCAGGTTCCGGCCGGCGCTGCGCCGCCTGGTCTTCTCGGTGCCGGTGAAGGGCGTGATCAGTGACTCGGCGTGAGCCTGGTCGGATGCGCTGCGTGGTGGAGCAGCGTCCGGCTGGTGTGGTGATTCGTCCCCGCCCCGGTCGGCTGACACCGTCAGACTTCCAGCAGCTCGGCTTCTTTGGCCTTCAGCATCTCGTCGATCGCGTCCACTGCCTTCTTGGTCTCGTCATCGAGCTTCTTGTCGGCGCGTTTGGCCTCGTCCTCGCCGATCGACTTGTCCTTCTCGGCCTTCTTCACCTGATCGACGGCGTGGCGGCGCACGTTGCGGACCGCGACGCGAGCTTCCTCGGCCTTGTGGCGGACCAGTTTGATGTACTCCTTGCGGCGCTCCTCGGTGAGTTCGGGCAGCACGACCCGGATGGCGACGCCATCGCTGGCCGGGTTCACACCCAGGTCGGAGTTGCGGATCGCTTTCTCGATGCCAGGCAGCGCCGCGCGGTCGAACGGGGTGATCAGCATCACCCGCGGCTCGGGCGACTGGAAGGTCGCGAGCTGCTGGATCGGGGTCGGGCTGCCGTAGTAGTCGGCCTCAAGCTTGTTGAACATCGCCGGGTTGGCGCGGCCGGTGCGGACGGTCGCGAAGTCCTGGCGGGCGAAATCGATGGCGCCGGCCATCTTCCGGCGGGCTTCCTTGATGATGTCATCGGTCACTGTGGTCCTTCCGAAGCTGTTGCTAGTGAGGTTACTTGCTGGCGGGGCATCCGGGCGGGACCCGCGGCAAGCCGGCGGCATGGCTCAGGCGTGTACCCAGGTGCCGATCCGCTCACCGGCGACGGCCCGGCAGATGTTGTGGTCGTCGTCCAGCCCGAAGAAGAGCATGTCGAGGTCGTTGTCGCGGGCCAGGCTGATGGCGGTTGCGTCGGCCACCTTGAGGTCCTTGGCGAGGAACTCGTCGTAGGTCAGCTCGTGGTAGCGCCGGGCATCCGGGTTGGTCTTGGGGTCGGAGTCGCAGACCGCGTCCACCCCGTTCTTGCCCATCAGCAGGATCTCGGCCTTGATCTCGAGTGCCCGCTGTGCGGCCACGGTGTCGGTGGAGAAGTACGGCATGCCCGAACCGGCACCGAAGATCACCACCCGTCCCTTCTCGAGGTGGCGTTCGGCCCGGCGCGGGATGTACGGCTCGGCGACCTGTCCCATCGTGATAGCGGACTGGACGCGGGTGGGCACACCCTGCTTCTCCAGGAAGTCCTGCAGCGCCAGCGCGTTCATCACCGTGCCGAGCATCCCCATGTAGTCGGCGCGATCCCGGTCCATGCCGCCGCGCTGCAACTCAGCGCCGCGGAAGTAGTTGCCGCCACCGACCACCACTGCGAGCTGAGCTCCGGTGGCGACCACCTCGGCTATCTGACTGGCCACCGAGGCGACGATTATCGGGTCGACACCGAGCTTGCCACCGCCGAACGCTTCACCGGACAACTTGAGCAGGACACGACGGTAGGGCTCAGGCATCAGTTTCCTCCACGGGCTGGGCGAATCCTGAACCACTCTAGTGCCAGGCCTCGCCGAACGGCCACCGGGCGACCTGGCGCCAGGCAGACCCGGCAACTCCGGGGGACGGGCGACGATTCGACCCCGCGAGCTGACAGCGGCGCCGCCAGCCCAGGGACGGCTGTCAGGTCGGGTCCTGCGCGGCGGGCTCCATGAAGAACTCCCAGGTCAGGCCATGGCCGAGCAATGAAGGCCCCTCACAGAGGTGGAGCATCCTACGCGCGCCGTCCCGCTGTTACCAGCGGCCAGACACGCAACAGACCCGGCCAGCCGGTCGGATCAGCGAGTCGGGATCCGCGGTGGCCGGGTCTGGTTGGTGAGCCCGGGTAGGTCAGCCGCCCACCACGAAGCGCACGAAGCGCTTGATGGTGACATTGGCCTCATTCGCCAACTGGCCGACGGTCTTCTTGTCCTCGGCGATCGACACCTGCTCCATCAGGCAGGCCTCCTTGTAGAAGGCGTTGACGCGCCCCTCGACGATCTTGGGGATGATCTTCTCGGGCTTGCCCTCCTCCTTGGCGGTCTCGGTGGCGATCCGCTCCTCGCGGGCCACCACCTCGGCCGGCACGTCGGCGCGCGACACGTAGTCGGGACGCATGGAGGCGATCTGCAGCGCCACGGCGTGTACGAAGTCCTCCTCGTCGCCCTCGTACTCGACCAGGACGCCGACCTGGGGAGGCAGGTCCGCGCTGCGGCGGTGCAGGTAGGTGTGCACCAGGCCCGTGAAGTGGGCGACCTGGGCCAGTTCCAGCTTCTCGCCGATCTTCGCCTCCAGGGCCGAGATCGCGTCGCCGACGGTGTTGTCGCCGAGCGGCAGGGCCAGCGCCGACTCGACGTCGGTGGCGCCACCGTCCTCGACCGCCTGCACGATCGCGTCGGCGAGGTTGACGAACTCCTGGTTCTTGGCGACGAAGTCGGTCTCGGAGCCGAACTGGATCAGCGAGGAACCGGTGGCGGCGACCAGGCCGTTGTTGGCGGAACGATCGCTGCGCTTGGCGGCCTTGGCGGCGCCGGACACGCGGAGCAGTTCGGTGGCGCGCTCGAAGTCGCCGTCGGCCTCGGTCAGGGCCTTCTTGGCGTCCATCATTCCGGCGCCGGTCTGGTCGCGCAGCTTCTTCACATCTGCGGCAGTGATTGCCATCTGGGATCCTTTGCGGTTCGGGTCGGTTGAGGTCAGTTGGATGCGGGCTCGTCCGCGGCGCCCTCGGCGGGGGCCATCTCGGTGCGGGCCTGGCGCGACTCATCAGCCAGTGCGGCGGCCTCGCCCTCGGCAACCTCAGCATCGCCGCCGTCGGGCGCGCCTTCGGCGGGCTGCTGGGCGG
>NZ_JBASCI010000123.1:0-5249 GCF_049651565.1 Brooklawnia sp.
GATCAGGCCTGACTCACCAGGCGGCCGGGCGTTCGGCCGACTCGTACGGGTAGCGGCGCCGGAAGTCGTCGGCGATCTGGTTGAAGGTCACCCACTGCACGCCGTCGTGCCCGCTGATGTGCTCGATCAGCCGTTCCAGCATCAGCAGCACCTGCGGGCGGCCCGCGACGTCGGGGTGGATCGTGATCGGGAAGGTGGCGTAGTCGAGTTCGCGGTAAACCCAGTCGAACTGGTCGCGCCACATCTGCTCGATATCGCGCGGGTTCACGAAGCCGTGGCTGTTCGGGCTGGACTTGATGAACATCATCGGCGGCAGGTCGTCCACATACCAGTTGGCCGCGATTTCGACGATGTCCACCGACCCACCCTTCTCGAGCGGCTTCATCCAGTCGGCCGCCGGCCCCGAGTAGTCGATCCGGCTCCAGGATTCACCGACCCGGGCGTAGTAGGGCACGAAGTCGAGGTGCTGCTAGGAGTGGTCGTAGGAGAAGCTGAACTCCTGCAGCAGCGTCGGGGTGCGGTGCGACAGCTCCCACCAGGGGGCGGTGTATCCGTTGGGGTTGTGGCCGATGATCTTCGCCAGCACCTCGACTGACTTCTCCATCACGTCGCGTTCCTGCTGGTCGGTCATGTCGACGGGGTTCTCGTGCGAGTAGCCGTGCGCACCGATCTCGAAGCCGGCGTCGGCCACCATCCTGATCTCATCGGGGAAGGTCTCGGCCGAGTGGGCCGGCACGGACCAGGTGGATGGCAGCCCGAGCCGGGTGAACAACTTCACCAGCCGGGGCACCCCGATCTCGCCGGTGAAGATGCCACGGGAGATGTCTCCCGGCGAGTCCTCGCCGCCGTAGGAACCGAGCCAGCCGCCGACCGCATCGACGTCAACACCGAACGCGCAGAAGATCTCCTTCGTCATGCACTCATCCCACCACCTGGCCGCGGGCCGCGCGTCCAGTAGCGCAAAGCACCTCGGGCGGGGCACGGCGTCGGGTTCTCCAGTGCGGGGCGGCCGATCGGGGCGGCGCCCCGCCCATGGCCGCAACCACGCTCGCGGACCCCTCGCTGTGTCACTGCGGAAGATGAGGGACCGACTACGCTGCGCGATCCTCCGCAGCATCCACGGCCACGGGCTCACCTCGGCCCGACGCGTGGCGTCGGGTTCACCAGGGCGGCGACGGCAGCGCCGGGTTGGACTGCCCAGACCTTCAGCCCACCCCCTCAACACATGGTGCAGGCCCCCGATTCCGGTTTCGGCACGTCAACGTGGACGCGATCGAGTAGGGCTTGCGCGCAGGAACAGCAGCGCCCCATTCACGAACGCGGAGGAACGCGCGGCATAGTCGCTGACCCATCCTCCGCAATGATCCAGTATCCACGGCCACGGGCTCACCTCGGCCCGGCACGCGTCGCGGCGTCACCAGGGCGGGGACGGCAGCGCCGGCTCGCCATCGGTCGCGCGTGGGTCCCAAAGCCGCACCCAGCCCTGCTCGAAGTCGAGCGAGGCCTGCTGGTAGCCGTCCTCACCCGGCAGCAGCACCCGGTAGTCGCCGGTCGGGTCACCAACCCGTGCCCGGTGGTAGGGCAGCCGGCGCCGGGCCACCGCGAGGGCTTCGTCGGCGGTGGCGTAGCGGGCCAGGCAGGACACCATCCGCACCGTCGGCGCGATCATCCGCATCCGGCCTTCCCGCAGCCGGGCCAGCGCGTCCGCCGGCCGCACCCACTCCCAGTCGACGATCTCGCCGGCGTCGTGTTCGGGTTCCTGGTCGGCGGGGGTGCGGGCCAGGAAGAAGCGCGTGTCGAAGCGCCGCGGTGGGCCCAGCGGGGTGATGAACCTGGCCACCTCCTCGATGGCGCTCACGTCGAGGGTCAGGCCGAGCTCGATCAGCAGGTCGGGGAAGACCGACTCGTCGGCCCGGACCCGGCGCCGGAACTCGGCCAGGTCGAAGCCGGCCGGCGGGTCGCCGGCCAGCAACAACAGACCGGCCTCCTCCAGCGTCTCCCGGCAGGCGGCCAGCCACCAGGCCAGCCCGCCCCGCGGCACACCCAGGATCTCCGACGCCTCGGCGTCCGACACCCCCGACGCACAGCCGCTCCAGTTCGGACTGTTGGTCGCCGGGGTCGACCCGGCCGCCGGGGAAGACCCAGGCGTCGGCGGCGAACGCCAGCCGGGAGGTTCGGCGCACCATCAGTACGTGCAGGTCGGGCCGATCGTCCACCAGCATCACCGTGGCGGCGTGGCTGATCGGGACGGCCCGGGGATCGTAGTCCTGGCTCACTGCGCCGACGCTACCCCGTATCCGAACAGCACCCCGGAGTCGTCGCTGATCTCGGCCCGGTAGCCATCGGTGAGGTCGAGTTCCACCTCGATCCAGTGCGGCCCGGTGGACAGCCGGTAGCGGTACCGGTCGGCCGCCAGTTCCACGGCACTGTGCCGGGCGTCCACCAGCCAGGGGTGCTGGCGACGCAGCGCGATCAACCCGCGGTGCAGGTTCCACAGCTCCGGCTGGGGCATCTGCCACTCCACCGGATCGGCCGGCATCTCGGGACGCACCTCCGCGTCGCCGCCCGCCCGCTCGTACTTCACCCCAGGCAGCCCGCCCTCGTCCCCGTAGTAGATGGCCGGCATGCCGCCGGCGGTGGCCAGCACCACGGTCGCTAGCACCGCTCCCTCGGGGCCCACCTGGCTGACGATCCGGGTCACGTCGTGGTTGCTGACGAAGGTCAGCGGCCGGATCGCGGCCAGCAACTGGTCGTGCCGGCCCAGCGTCCAGTCCAGTTCGAAGAAGTTGCGGTCGCTGATCGAGCTCCAGGTGGCCTTCCACAGCTCGTAGGCGGTGATCGACTCCAGCGTCGAGGCGGCGACCTCGGCCAGGTCGGCGTGGATCACCTCGCCGACGAACAGCGCCTCGGGGTACTCCGCCCGCACCCGCGGCAGGATCTGCGCCCAGGCCTCGGCGGGGACCGCGTAGGCGGCGTCCAGTCGCCAACCGTCGATGCCGCGGCCCAGCCAGTGCAGCATCACCTCACAGATCAGGTTGATGACCTCGGCGTTGCCGTGGTTCAGCCGGACCAGGTCGTCGCTGCCCTCGAAGTTGAGCCGGATCGGCGGGTCGGTGGAGTAGTCGATGTGGAACCAGCCGGAGGTAGCTGCCTGCTGGTCGGCCAGCGCCGCGACCAGCGCCGGGTGCTCGCTGGAGACGTGGTTGAACACCCCGTCCAGCATGATGCGGATGCCGCGCTGCCGGCAGGCCTGCACCAGCCGGTCGAAGTCGTCCTCGGTGCCCAGCCGCACGTCGATCCGGAAGTGGTCGAGGGTGTCGTAGCCGTGGGTGTGCGACGCGAAGATCGGCCCGAGCAGCAGCCCGTTGCAGCCCAGGATGACCAGGTGGTCGAGCCAGGCCTCGATCCGCGCCAACCGGTTGGTCGGCAGCTGCACATCGGAGTCGCTGGTCGGCGCCCCGACCATGCCGAGCGGGTAGACCGCGTACCAGATGACTTCGTCAGTCCACTTGGCTGGCGACATCGCCGAACCTCCTTGCCGACTCCGCCGAGTCGATACCATCGAGGCTACCGCAGCGGGACGCCTGACTCGTGTCGCGAACCGACGCAACGGAGGCGCTGGTCCACCCGTACTGCGGCAGCGAGGCCGAGCTGTCCGTACCAGGTTCGTCGATCGCCGCCGCCGCGCGGTTGCGGCGCGAGCAGGTCGCCGCCGCTGACCCCGGTGAACCGGTCGGCGCCCCTACCATTGGCCCATGGCGCCCCTGGTTGTCTGTGTCGGCCTGACCACCCTCGACATCGTGCAGGCGGTGGACGCGCTGCCGGAACCCAACCAGAAGATCGTCTCCACCCGGTTCTGGTACGACGTCGGCGGGCCAGCCGCGAACGCGGCCCGGGTGGCGTCCCGGCTGGACTGCCAGACCCGGCTGGTCACCGCGATCGGTGACTCCGACCTGGCCGGGCTCGTGCGGTCGCGGCTGACCGGCATCGAGGTGGTCGACCTGGCCCCCGCCGGGCACCAGTTGCCGGTCTCGACGATCCTGGTCACCCCCGATGGCGCCCGGTCGGTGGTGTCCCGCAACACCGCCGCCCTGGCGGGGGCCGACCTGCCGTCAACACAGGTCATCGACGGCGCCGAGGTGGTGCTGCATGACGGGCACCTGATGGACGCCTCGGTCGCGCTGGCGTCCCAGCCGGTGCCGATCCACCTGCTCGATGGTGGCTCCTGGAAGCCGGGGTTGCCGATGCTGCTGCCCCGCCTGGACATCGCGGTGGTGTCGGACGACTTCGCGCTGCCGGGGCACCGCCCACAGGACGCGCTGGCCGACCTGGTCGGCTACGGCATCCCACGGGTGGCCCGCACTCGAGGGTCACGACCGGTACAGGCCGTGATCGGCGACCAGACCCGCGACTTCGGCGTCCCGAAGGTGGACGTGGTCGACACCACCGGCGCCGGCGACGTGCTGCACGGAGCGCTGGCAGCCCACCTGGCGCACGGACTCGACTTCACCGTCTCGCTGCAACGGGCGATCGCCGCGGCGTCCCGTTCGGTCACCGGCCCGGGGGTGCTGGCCGGGCTGGAGTAGCGCCGGGTCAGGACGCCCAGCGGCCGGTGCCGAACAGCCAGGCCCACCAGACGATGGCCGCCAGGTCGACCAGCAGCAGGACGAGCTTGAACGCCCGCCAGGCGGCGCGGGCACCGGCACCGGCCGGCCGCCAGGTCAGCACGGTGGCGGTCAGCGCGAACAGCGGGAACCACAGCAGCACCGCGCGGTTGACCGACATGAACCAGCCGGAACAGCTCAGCGCGACCACGTTGACGAAGACCCAGGTGAACTCGGCCCAGCGGCGCCTGGCCAGGCACCAGATCGCCGTCAGGTAGCCCAGCGCCACCGAGACGATCTCCAGCCGGAACATCACCGGCACCTCCGGACGCCCGGGCCAGCGGGACTCGGCGGTCAGGTCGAGGGTGACCTGCAGCGCGTCCCATGGCCAGGACAGGTTCCGCTGCCAGCCGGCCCCCTGCGCGGAGTACCAAGCCGTCCAGGAGCCGGTCTGCTGGTGCAGGAAGAGCGTGTACAGCCCGAGCACCACCACCGGCACCAGCAGCCAGGCCGCGTCGACCAGCTTCTGCCGGAACCGCCGCCTGGCCTGGCTGAGCACCATGATGCCGAGCGCGGCGATCAGGAACAGCCCCGAGATCCGCAGCGTGCAGGCCACCGCGGCCAGCGCCGCCGCCTGCCCCCAGC
>NZ_JBASCI010000124.1:0-1720 GCF_049651565.1 Brooklawnia sp.
GGCCTGATGTCGCAGCTGATCGGCGGCGAGGACGAGCCGCGTTCCTCGTCCGGCGCCACCATGGCGGCCAGCCGGACCGCTGCGCAGCCGACGGTTGACGAGCCCGACCCGGTCGAGCCGGAGGCCCCGGCGCAAGAGCCGGCCGCGGCTCCGGAGCCGGAACCTGGGCCGGCGGAGGAGGAGCCGGAGGCGTCCCGCCTGCAGGCTGCCATCGAACGGGTCTACGGCACCTTCGAGCCGGTCTACATCGACGGCCACGGCTCCCAGGTGATCGAGCTGCCCGGTGAGCATGGCATCGTCACCGCGACCGGGAACGGCTCGGGCAATTTCGTCGTCAACGTGCTCGACGAGAACAACGAGTCCACCGGCGACCTACTGGTCAACACGATCGGGGCCTATGAAGGCACCACGTTCTACGGCCGGGGCTGGGGGACGCCTGCCTGGCTCGAGGTGGTTGCGGACGGGCCGTGGTCGATCGCGATCGAGCCGGTCTCGTACGCCGCCGAGATCGCACTGCCGGGGGAGGGCGTCGGTGATGCGGTCTACCTCTACGGCGGCGGCAGCGGGGCGTGGACCTTCACCCACGAAGGGCAGTCCAACTTCGTGGTCTACGAGTACGGCAGCGGGATCATGCCGCTGCGGATCAACGAGATCGGCCAGTACACCGGTCAGGTTCCTATCCGCAAGGGGCCCGCAGTCATCGTCGTCATTGCGGACGGCTGGTGGAGCGTCACCCCGTAGCCGACCGGGGGTGTGGCGTCCCGGCAGCATCACCGGGACGCCACGCATACTGGACCCGACAGGTGCGGTCGGTGTCGAGGAGGGGGCTGGATGGACGAGTTGCTGGTAGCGGTCAACCCCGACCCCGACTCCAGGCTGCCCTACCTGGTGCGGCTGCCGCTGGGCGGCGGGATGGTGTTCCGGACCTCCGGCACCTGGCCGCGCACCAAGGCGCTGTACTGCCACCCGGTTGGGGTGGAGGAGTGGCCGGACGACCCCGAGATCGTCGAGGCGACACCCATCCGGTCGTGCGTGCGGCGCGGTGCGGCGATCGACCTGGTGCTCGACCGCGGCCGGGAGAACCGCTCCCAGATCGTGTTCACCACCGCCCGCGGCCGCGACGTGGTGTTCTGGCAGTCGCCGCGCACCGTGAAGCAGGCCCGGCCCAACGTCACCACGCCCAAGGCCCGGGCCGCCGGTGTGGCGTCCCTGGAGATCGTCGTCGACACCCGCGAGCAGTACGCCTACCGGTTCGCGTCCCAACAGGTCAGCACGGTCAAGCGTGCCCTGCCGTGTGGTGACTATGCAGTAAGCGTCGGTGGTCGAATCGTCGCGGCGGTGGAACGCAAGTCGCTGAACGACCTGACCGCCAGCCTGCTGAACGGCAAGCTGCGCTACGCCGTCGGCGAGCTGGCCGCCCTGCCGCGGGCGGCCATCGTGGTGGAGGACCGCTACTCCCAGGTGTTCAAGCTGGACTGGGTGCGGCCGGCGCTGGTCGCCGACGGGCTTGCCGAACTGCAGGTCCGCTGGCCGGGCGTGCCGATCGTGTTCGCCGAGACCCGGTCGTTGGCCGAGGAGTGGGTTTACCGCTACCTCGCCGCCGCACAGCTGTGGGCAGGTCAGGAACTGGCCCTGGTCGACCGGCTCGGCGAGGACGCCGTCCGCAGGGAAACCGTCGAGGCGCCGGCCGCACCCGAGCCGGCGACCGCCGAGGTGCGGG
>NZ_JBASCI010000125.1:0-25124 GCF_049651565.1 Brooklawnia sp.
CCAAACGGCCCCAACTCAGCCCCGCCGACACGTGGGCACACGACCCCACGCGCCGAACCCAGGCATTTGGCCTAGTCAACCCTTGAAATCAGGTGTTTCGTCTGCCCACCAACTGCGGAACCCGGGATAAGGATTGCTCCTCTTTCTTGGCGGAATCGCATGGGGTGAAGCGGTTCCGGATTTTGGTGATCCACCTGCCCCGTCGGCATGGACGGATCGGTCAGTATGTAACTGGCGGCCCTGCGGCCGGTCGATACTTGGATGAAGCGTCCCGGGAACAGTGGACCCTGACCCTGATCACCTCTGAACCATAGTGGTGAATCGGTGTTTACGTCGGGACTCGCTGTGCGGCGACGCTGCCTTCAGTTGTCGGGTTGTTGGTGCGCTCGGCGCCAACTTCCCAGCCGTCCTATATTCTACATAGTGACCGGGATGCCCTGTCAAGCTGGACGACGCGCTGGTGGGGCGCGTTTGGACTGCGTGAAGAGCGATCCGCGGCGAGGCTGCTGTCGGTCACCGTTGAAACGTAGCACCAGATCGCCAGCATTCGCGGGGCGACACGCCCCACCGTTTTCCTATAGGGTAGTGGGAGTACCCGGCGTCGTTGCGTCGAGCAGACGATGCCGTCCACCTTCGAGGAAGGAAACCCCTTGGCCATCAACAAAATCGCCCTTGTTGGCGCCGGATACATGGGCGGCGGGATCGCCCAGATCTTCGCAATCGCCGGCCACCCGGTAACGCTCGCCGACGCCGACGCCGAAACGGCCCGCAGGAACCTCGACCGGCTGATCTCCGAGGCCAGGGACTGGCAGGCCCGGGGCCTCTTCCAGCCCGGCGCTGCGGCGCTGGTCGAGCAGAACCTCTCCGCCGCAGAGAGCATCGAGGCCGCCGTGGCCGACGCCGATTACATCCAGGAGGCCGTGTCCGAGAAGCCCGAGGTCAAGGACCAGGTGTTCCGGCGGATCGAGGCGGCTGCCCGTCCGGACGCCATCATCGCGTCCAACACCTCGACGCTGCCCATCGGTGGGCTGGCCAAGTCGCTGACCAAGGCCGACCGGTTCCTGGGCGTCCACTTCTCGAACCCCGCCCCGTTCATCCCGGGTGTCGAGGTGATCCTGCACGAGGGCACCGACGAATCCCTGGTGCCGCAGGTGGAGGAGCTGGTGCAGTCGACCGGCAAGCTGACCGCCCGCCTGAAGGACTCACCTGGTTTCGTGCTGAACAGGCTGCAGTACGCGCTGCTCAAGGAAGCCATCAGCATCGTCGACGATGGCGTGGCCTCGGCCGAGGACGTGGACATCATCACGCGCACCACCTTCGGCTTCCGGCTGCCATTCTTCGGCCCGTTCGCGATCGCCGACATGGCCGGCCTGGACATCTACCGCGACTGCTTCCGCACTTTCGAGGAGCACTACGGGGAGCGGTTCGCAACTCCGGAGGGCCTCAAGAAGCTGGTGGAGGCCGGTCACCTGGGCACCAAGTCCGGTGGCGGTTTCGTCATCCCGGCCGGCGACACCACCGACCTGATCACCTACCGCAATACCGCCTACGCGCGGTTGCAGCAGTTGTTGAACGAGCTCGGGCAGGCCCCGGGTGTCAAGTGAACCCACAACCAAGGAGAGCGTGAAGATGGCGAAGTACACCCCGGACAACTGGCCGATTGCCTGCCCGATGCTGCTGTTCGGTGGCTTCGACTCCAAGGGCAACCCGATCCAGGACGCCGACCCCGAGGAATGGCACAAGCAGATGCGGGAGGTCTCGATGATGGGCTTCACCGAGATGGACCCGCTGGATGTCTGGGTGCGGGTCGCCGACCTGTCGCCCGAGCGGCTGGACGTGTTCAAGCAGGTGCTGGCCGACAA
The DNA here is from genome assembly GCF_049651565.1 of Brooklawnia sp. Lineage (GTDB taxonomy): Bacteria > Actinomycetota > Actinomycetes > Propionibacteriales > Propionibacteriaceae > Brooklawnia. The sequence goes on from NZ_JBASCI010000125.1 coordinate 1,863, forward strand.
CAACCTGACCGTGCCGGCGATCTCCACTTCACGCAAGTCGGTGATGGACCCCCAGCGCGGGGACGAGTACCTGGCCTACAGCCACCGGGTCATCGACACGGCGGTTGAGCTCGGCTCGGAGGTCATCTCGTTCGGCTTCTTCCAGCCGCTCACTCCGGCCCAGAACGCAGCGGTGTGGTTCTGGCTCGAGCAGGGGTGGAAGGACCCCGACGATGCCGAGCTGTACAAGAAGGCCGTCTCGCGAATCCGGGAACTGGCCGAGCATGCCGAGTCGGTGGGCGTCGAGATCAGCCTGGAGATGTACGAGGACACCTACATCGGCACCTCCGAGAAGGCGGTGCAGTTCGTCAAGGACGTCGACCACCCGGCAGTTGGGCTGAACCCCGACCTGGCCAACCTGGTCCGGCTGCATCGTCCACTGGAGCCGATCACAGAGGCGTTCGAACGGATGCTGCCGTACACCAACCACTGGCACGTCAAAAACTACACCCGCGACTACGACCCAGCCACCGGTGCCTACGCCACCCATCCGTCCCCGCTGGGCGGCGGCTACATCAACTTCCGGCCGATCATCGCCCGCGCGCTGGAGTTGGGCTTCGACGGACCGTTCATGGTCGAGCACTACGGATCCGACTCGCTGTGGAACCTCGCCGAGTCCCGGGAGTACCTGCGCTCGGTGCTGCGCACCAAGATGGTCTGAACCAGCACCGCTGGCCCGAACCAGCCAGCCAAGGTGATCGCCCCCGCCGCATCCGGTGGGGGCGATTGCTTTTCCGGATGGCTGCAAGAAGCAACGGCCCGCCCGGCATTGCCGGACGGGCCGCTGCTGGCGTGGGACTCAGCAGTTGTCGGCGATATCGTGCCGCTCGTTGCTGGCCGGTGGGAACAGGTCGCCGTTGTCGTCGAACTGCAGCTCCTCCGGCTCGCTGAGCTGACGCAGCGCCGGGTTGGCAGCCACCTCCGGCAGCAAGGCCTCCGACACCCAGATCTCGGCGACGTCGAGTGTGTTCTTGATCCGGACGATGCGCAGGTTTGCCAGGTCGGGCTGAAGGGTCAGCCGGGCGGCACACTGCAACGCCATCTTCTGGTTCGGCATGAACGGCGCGATCCGGGAACCGGCGATGCCGTTCGAGGTGACCCCGTTGGTGAACGTTGCGGTGAAGTCGATCTGGTCGAACAGCCGCTTGGTGGTGATGTCGGCCAGGCCGATCCCGGTGGCGTTGCCATGCGACTCGGGCGTCATATCCAGCACCACGATCTTGTTCACGTTCATGGCCGGGTTCTTCACCCCGATCAAGGAGCGACCGAGCACGTTCGGGTCCATGCCGTCGCCGGAGATGTTTTTGCCCATGTAGTTCACCACCAGCACGTCCAGGTCACGGAGCAGTACCTGGGGCAGGTGCTGGCGGCTCTCCTCCAGCAGCTGCGGTTCCACCTCGGTGATCTTCCCGGTCTCGATGAGGACCACGTCCCGGGTGTCGTCGAAGGCGTTCTCCAGCACCGCGATCCCGAAGATGATGTTCGCCTTGTGGAACATCACCGGCGCGATCTGCTGAACCATCTCGCCGGTCACGCCCAGGCCGAGGCTGTGCGCCTGCAGCGCGCCGCGGTGCTTGCCGACTCCGATGGTGGCCATCTTCATCAGGCCCGACTCGATCGGGCCGACGATGTCGGTGTGCGCCTTGACGCGGTTCATCAGGATCACGCCGTCGCAGTTCAGCGCGTCGGTGGAGTAGAGCACCTTCAGGCCGGCGACCTCACCCAGTTCGGTGACGTCCAGGCTGGACACGATCTCGCAGCCGGTGACGTCCGGGGTGAAGCCCATGCCGAGCAGCATCTCGTGTTGCCCCTCGGCGGTGGCCCCGCCGTGGCTGCCCATGGCAGGGATGACCACCGGGGTGGCGCCCTTGGACTTCACCCAGTCACCGAGGATGCGCACCATCTGCGGCATGTTGGCGATGCCGCGGCTGCCGACCGTGATGCCGATCCGCTGTCCGGGCTTGACGGTGTCGGCGAACTCCGGTCTGGTCAGTTGCTCCTGCATCCGGCCTGGGATGTCTTCCAGCCTGGGTGCGGGCAGGTCCTGGGCGACCCTGGCGAACCGGGGGATCGGGATGTCGTCGAGAATCAGGTTCAATGAGGTCTTCATCTGCACCTCCGCAGGATGAGTGTCAGTTGGAGTCGAAGATGCCGGCATCTCCCAGCGCCTGCATCAGCATGCAGAACGAGACGGCGCCGGGATCGGGCACGCCGAGCGACTTCTCGCCGAGCACCCGCGAGCGTCCCAACCGGGACACGAAGTTGGCGGTGGCGTCGGCAGCCTCGCGAGCTGTGGTGGTCGCCTGTTGCCATGCCTCGGCCAGCGGGACGCCGGCCTGGTGCTGTTCACTCAGCTTCTGGCTGAACGGGACGATGGCGTCCACCATCGTCTTGTCACCCGGCTGGGCGCCACCCAGCCGCTGGACAGCGGCCACCGCATCGCGGACCCCGGCCACGACTGCATCCGCGCTGCCACCGTCCTGGTCGCCGAGGGCGCCGCCCATCGAGTTGAGCATGGTTCCCCACAGGGCGCCCGAGGTGCCGCCGGCGCTCTCTGCCCACTGCGCACCGGCCTGCACCAACACGGTGCCGGCTCCGGCGCCCTTGGCGACGGCCTTCTCGGCGGCCTCCAGCGCACCGGTAGCGCCGTAGCGCATGCCCTGTCCGTGGTCGCCGTCGCCGGCGATCGCGTCCAGCCTGCCGAGTTCCTGTTCCTTGTCGACGGTGACCTGCTTGATCACCTGCAGGGCGGTCAGGATGCGGCCGGCCAACTGCCGGGACTCCTCGCTACCGGCGGCGACGACCACCTCCTCCACGGCCTGCTCGCGCAGCACCCGCTCCTCACGCTCGGCGACCGCGCCGCGGCGCAACGCGATGGTGTCGACCGGATCGCGCCACAGTTGTTCAAGTTCGTCGTCCAGGAAGGTGATGGTCAGCGAGACACCTGCCATGTCGAGGCTGGTCATCAACTCGCCGACCTCAGGAAGCACCGGGGTGATGCCCGCCTGGGCGAGCCGCTCGGCGACCCGGTTCCAGGTCACGAACAGCTCCTCGGTCTTGACGGTGCCCAGCCCGTTCAGCAGCACGATCGCGCGTCCGGAGTAACCATCGGTACCGATCTCGAAGGCCTCTTCGAGCACGCCGTCCACCAGCAGGTCGGCGACCTCGCGTGCCGATCCCATCGGCACCTCGTAGACGCCGGGCTCGCCGTGCACGCCGAGGCCGACCGACATCTGGCCCTCGGGCACGTGGAACAGGGGCTCATCAGCGCCGGGCAGCGTGCAGCCGTCGAACGCCACACCGAGCGAGCGGGTGCGGTCGTTGGCCCGCCAGGCGATCTCTTCCACCTTGTCGATGTCGTACCCGCGCTCGGCGGCGGCGCCAGCTATCTTGAACACGATCACGTCACCCGCCACGCCGCGACGCTTGCGGATGTCGTCGCGGGGTCCGGATGCGACGTCGTCGGAGACCTCGATGGTGCGCACGTCGATACCCTCTGCGCGCAGCCGCTCGGCGGCCTGCCCGAAGTGCAGCACGTCGCCGGCGTAGTTGCCGTAGGCCATGATGACGCCGCCGCCATTGTCGGCCGCCTTGATCACCGAGTAGGCCTGGGACGCCGAGGGGGAGGCGAAGATGTTGCCGCACACCGCGCCGTGCGCCATGCCGGGGCCGACCCAGCCGGCGAAAGCGGGGTAGTGGCCCGAGCCGCCACCGACGATGACCGCAACCTCACCCTTCGGACAGGTCGTTGCGCGAACCGCGCCACCGTGTACCGGCTTGATGTACTGGGGGTACGCCAGGGCCATTCCGGAGATTGCCTCGAGCGCGAAATTGGACGGATCGTTGAACAACCGAGTCATCTACGACTCCTCAGGGTTTGGACGCTGTCCGCGTCTGGATCGTTACGAGATCTGAATCGCCGCCCGGGCCGAGCAGATGGAGGAACCCCGGTCGGGCAATGCAGATCATACACGATCCACGACGCGCCCGGCCGGGCGCACCCTGCCGGCAGAACAGCGACGAGGCTAGCGGTTGAGGAACTCCCTGACGCGTCGGGTGATCCCGGCCGCATCAATCCCCGCGTAGTCCAGCAGGCCGGGATAGGGACCGGACGGCTGGTAGTCGTGCGGCACCCCGACCATCTGCATCCGGGTCGGCTGCTCCCGCGACAGTAGTTCGGCCACCACTCCACCCAGACCACCGGTCTGGTAGTGCTCCTCGACGGTCACCACGGTCTGGGTTCGGGCGGCGGAAGCGCAGATCAGCTCGGCGTCCGGGTGGGAGGGAGTTGGCATGCCGATCAGGTCGACCTCGATGCCCTCGGCGGCCAGTTGGTCGACCGCCTGCACCGTCTCGGTTGTGATGTAGCCGGTCGTGATGACGGTCACGTCGGAGCCCTCACGCAGGTGCCGGCCCTTGCCGACCACCACCGGCTCCTCGGCGAAGAGGTCGGGCAGCGGCTGGGCGCCGATCCGCATGAACGTCGGTCCGATGTGGTTGATCATCGCCGCCGCACAACTGCGGATCTCGCCCGGGTCGCTGGGCGCGAAGACCACCAGGCCGGGGATCATCCGCATGATCGCGTAGTCCTCCAGCGAGTGGTGGGTGGCACCCAGGTCGGAGTAGGTGAATCCGCCGTTGCGGCCGACCAGCTTGGCGTTCTGGCGCATGTAGCCGAGGTCGTTGCGGACCATCTCGTAGCTGCGGCTGGTCACGAACGGGGCGATCGCGGTGAAGACCGGGATCAGCCCGGTGGTGGCGAGCCCCGAGGCGATGCCGGTGACACCCTGCTCCATGATCCCGAACTCGAAGTAGCGATTGGGATAGGTCTTGGCGAAGTCACCGAATCCAGAACTCTTCCCGGAGTCGGCCGACAGCACGACGATGCGGTCGTCCTCGACGGCCAGCGCGGTGACCGCGCGGCCAAACTCCTTGCGGGGATCGGTCAACTCGGTCACAGTCGCACCTGCTCTTCCTCTGCCCTGCCCGGCGCCGTCGGTACCGGGGTGTTGGACTGCCGCAACGCCCGCAACCGCACCTCACGGTCGGTGATTGCCTCATCGAGTTCGCGGACAGCCTGCTCCAGTTCCCCGTCCTTCGGCTTCCAGTAGTGGTAGGCCAGCACGTTCTCGGCGAAACTGAGGCCCTTGCCCTTGTCCGTGTGCGCCACGATGACGCTCGGCCTGCCTGCATCGAACGGCGTGGCGTCCAGGGCATCCAGTACCTGGGCCATGTCGTTGCCGTCGATCTCGCGGCTGGCCCAACCGAAGGCCTCGAACTTGCCAGCGATCGGGGCCATGTTCATGACCTCATCGACCGGCCCGGAGATCTGCATGCCGTTGTTGTCGACGATCGCGACCAGCGAGTCGACCCTGTGGTGGGCGGCGGCCGCGGCGGCCTCCCAGTTGGATCCCTCGGGCAGTTCGCCGTCACCGGTCACCGCGAACACCCGGGCCGCCGAACCCTGCAGGCGCAGGCCGAGCGCCATGCCGACCGCGATCGACAGCCCGTGGCCGAGCGCACCGGTGTTGCCCTCGACCCCCGGCAGCTTGTGCATGTCGGGGTGGCCGCCCAGGGCGGTCCTCATCGCGCCGTAGGTGTCGAGCACGCTCTTGTCGAAGAATCCGCGCTCGGCCAGCACCGCGTACTGAGCCATCGCCTTGTGTCCAGCACTGAGCAGGAAGCGGTCACGGTCCGGCCACTCGGGTCGGGCCGGGTCGACGTTCATCACGTCGAAGTACAGCGCGGTGATCACGTCGATCGCGGACATTGCCCCGCCGAGGTGGCCCGAATTACCGGTTTCGATCATCCGGACCACGTTTCGGCGGGCTCGGGCAGCGACCAATTCGAGATTGGCTACCCGATCGTTCACTTCTCTTCGGCCTCGATCTCCGCGATCCGGGCGACCTTGGGGCCGCTGCGCGAGTTGGGATCGAAGGCGTTGCCCAGGTAGTGCTCGAGCAGCACCTTGGCAGTCTCGATACCGGTGGTCTGGGCGCCCATGGCCACCATGTTGGCGTTGTTGCTGAGAGTGGCCCGCTGTGCGGAGTAGGGATCGGCGAGCAGCGCGCAGTAGGCGCCCTTCACCTTGTTCGCGGCGATCGAGACACCGATGCCGGTGCCGCAGACCACCACCCCACGGTCGTAGTCGCCACGGGCCACCGCGTGCGCGACGTCGGAGGCGACGTTGGCGTAGATGGGATCCTCGGCGCCGAAGTCGACCACTTCGTGGCCGAGCGACTCGGCCTTGTCCATCAAGGCCTTCTTCAAGTCTGTGGCGTTGGGGTCACAACCGAATGCAAGCTTCACAGGTTTCCTCCCGGGAGTTGGTGCCTTCCCATCAAAGATACCTTACGGCGCATGGCGGATATATGATCGTCTTCGAGTGCGCGTACCAGCGCTCGTCGTGCCATTGCGATCGACCGGCTCCACGACGGAGCCGAGGCCACCCAGGAGGATATGAATGTCGGAAACCGGAAACCCCTTCCCGTCCCAGCGCACCGCCGTCGTCACCGGCTGTGGCGCACCAGCCGGCATCGGCCGCCAGGTGGCCCGTCGGCTCGCCCAGTCCGGCTACCAGATCGCAGCCCTCGACCTCAACCCGGCCGTCGGGGAGTTCGGCGCCGAACTGGCCCGGGAGTTCGGTGAGTCCAAGGTGCTCGGGTTGGTCTGCAACATCGCCGACGAGGAGTCGGTGAAGTCGACCTGGGAACGCATCGACGCCGAGCTGCCGCAGGTGGTCGGTCTGGCGAACATCGCCGGGATCGCCTGCCCCACCCCGTTGCTCGAGCTCACCGTCGAGGAGTTCGATCGGGTGATGGCGGTCAATGCCCGCGGGACCATGCTGATGATGAAGTATGCCGCCCAGCGGATGAAGGAGAACCAGTTGGGCCGGATGGTCAACTTCTCCTCGATCACCGCGTACGACGGCGGCGGCACCTTCAGCAAGATCGCTTACGCGGCCGCGAAGGCGGCCGTTATCGGTCTCGCCCGGGGCGGGGCCCGGGAGCTTGGTCAGTACGGCATCACGGTGAACTGCATCTGCCCCGGACCGATCGACACCGAGATCATGGGCGGCAAGCTGACCGACGAGCGCAAGACCTCGATGTCGGCCAACATCCCGTTGGGACGCGTCGGCCAGCCGTCGGAGATCGCCTCGGTGGTCGACTTCCTGCTGTCGGAGGGCGCCAGCTTCGTCAACGGCGCCACCTTCAACGTTGACGGCGGCAAGCACATGAAGTAGGCCCGAACGGCCTGTGCGCAGGGCCCACGCAACCGGCCGCGGCATTCGCGCCGACAAGGGCGTGGGGCGACGTGTCCTAAGGCGGCGGGTGTGGGAGGAGCAGGTCGGCCGGGGTCGCACCCCGGGGACGCACGTTGTGCCGCGCACCGGGAGCCGAGCAGGTTGGGGTTGACTCGTCACTCGACCGGCTGGCGTTGTGCCGCGTACCCGGGGCCAGAGTCGTCGGGTATCCTCTGCCTCCTCCTGTCTTGGCGTGCACTTCCCGTCCGGAGCGACCGAAAGTGCACGCCAAGGGCCTCAAGAGCGTGCACTTTCCAGCCCTGGGGACGGATCGTGCCCAGAGGCAGCGGGTGTGGGAGGAGCCGGTCGGCCGGGGCGCGCACCCCGTGTCCGGGCGGCCCGAACCCCCAGGCCCTTTCCCTGTCGCGACCGAACGACCGGACGCGGTCGGTCAGGCCGACTGCTCGGTCTGACCGGCTGGTGCACCGAGCTGTGAGCTGAGTTTCGTGGCGGCGGTCCTGACGATGCCGACCCAGTGCTCCTCGGGTTCGGTGCCCCACCGGGTCGTGGTCACCGTGATCGAGACCGCCGCCACCATCGCCCCGGCCGCGTTGAAGACGGGCAGCGCGGCGCAGGCTGCGTTGGGGGTGGATTCCTCTGACTCGGTGGCGTAGCCGCGTTCCCTGATCCTGGCGAGTTCTGCCTTGAGGTCGGCCAAGTCGGTGATCGTGTTGGGCATCAGCGCCTCGAGCCGGCCGGTGGGGTAGAGCCGGTTGAGTTGGCTGGGGCCGAGTCCGGACAGCAGCATCTTCCCCAGTCCGGTGGCGTGCGCGGGCATCCGCTTGCCGACGCTGGACGCCAGCGGGATCACCTCGCGTCCCTCGACCTTGGCGAGGTAGAACACGTCGGACTCCTCGAGTACGGCGACCGAGCAGGTGACGCCATGGGTGATGGCGGTCTCCCGGGCCACCTCGGTCGCCGCGCCCAGCATGTCGAAGCGGGCGGAGTAGGCATTGCCGATCTGCAGCGCCCGGACGCCGAGCGAGTAGATGCCCGCGTTGTCCTTGGCGAGGAATCCGCGGTGCACCAGCGTGCCGAGCAGTTCATGCACTGTGGTCCGCGGCAGGCCGGTGGCTTCGCCGATCTCCGCCGCCGACAACTCCGGAGCCTTGTCCACGAACAGGTCGATGATGTCCAACGCCCGCATCACGGCGGGTGTCAGTCGAGGCATGTCCAAATTCATACCACACAGGACTTGGCAGCCCGCGCACCCCGGGGTGAGACTGGAGTCGCTCGACATATCGGAACACATGTCGAAATATCGAACACACGACGAAGTGAGCTGAAACGACAGGAGAATCGATGGCAAGCAAAGTCGCCATCATCGGGTCCGGGAACATCGGGGCCGATCTGATGATGAAGATCCTCAAGCCCTCCCAGAGCGACCTCGAACTGGTCGCGATGGTGGGCATAGATCCGGCCTCGGATGGTCTGGCCCGGGCAAGGCAGCTCGGCGTGCAGGCGGTGTCCACCGGCGTCGACGGGCTGGTGCAACTGCCCGATTTCAACGAGATCGAGATCGTCTTCGACGCCACCTCGGCCGGAGCGCACGTGCACAACGACGCCGTGTTGCGCAAGGCCAATCCCGAGATCCGGGTCATCGACCTGACGCCGGCCGCAATCGGCCCGTTCTGCGTCCCGGTGGTCAACCTCGACACCATCCTCACCAACAGCAACGTCAACATGGTGACCTGCGGCGGTCAGGCCACCACGCCGATCGTCCACGCCGTTTCGCAATCGGCCGAGGTCGTCTGCGCAGAGATCATCGCGTCCATCAGCTCCCGCTCCGCCGGGCCAGGCACCCGGGCCAACATCGACGAGTTCACCGAGACCACCGCGAACGCGCTGGAGTACGTGGGAGGCGCCCGCCGGGGCAAGGCCATCATCGTCCTCAACCCGGCCGAGCCACCGCTGATCATGCGGGACACCGTGTTCTGCCTGATCGCCGACGGCGACCAGGACCGGATCGCCCAGGACGTCGCCGACCGTGTCGCCGAAGTGGCCCGGTACGTGCCCGGCTACCGACTCAAGCAGGCCGTCCAGTTCGACGAGATCCCCGCCGACGCCCCGGTGAACGTCCCTGGCGTCGGCCTGTTCTCAGGCCTGAAGGTCTCGGTCTTCCTCGAGGTCGAGGGCGCCGGCGACTACCTTCCCAACTACTCCGGAAACCTTGACATCATGACCAGCGCGGCGCTTCGCACTGGCCAGGAGATCGCCTCCCACCTCAACTCGACCAAGGCGGTGCTGGTATGACCAACCCAACCCGGAAGCTGTTCATCTCCGACGTGACGCTGCGCGACGGATCCCATGCGGTCCGCCACGCCTTCACCACCGACCAGGTGAAGTCGATCGCGCACGCGCTGGACGAAGCCGGCGTCGACAGCATCGAGGTCACCCACGGCGACGGCCTGGGCGGCTCCAGCGTCAACTACGGATTCGCCACCGACTCCGACCTGGCCAAGATCGAAGCGGCCGCCTCGGTGGTCAGCAACGCCGCCATCGCCGTGCTGCTGCTGCCCGGCGTCGGCATCGTCCCGGACCTTGAGGCCGCCAGGTCCGCCGGTGCGACCTACGTTCGGGTTGCCACCCACTGCACCGAGGCCGACATCTCGGCCCAGCACATCGCGAAGGCCCGAGAGGTGGGGCTGAACACCGCCGGCTTCCTGATGATGGCGCACATGGCCGAGCCGGCGAAGCTGGTCGAGCAGGCGAAGCTGATGGAGTCCTATGGCGCCCAGTGCGTCTACGTCACCGACTCCGCCGGTGCGATGACCACCCGGCAGTACGCCGAGAAGATCGCCGCGGTGCGGCAGGCCCTGAAGCCCGAGACCGAGGTCGGCGCGCACGCCCACCAGAACATGTCGCTGGCCGTGGCCAACTCGGTCGCAGCGGTCGAGAACGGCGCCCACCGCGTCGACGTCAGCCTGGCCGGGCTGGGCGCCGGCGCCGGCAACACACCGATCGAGGCCTTCATCGCCGTGACCGACAAGATCGGCTGGGAGAGCGGCGTCGACGTGTTCAAGTTGATGGACGCCGCCGACGACCTGGTGCGGCCGTTGATGCACCAGCCAGTCCAGGTCGACCGGGAATCCCTGACCCTCGGATACGCCGGGGTCTACGGATCGTTCCTGCTGCACGCCCGCCGGGCAGCCGCCAAGTACGGCATCCCCGCCCACGAGATCCTGTTGGAGCTGGGTCGTCGGGGCATGGTCGGCGGTCAGGAGGACATGATCGTCGACGTCGCGCTGGACCTGCTCAACCTCGCCAAGACCGCCTGACCGCTTCGGCGACAAAACCCCTGGGAGAATGCAATGACTACCATCACCTCCGTGCCAGCTGAGCAAGAATCGTTCGACGTTGAACTGATCGACAAGAAGACCCGGATGAAGGCCCTGATGGGCTCGGCCGTCGGGTCGGCAGTCGAGTGGTACGACTACTTCCTGTACGGCACCATGGCCGGTGTCGTCTTCGGCCCGCTGTTCTTCCCCTCCGACTCGCAACTGACCTCGACGCTGTTGTCGCTGGCCTCGTTCGCGCTGGCCTTCCTGGTCCGGCCGATCGGAGGCATCCTGTTCAGCCACGTCGGTGACCGGATCGGCCGGAAGAAGACCCTGGTCGTGACCCTGTCGCTGATGGGTATCTCGACCGCAGCCATGGGCCTGCTGCCTACCCACGCCCAGATCGGCGTCTCGGCCGCCGTGATCCTGACCCTGCTCCGGCTGATCCAGGGCCTGGCGCTCGGTGGCGAATGGGGCGGCGGCGTCCTGCTGGCCGTGGAGTACTCGCCCCGCCGGCACCGCGGCTTCTATGGCGCCGTCCCGCAGACCGGTGCGCTGTTCGGTCTGGCACTGGGTAATCTGACCCTGACGGTCCTGGACGCCATCCTGGGCGAGGAGGCCTTCCTCAGCTGGGGCTGGCGGATCCCGTTCCTGCTGTCGGTGCTGCTGGTGCTGTTCGGGCTGTGGATCCGCAACAAGGTCGATGAAACCCCCGCCTTCCGGAAGGTCAAGGCGGAACGCAAGCAGGTCAAGGTCCCGCTGGTCGAGGTCTTCCGGACCCAGTGGCAGAGCGTGTTCAAGGCGATCGGCGCCAAGCTCATCGAGACTTCGACGTTCTTCATCTTCGCGACCTTCTCGGTCTCCTATGCCACCCAGCTCGGCTACACCCGCACTCAGGCGCTGGGCGCCGTGCTGGTCGCCGCCGTCGTCGCGGTACCGTGCATGCTCGCCATCGGTGCCCTGTCAGACAAGGTGGGACGCAAGAAGCTCTACCTGGTCGGGATCGTGCTGGCCGTCATCTACATCGTCCCGTACTTCGGGATGATCAACCAGATGAACGTCGCCCTGCTGGTGTTCGCCACCGTGGCCGGTTTCGGCGCGATCTGGTCGGTGTACGGCGCCCTGATGGGCACCTTCCTGGCGGAGTCGTTCACCGCCGACGTGCGCTACACCGGCATCTCACTGGGCTACCAGATCGGTGCCGCGGTCGCCGGCGGCCCTGCCCCGTTGATCGCCACGGCACTGGTCGGCAATGTCCTGACCCAGAACAACTACCCGCTGATCGGCATCTTCATCGGTGTCTGCGCGGTCATCTCGTTCATCTCTGTGATGATGACCCGCGACCGCTCCGGTGAGGTGCTGGACGCCGCCTGAGCCGCCGGCTTCGGCTGGAAAGGGCCGTCCCCATGGCGGGGGCGGCCCTTCGGCGTGGTCGGGGACGGGGTCAGGCCAGGCGTCCGGCCAGGTAGTCGTTGCCGACCTGCTGCTGGGTGTCGATCACCCGGCGCACGTAGGGGGCGGCCGCGGCCTCCAGGCCCCGACCGATCAGCGGCAGCTTGATGGTGAAGTCGGCGTCGTAGTCGATGTCGGTGGTTCCGCCGTTGCTCACCATTCGGCCCGTGCCGATCATGGTTGCCGGCATCCCCGGGATGTGCACCTCGATGCGGCCATCGCGGGTACCGGCGTTGCTGCTCGGGGGCCAGAACATGTCGAGCTTGACCTTCAGGGTGGGACCGGTGAAGGGGACCGCCTTCTGCGGCGCTGCCAACTCGGCCTCGACATGGCTACCGTCAGCGCCGGACGACACCTGCCAGCGGTCAGCCCCGGCGTGCCGGGCGACCGCCGACAGCCAGACCTCGTCAGCCATCATCGCGATAACGGTGTCGATGTCGGCCTGATAGCTGTGGCGAGTACTTATCTGCATTGGTCCATTGTGCTGCATCAGCGGCGGCGTCTGTTCCCGTGACGGCCGGGCAGATAGGCTGGCGAGTGGTTAGCGGATCGTCCACTTGGGAGTGTGGCCATCGATGAACACTGACGCTCGCCGACCCGGTGGACCGAGCGTGGACGAACTGCTCAGCACCGTTGCCCGACTGGCACGTGAGGAAGCTCCCGATCTCCCCGCGGAGGAGCGCATCCTGGAGTTCCTGCGGCACTACTTCAAGCACGCCCAGGACTCGCCGCTGCTGAGCCGGCCACCCCGCCAGGTCGCCCGGGCACTGCTGCGGCACGCCCGGCTGGCACTGCGGCGTCCGGTTGGCCAGTCGCATATCGCGTTGTACACACCCACCATCGAGACCGATGGGTGGGAGGCCGGCGGCCACACTGTGCTCAACCTGGTCACCGACGACAAGGCCTGGCTGGTCGACACCGTCCGACTGGCCCTGGCCGCCCAGGGTTGGGCGCTGCGCGAGCTGATCCACCCGCAGTTCCACGTCATCCGCGACGATGAGGGACGCCTGATCGACATGGCGCACCGTTCCGAGGGACGGCCGGCGATCGCCGAGGCGTGGTTGTGGATCGAGCTCTACCCGCCACTCGGGCAGTCGGCCGAGGAGGCCAAACCCGACCTGCTGAAGACGCTCAACGCCCACCTGGCCGATCTGGACGCCGCCACCAGCGACCTGCGTCAGATGCACGACCGGCTGGTGGAGGCGGCCCGGCAGGCCGAGGACGCCGAGCACTCCGATGCCCCGGAGGTCGCGGAGATGCTGAACTGGCTGGCCGACGACCGGTTCCTGCTGCTGGGGGCCCGCGACTTCGAGGTGGTCACCAGCGGATCCGGCGCCACGCTGTTCCGTCCGCTGCCCGGCGGGCTGGGCATCCTGCGGGGTGACCAGCGGGCCGCGCGGGCGTTCGGCGCCGCCCCGAAGAATGGTGAGCTGCTGGTCATCACCAAGGACTCCGAGCGCTCCCGGGTGCGCCGCGGCAGCCACCTGGACTACCTCGGGCTGCACCTGGTGGGCCCGCAGGGCAAGCACATCGAACGCCGGTTCCTCGGGCTGTTCACCGCGTCCGCGCTGAGCGAGTCGGTGCTCAGGGTGCCGATGCTGCGCGGCAAGGCGCGCCAGGTGGCCGCCGCGATCGGGTACGACCCCGACTCCTACGGCGGCCGGGCGGTGATCGCGGCCATCGAGGCCCACCCGCGGGACGAGTTGTTGCAGGCCAGCGCCGCGGAATTGACCCCGATCATCGCCGAGATCGCCGACCAGGACGATCCGCGCGAGGTGATCAGCTACTTCCGGGCCGGTGCCTGGGGACGGTTCCTGACCGCATTGCTGTTCTTCCCCCGCGAGCGTTACAACACCACCGTCCGCACCCGGTTGGCCGGGTTGCTGATGGAGGCGACCGGGGCGGAGTCGTTCCAGTGGAGCGCCCAGGTCAGCGAGTCACCGCTGGCCAGGCTCTACTTCACCCTGAAGATGCCGGCCGGGCACCAGTTGCCCGAGCTCGACCAGGCCCGGTTGCGGCTGGCCATCGAGGAGGCCACCCGCGACTGGGGAGACCGTTTCCTGGAGATCGCCGAGCGGATGGACAGTTCCCAGCGAGGCGTGGAGTGGTCGGAGAGCTACAAGGAGGCCTACACCCCCATCGAGGCGATCAATGACCTGGTGGCGCTGAACCAGATCGCCGGGCCGTCCGACATGGCGCAGATCATGTACGTCCCGGTGCCCCCCGAGAACGGCGTCGACTTCCGGCTGAAGATGCTGCGGATCGACTCCGAGATGGTGCTGTCGGAGATCATGCCGCACCTGGCCAGCCTGGGCGTGGAGGTCATCGACGAGCGTCCGTTCAGCGTCAGCCTGCGCGACCACGACGCCCACATCTACGACTTCGGGTTGCGGCTACCGGGCGGTCCCGAACGGCTGACCGGCTGGTCGTACCAGGCCCGGGCCCGGTTCACCTCGGCGGTCGCAGCCAGCTATGCCGGCCTGGGTGAGGCCGACGGCCTGAACCGGCTGGTCACCGACTCCTGGCTCGACTGGCAGCAGGTCTCGGTGCTGCGGGCGCTGTCGCGCTACCTGCGCCAACTGGGCACCACCTACTCCCAGCCCTACATCGCCGACACCCTGCACAAGCACAAGGACATCACCACCGACCTGGTGCAGCTGTTCGAGGCGAAGTTCGACCCGTGGCTCGACCTGGCGGTAGACCGGTCCACCCGGGTGAGCGAACTGGTCGAGCGGGTGTTGGCCCGGATCGACCAGGTGTCGGCCCTGGACGAGGACCGGATGCTGCGCCAGTTCGTCTCGGTGATGCAGGCGACCGTGCGCACCAACTTCTTCCGGCTGGACGAGGACCCACTGCCCAGCGGCACCCCACGGCCGGGACGGGGGGCGCTGGCGTTCAAGATCGACCCCGGCGAACTCGACTTCATCCGCAGCGCCCAGCCCCGCTCGGAGATCTTCGTCTACTCACCGCAGGTCGAGGGCGTCCACCTGCGCTTCGGCAAGGTGGCCCGTGGGGGAATCCGGTGGTCGGACCGGGCCGAGGACTACCGAACCGAGGTGCTCGACCTGGTCAAGGCGCAGACGGTCAAGAACGCGATCATCGTCCCGGTCGGCGCCAAGGGCGGGTTCTACGCCAAGCGGCTGGCCGGGCTGGACGCCGAGGCGCGGGCGGCCGAGGGACGAGCCTGCTACGCGTCCCTCGTCAAGGCGATGCTGAGCATCACCGACACCATCGTCGACGGTGAACCGGCGCGCCCCGACCGGGTGGTGGCCTGGGACGATCCCGACCCCTACCTGGTGGTGGCGGCCGACAAGGGCACCGCTACCTTCAGCGACCTGGCCAACCGGATCGCCCTGGCGGAGGGCTTCTGGCTGGGTGACGCGTTCGCCTCTGGCGGCTCCCACGGCTACGACCACAAGCAGATGGGGATCACCGCCCGCGGTGCCTGGGTGTCGGTGCAACGCCACTTCGCCGAGATGGGCATCGACGACCAGTCCGACGAGTTCACCTGTGTGGGCATCGGCGACATGTCCGGCGACGTCTTCGGCAACGGCATGCTGCGCTCGGCGAGAACCAGGCTGGTCGCCGCGTTCAACCACCGACACATCTTCCTCGACCCGAACCCCGACCCGCAGACCTCCTTCGGCGAACGTGAACGGCTGTTCCGGCTGCCCAGTTCAGGTTGGGACGACTATGATCCAGGCCTGATCAGCGCCGGCGGCGGCGTCCACCTGCGAACCGCCAAGTCGATCCGGGTTAGCCCGGAGGTGCGGGCGGTACTGGGCCTGGACGACTCGACCACCCGGCTCACCCCGAACGAGATGATCCAGGCCATCCTGCGGGCCCCGGTCGACCTGATGTGGAACGGCGGCATCGGCACCTTCGTGAAGGCGAGCACCGAAACCCATGCCCAGGCCGCCGACCGCAGCAACGACCCGGTTCGGGTGGACGCCGCAGGCGTGCGCGCCCGCTGCGTCGGCGAGGGCGGCAATCTGGGCTGGACACAGGCCGCCCGAGTCGAGTACGCGCTCGCGGGCGGACGGATCAACACCGACTTCATCGACAACTCCGCCGGGGTGCACACCTCCGACTACGAGGTCAACATCAAGATCCTGCTGGACGCCGAGGTCGCATCCGGCCGGCTCGACCACGACGAGCGGAACCGGCTGCTGAAGCAGACGACCGACGAGGTGGCCGGGCTGGTGCTCGACCAGAACGTCGCCCAGAACCGGGCGCTGGCGAACTCGCTGTGGTCGGCCGCCGACCACGCCGGCGTCCACGAGCAGCTGATCGTCCGGCTCGATCAGGACGGGTACCTGAACCGGACCGCCGACGGTCTGCCCAGCAGCCAGGCATTGGCCGGCCGGGCGGCCGAGGGAAAGGGTCTGGTGGGCCCCGAGTTGGCCATGCTGCTGGCTACTGTCAAGAACGAGTTGGCCGACAACGTGCTGGCCTCCGACCTCCCCGACGACCCGTACCTCGCTGACCGACTGGTGAAGTACTTCCCGACCCCGCTGCGGGAACGGTTCATCGACCAGATGGGGCGGCACCCGCTGGCCCGCGAGATCATCACCGCCGTGGCGGTGAACCGGTTCGTCGACTCGCAGGGCATCAGCGCCGCCACCAGGCTGCGGGACGAGACCGGCGCCTCCTCGGCGGACGTGATCCGCGCCCAACTGACCGCCCGCAACCTGATGGATGCCGGCTGGCTCGAGACCACCACCAACGCCGACAACGAGCTGGCCGCCTGCACCAAGACCATGCTCAGGGTGCAGATTCGCCGGCTGGTGGAACGGGCGTCCCGCTGGCTGCTGCAGGAGCACCATAACCACTTCGACGTCCAGACCCTGGTGGAGGAGTTGAAGCCCGGTGTCCGGGAAGTGATCGGGCGGCTGCCCGAACTGCTCACCCCGACCGGTCGCCAACGGCACGAGGCAGCGGTGGCCGAACTGGTGGAGCGCGGGGTGCGCGATGACCTGGCTCGCCGGATGGCCGGTTGGCCAATCGCCCACCTGGCCTTGCCGATCGTGCGGGTGGCGCGCCGGCTGGGTCGGGACGTCGGCCTGACCGCGGGGGTCTACTTCACGCTGAGCGAGATGCTCGGCATCGACCAGGCGCTGACCTCGTCGCAGGACCTGCCGCGCAGTGGGCGCTGGGAGATCATGGCCCGGGCATCGGTTCGCGACGAGTTGATCAACGCCCAGGCCGCAGTGGCTGCGCAGGCGCTTGAACTGGCGCCGGTCCCCGGCATGGGTGTCGATCAGATCGTTCAGGAATGGTGGCGGGCCCACCCGGCCGCCGCTGCCCAGCGCGAACTGCTGGCGGAGGCCGACCAGGGCGAGGTCGACCTGGCCCGGATGTCGGTGGTGGTGGGGTCGCTGCGGTCGTTGCTGAACCGCTGAACACCCGATGGGGCAGGATGTCGGTATGCGCATCGACCTGCACACCCACTCCTACCTATCCGACGGCACCGACACCCCCACCAAGCTGGTGCTGAACGCGCAGGCCGCCGTACTGGACGTTGTGGCGCTGACCGACCACGACACCCTGGACGGAGTGCACGAGGCACGCGAGGCAGGCCGCCGGGTAGGCGTCCAGGTGCTGCCGGGAGTCGAGTTGAGCGCCAAGTACGGCGGCCGCGAGGTGCACCTGCTGGGTTACGGACCGCGCCCCGACTACGAGGACCTGAATGCCGAGCTGGCCCGAATCCGGCAGGGCCGGCGCAACCGGCTGCCGGCGATGCTGGAGCGGCTCGCCGCGATCGGCGTCCCGGTCAGCATGACGGAGGTGGCGGCGCAGGCTGCCGGACCCGGCACCTCGCTGGGTCGTCCGCACGTCGCCGACGCCCTGGTGGCCAAGGGTTACGTGGTCAACCGCAATGAGGCGTTCGACCGCTACCTCGACCGCAGGGGTCCGGCCTATGTGTCCCGGCCGACAATCGAGTTGACCGCCGGCATCGACCTGCTGCACCAGGCCGGGGCGGCGGTGGTGCTGGCGCATCCGGGCATTCGGGAGATGCACGAGGTGCTGACCGGTGAGGTCATCGAGATGCTGGCCAGGCGGCACGGCCTGGACGGCATCGAGGTCGACTACCCCCTGCACGACATCGCCACCCGCGACCTGTACCACCGGCTCGGCGCCCGGCTCGACCTGGTGCGCACCGGGTCCAGCGACTACCACGGGACAGGCAAGACGGGGCACGACCTGGGCAGCGTCACCACCCGACCGTCGGCCTATCGCGAGCTGCTGAGCCGGATCGCGGCGCGTGGGGGAGCGGTCCCGGCAGGCCGATAGGCTGGCCCTCATGGCATTGATCGAGGACGCGCTGGAGTCGACATCAGAGGCGTCGCTGCGGGCCAGCCAGGCTCGCAGCGACGCGATCGAGGCAGACCTGCAGGTGCACCCGGAACGGTACCGGATGCTCACCGGCGACCGGCCCACCGGCCGGCTGCACATCGGGCACTACTTCGGCTCACTGGCCAACCGCGTCCGCCTGCAGAACCTCGGCATGCAGACCTGGGTGCTGATCGCCGACTACCAGGTCATCTACGACCGCGATGGGGTGGGCGACCTGAAGGTGAACGTACTCAGCGCCCTGGCCGACTACCTGGCCGTCGGCCTCGACCCGGCCAGGTCGACGATCTTCACCCACTCGGCGGTGCCGGCACTCAACCAGCTGCTGCTGCCGTTCCTGTCGGTGGTGACCGACTCCGAACTGCGCCGCAACCCGACGGTGAAGGACGAGCTGGCCAGCGCGGATCGTCCGATGAGCGGGCTGATGCTGACCTTCCCGGTGCACCAGGCCGCCGACATCCTGTTCTGCAAGGCGAACCTCGTCCCGGTCGGCAAGGACCAGCTGCCCCATATCGAGGTCACCCGCCTGATCGCCCGCCGCTTCGACGAACGCTACGGCCGGGTCGATCCCGACCAGCCGGTCTTCCCGCAGGCCGACGCGCTGCTGTCGGCGGCCCCCGCGATCCTCGGCCTGGACGGCACCAAGATGAGCAAGTCGAAGGGCAACGTCATCGAGTTGGGCATGACGGCAGACCAGACGGCGAAGCTGATCAGGAAGGCCAGGACCGACGCCGACCGGCACATCAGCTACGATCCGGTCAACCGTCCCGAGGTGTCGAACCTGATCATGCTGGCCGCGGTCAGCAGCGGACGCACACCCGAGCAGGTGGCCGAGCAGATCGGCGACGGCGGGGGCGGCGGGCTGAAGAAGGAAGTCACCGAGGCGTTGAACGAACACCTGGCGCCGATCCGGGCCCGGCGGGCCGAGCTGGTGACAGATCCCGGCTACCTGCTGCAGGTGCTGCACGAGGGCAACGCCAAGGCCAACGAGGTGGCGGAGGCGACGCTGGCGGAGGTCCGCGTGGCGATGCAGATGGACTACTGAGCGATGCTCAGTTGGGCGTTGTCCAGGCATCGGGCAGGTATCCCGGTCAGTGAGTACGTAGCCGCCTACGTGGACGCGTCCCGCTTCGAGCAGCTCTGCCGGACCTGCCCGAGCTACGGCTCGACCTGGGGCTGCCCACCACACCAGACCAATCCGCTCGCGATCTGGGCCGCCTATCGGTGGCTGCACGTGCTGGCCATCCAGTTGCACTTCGCGGCGGCCGACCGGGCCCGCGAGTGGCCCACCGCCGGTCTGCGCCGCGAACTGGGCGCCGCCCGCGACCGGGAGAAAGCCATCGCAACCGGAGAACTCGCGGCGCTGGTGCGGCAGTTGGGGGACGGCAGCCGGCTGCTGCACGCCGGCGGCGCCTGCACCGGCTGCCCGACCTGCACCCGACCGGCTGCGAGGCCGTGCCCGACACCGCAGCGCATCCAGTACTCGATCGAGTCGCTGGGCGGTGACGTTGGTCGAACCGTCAGCCAGTTGCTCGGCATCGAGTTGGCGTGGGCGGATGCGCACCACCTGCCGGCCACCACCTCGGTGGTGTTCGGAATCCTGAGCGACCGGGCCGAGTTGCCCGATCAGCTGAAGTAGGCACCGCCGTTGATGTCGGTGACAGTGCCGGTGACGAACCCGGCGGCCTCGTTGTCGGCCAGCCAGACGATCGGGCCGGCGACGTCCATCGGCAGTCCGGCTTCTTCAGGGCGATGCCCTCGATGGCGGCGGCCCGCCCCTCCGCAGTGTTGAACAACTCGTGGAACGGCGTATCGAGGATCAGGCCGGGCGCGACGGCGTTCACCCTGATCTGCCGGGGCGCGAGCTCCTTGGCCAGCGCCCTGGTCAGGCCGAACATGGCGGCCTTGCTGGTCGCGTAGGCGGACGCGCCGACGCCACCGCCGTTCTGGCCGGCCAGCGAGGCGACGTTCACGATCGACCCGCCGTCGGACAGGTGCGGCAGTGCCGCCCGGGTCACCAGGAAGCAGCTGGTCAGGTTGACGTCCAGCACCTTGCGCCACAGCTCAAGGCTCATCTGGTCCAGCGCAGACCGCTCCACCATGCCCCCGGAGTTGTTCACCAGGACGTCCAGGCCGCCCAGGACGTCGGCGACCTGTGAGACAACCTGGGCGACATGGTGCTCGTCGGTCGCGTCCAGCCTGATCGCGAACGGACGCTTGCCGTGCAGCGAACCCAGCTGGTCGATCAGGTCGTCGTCCGGTTCGTGGGTGTACCAGGTGAAGGCCACGTCTGCACCCCGCTGGGCGAAGGCCCGCACGATGCCGAGGCCGATACCGATGCCACCACCAGTGACAAGAACGCGCTTGCCCGAGAAATCAGAGATCATGCGGTCGATTCTGGCAGAGCGTCAGGCGGTTGACGATCGGAGCGTTCGACGACCTTGCCGTCGCGTCGGCGGATCCGCTTGCGACGAGGCCGGTCGGACTTCTTGTCGTCCTTACCGGCGTGTCGCTGGCTCTTGTGGCGACGCGGGCGCTCGGCACGGTTGTCGGCGTCCGCGGTCTTCCGCGAGGCCGCGAGCCGTCCCTTGGTGCCTTCGGGGATCTGCAACTGCTCCATCAGGTGCGGGCTGGTGGAGTAGGTCTCGACCGGGTCGGCGAAGTCGAGGCCGAGGGCCTTGTTGATCACATTCCAGCGGGTGATGTCCCGCCAGTCGACCAGCGTGACCGCGATACCCGAACGGCCGGCCCGGCCGGTGCGTCCGATCCGGTGCACGTACTGCTGGGCGTCGTCGGGCACCTCGTAGTTCACCACGTGGCTCACCCCCGCGACGTCGATACCGCGCGCAGCCACGTCGGTCGCGACGAGCACCCTGGTGGTGCCGCGGCGGAACTTCTTCAGCGTCCGTTCGCGTTGGGCCTGGTTGAGGTCGCCGTGGATCGCTGCCGCGTCGAAGCCGCGATCGGCCAGTTCGTCGGCCAGCCGCTGCGCGGCCCGCTTGGTCCGGGTGAAGATCATCACCTTTTCGGTGACGGTGGACTGCAGCAGCTTGCCGATGATCTCTGGTTTGTCGAGATCGTGGGCCTGGTACACGAACTGTGTGGTGTCCGGCACCGTGGCCTGGGCGTCGTGTCCCTCGGCCCGAACGTGCACCGGCTGGTTCAGGTGCGCCCTGGCCAACGCGATGATCTGGGCCGGCATGGTGGCGCTGAACATCAGGGTCTGCTTGGTCCGCGGGGTCATGCCCGCGAGCCGTTCGACGTCCGGCAGGAAACCGAGGTCGAGCATCTCGTCGGCCTCGTCCAGCACCAGCACCTGCACCTGGGACAGGTCGAGGCTCTTGCGGTTGGCCAGGTCAAGCAGGCGGCCGGGGGTGCCGACCACCACGTCGACCCCGTCGGCCAACGTGTCGAGCTGGTCGTCGTAGCCAACCCCGCCGTAGATGGTGAGGATGCGGGCGGCCAGCTTCTTCGAGGCCGTCGTCAGGTCGGAGGTCACCTGCAGTGCCAGTTCGCGGGTTGGCGTCATGACCAGGGCCTGCGGCTTGCCGTAGTGGTCGAACTCGTCGAAGTCGTCGTGGCCGGGCAGGATCAGGTGCTGCAGCAGCGGGGCACCGAACGCCAGGGTCTTGCCGGTGCCGGTGCGAGCCTGACCGATCATGTCGGCCCCGGTCAGCGCGATCGGGATGGCGAGCTCCTGAATGGGGAATGGGTGCTCGATCCCCGCCTCGGCCAGCGCCTGCACGATCGGCTCGGCCACGCCGAGGTCGGCGAAGGTCGTTGTGTTCTCTGTCATTTACGCTTCTACTCGCCTCGGGTTTGCGTGGTCCACCGGCCAGTCTAGCCGCTGCCGATGCCGCGTGAGCGCTAGCCTGACGGCGTGAACACCGAGATGGCACCCGATCCCGGAACTGCGCTGCTGGCCGTGCTGGCCTACCAGAACCTGCGCGTGGCCGAGTCCCTGCTGACCCGTGCCGAAGAGCCGACGGAACTGGCCGACCGGCTGCCGGTCGCCAGGGTTGCCGCTGACGCCTTGACCCGATTCACCCTCGCGTGCGACGCGATTCCCGGCGGGCAGACGGTCGCGCAGCAGGCGATGGAGCCGATCGTCAGCCCGGTGGATGAGTTCTGGGCAATGACCAGGCCGCGCAGCTGGGCCGAGCAACGGTTGCGCGTGATGGTTGTGGCCAGCACCGAACTCGAGGTCGTGCAACGCGCGTTGACGCATGTCCCGGAGATGGCGGCGGAAGCGATCGGGTCCACGGCTGCCGCCTGGCGGGCGATCGATCATGGCAGCCAGGCCGCGGTTGCAGCGGTGCAACTGGGCGGCAACGGTTCGGACGAGCTGTCGCTGTATGCTCGCCGGCTGCTCGGCGAGACCGCCGTGATGTGCCAGCGGGTGATCGTCCGGCAACCGGCGCTCCGGGTGGCGTTGACAGGTGGGATGGACGAAGAACTCACCGCCAGCACCGCGGTACTGGACGAGGTGCTGGCGGCGGTGGCGGCCAGAGTGGCGGGACTGGGCCTGTCGGCCTGAGCCGTCCCGGGCGCCGAGCCGGCTGGTGGCCGGGCTCAGTCCTCGAACCCGAAACCGACCGGGCGGGCATGCTCCGAGCCGAGGTCGAGGTAGCCGAGGTGCTCGACCGGAAGCAGCAGGCGGCGTCCCTTGTCGCTGGTGATGACCAGCAGACCATCGTCGGTCAGCAATGCCTGCCGCAGGTCCTGTTCGATCTGTTCGGCGGTTTGGTCGGTCTCGACTGTGAGCTCGCGCCCGATCTGACGGACGCCGATCTTGATTTCCACCCGACCAACCTACCCGAGACAGGAAGGGGGTGG
>NZ_JBASCI010000126.1:0-3878 GCF_049651565.1 Brooklawnia sp.
GCCGGTGACCGGGGACGCCGGCCAGGCCGCCCTCGACTACCAGCAGGTGATGAGCGGCATGTCGGGCCTGCTGCCCGCCGTGCAAGTCGCCGACGTGGTCGGCGAAGGGCAGGACGCGGTTCGCGTCCGGCTTGCCCAGCGCTACGACTTCGACAGCGGCGACTTCGAGTTCACCAGCAGCGCCGTGCTGCGCAACGGCGAGAGCGGCTGGCTGGTGGAGTGGGCGCCGGGCATCGTCCACCCCGACCTGGACGCCACCTCGCGGCTGTACCACGAACGCACCACCGCCAGGCGCGGCTCCATCGTGGACGCCACCGGCGCCGCGATCGTCGAGAACCGGGCGGTCTACCGGGTCGGCATCGACAAGACCCGGGTCGAGCCCGAGCAGGTCGAGGCGTCCGCACGCCAACTGGCCGAACTGGTCGAGGTCGACCCAGATGCCTACGCCGAACTGGTGGCCGCCTCCGGGCCGCAGGCGTTCGTGGTGGCGATCATCCTGCGCGAGGGGCAGGTGCCGGCCGCGGTCGAGCAGGTGCCGGGCGCGGCGGCCTTCGCTGACACCCTGCCGCTGGCCCCGACCGCCGATTTCGCCCGCGGCATCCTGGGGGTGGCCGGTGAGGCCACTGCCGAGGTGATCGAGGCCAGCGGCGGCGAGATTCAGATGGGTGACATCGCCGGGCTGAGCGGGTTGCAGAAGATCCATGACGAGCAGCTGCGGGGCCACCCCGGCCACACCATCACCGCCATCCGGCGTAGCGAGAGCCAGCTCGCCGAACTGCCGCCGGCGACGCCGGGCCCGTCGGGTAATGCCTCGGCGGCCAGCAGCCCGGCCAGTCCGAAACCGCCGAACCGGGTGCTGTTCGCGGCCGAACCGGTCGACGGTGACCCGCTCCAGCTGACCATGGAACTGGAGTTGCAGCGCCGCGCCGAAGACCTGCTGGCCGGGTACGAGTCGTTGGTGATGGTGGCGGTTCTCGACCGGCAGACCGGCGGCATCCTGGCCGCCGCCAGCTCTCCGGCCGCCGAGGGCCAGCCGTTCGTGACCACCGGACGCTACCCGGCCGGCTCGACCATGAAGGTGGCGACCGCCCTGGCGCTGATCCGGCGCGGCTACACCCCTGACTCGATGGTGAACTGCAGCCCGACGGCGGAGGTGAACGGCCGGCTGTTCACCAACTACCCGGGCTACCCGGCTGCGTTCACCGGTGAGATCTCGCTGCGCACCGCGCTGCAGCAGTCCTGCAACACCGCGTTCATCAACGCCGCGGACGAACTCGGCACCACCGAGCTGCACGACGCCGCGGCCAGTCTGGGCATCGGCGTCGACTTCGAGACCGGCTTCGAGGCGTTCTACGGCTCGGTTGAACCCAGCGACGACCCGGTGGTACGGGCGGCCGCCACCATCGGGCAGGGCAACGTGCTGATGTCACCGATGGCGCTGGCCGGGCAGGCCGCCTCGGTCGGTTCCGGGCACACGGTCGTCCCCTACCTGCTGATGGCCGCCCGGCCGACCCCGACCGCTGCCCCGCTGACCGAACCGGAGGCCGAGATGCTGCGCGACATGATGGCCTCGGTGGTGGCCGGCGGCACGCTTACCGGGCTGCAGGGCGTCCTGGAGGGCGGCAAGTCGGGCACCGCGGAGTACAGCGACGACGATCCGCCCAAATCCCACGGCTGGACGATCGGCTACGCCGGCCGCTACGCCATCTGCGTCATGGACTACCAGCACACCGGCCCGCCGCTGCAGGACGTGGCGCGGGCCCTGCTCGGCTGAACCACCCACCGAAAGGCAACGATGAACCTCGTCTGGCCGGACACCGCAATCGAGATCGCCATCATCGGCGTGCTGGCCCTGATCACCCGCGGGGTGCTGAAGCGGCTGATCAGGCGCTGGGTCGACCGCGCGTCGGAGCGTGCCGAACAACCCACCAACGGGCTGACCCACCGCGCGGCCACCGTGATCGCCCAGGCCGGAGGGCTGAGCCTGGAACGCCAGGCGCACCGCACCCGAACCGTCGGCACCATGCTCGGCTCACTGGTGGACGCCGTGCTGGTGATCATCGTGGTCTTCATGGTGCTGCAGGCGCTGGGGGTGAACATCGCCCCGGCGCTGGCGTCGGCCGGCATCGGCGGGATCGCGATCGGCTTCGGCGCCCAGAGCCTGGTCAAGGACGTCATCTCCGGGCTGTTCCTGCTGCTTGAGGACCAGCTCGGCGTCGGCGACTACGTCGACATCGACCAGGTCAGCGGCACCGTGCTGTCGCTGGGGCTGCGGGCCACCCGCATCCAGGACGCCAACGGCGAGATCTGGTACGTCCGCAACGGCGAGATCGTCACCCTCGGCAACCGCACCCAGGGCTGGTCGAACGCCAGCATCATCATCCCGGTCGGCTACGACGAGGACCCCCGCAAGGTGATGACCATCCTGAGGCAGGTGGCGCAGGAACTGGAGGACGACCCGGAGTGGTCGTCGCAGATGCTGGAGCCGCCCAATGTGCTCGGCATGACCGGTTTCGCGCCCGGCCAGACGAACTACCAGATCGTGGTCAAGTGTCCCGGCAACCAGCAGTGGGCGGTGGAGCGAGAGGTGCGCGCCCGGGTGATCGCGGCGCTGCAGCAAGCCGGTATCAAGGCGCCGACCACGATCCCGTCCGCGCCGGCGTCCTGAGCCCGCCCCGGGGCGCGATGGCCATCGCACGACCACTGAGATAGACTCCGGTCAGATCCGCTCCGGGGGAACTTGGTGAGAAGCCAAGGCTGACCCGCAGCCGTGATGGACGCAATGCGTCCCAGCCGGAATGCCCGGGCAGATCTGACCAGAAGAGCACTCGTCGAGGTCTGCGAGTCGGTCGAGGCATTTCGCGTCTCCCGGACCTGACAAGGAAGGACCGGGATGAAACTGCGAACCAGGGCGGCCGCCATTGCACTGACGACAGGGTTGGTGCTGGGCGGTGCACCACTACTGGCCGGGCCAGCGCTCAGCCACGCCGCACCCACCGAAGCCGTCCAGCACGCCGCCGACTGGCTGGCCGGCCAGTTCGTCGACGACCAGCACCTGGTCGGCTTCGACGGCGCCACCCCCGACCCCACCTACACCATCGACGGGGCGCTCGCCTTGGTGGCTGCCGGCGGCCAGCCCGAGACCGTCGACGCCGCCACCGAGTGGGTGGCCTCGCAGGCGGCCGTCTTCGTCAGCAACCCCGGCTCGGCGGCCCGCACCGCGATCCTCGCCGACGCGGTTGGCGCCGACCTCACCGACTTCGGCGGGGTGAACCTGGTCGAGCAGATGCAGGCGCCGCTGGACGAGGCCACCTTCGCCAACCCCTACGGCCTGGGCATGCTGGTCATCGCCATGGACCGCACCGACACCGAGGTGCCGGCCGCGGTGCTGGACGCGCTGCTCGCCACCCAGGACGACCAGGGCGCCTTCGGTTTCCCCGAGTTCGGCGTCGACATCGACTCCACCGCGATCGCCGCCCTGGCGCTGGGGGCGCTGGAGGACAACGAGCAGGCCCAGCAGGCCAACGAGCGGGCGGTCGAGTGGCTGCTCGCCAACCAGTGCACCGAGACCTCCCAGATGTGCCCCGAGACCGGCGCCTACTGGGGCAGCTTCTCCCCCGCCAACACCTCTGGCCTGGCGATCCAGGCGCTGCGGCAGGCCGGGGAGGACGTCACCGAGCAGGAGGACTGGCTGCTTGGCCAGCAGCAGACCGACGGCGGTTTCCCGGCGGCGATCGGGGCCGGCTACTCCGACGCCTATGCCACCGCGCAGGCCATCCTCGGCCTGTCCGGGACCGACCTGATCAATGTGGGCACCTCGGCCGGCAGCATCGATGACGCCGAACCGGCGGCCGCGGACGACGCCGACGGTGTGAACG
>NZ_JBASCI010000127.1:0-1518 GCF_049651565.1 Brooklawnia sp.
TTCGGCCTGCTGATCCACCTGGACCTGATCCAGATCCTCAGTCGTCATCTCGTCGTGGGTCATGCTCACAGTCAATCTCCTTCTCAGTTGGAGACCCATCGCTTACACAGACCATCTGACACCTCCCTTCCGGGTGACCGGCCTGGGCCCGACCTCCAGCCGCAGCGTCGGTAACTCGCCCAGCAGCCCGGACTCGGTGCGCAGCCGTTCGGCCGGGACCGCGCAGATCTCGGAGTGCCGGCGTGCGTTCACCTCGGCGCACCACACCTCCGCCCGCCGGTTCAGCCCGGCCAGCCCGGCCGCCCACGGGTCAGTTTCCAGCTCCAGCGGCACCATCAGGTCGTCCTTGGCGTAGCCGACCAGGTGTTCCACGATCCCCTTCGACTCCGGGTCGCTGCCATTGCAGAAGTCCGGCCGGAACCGGTAGTGCGAGGCGAACCGGACATAGTCCGGCGCCGGCACCACCACATTGGCGACCACCCCAGCCTTTAAACAGCCCATCCGGTCGGCCAGCACCACCTTCGGCACCCCGCCCAGGGCCTCGAAACACTGCGCCAGCATCCCCAGCGTGGTGGCCTGCTTCTCGTCGGCGGCGAACCGGACGAACCGGAACCTCGACCAGGCCAACACCGCGCAGAACACGTGCAGCAGCCGGCCGGCCACCCACTCCGCACCCCAGTCGATGACCAGCACCTCACCGGGCGACCAAACCGCCGGCCGCCGACCACCCGACCGCTGCTGCCCGGCCCGCCAATCCCGCTTCGCCTGCGCCACCAGCCGCCGAAAGTTACGGTCCGACCCGGCATAACCGGCCGCCCTGGCCGCCGGCAACAACCGCTTCGCGCTGATCCGCCCAGCGGTGCTGTCCACCTTGTCAGCGACCAGGTCGACCACTTGGTCATAGTTCCGCGCCCGCCGCTGACGCGGCCGTGGCGGCTCGCCCCGGCTCACCGCCTGGTGCGCCTCAATGATCCGCTTAACAGTCTTGTGGGTGGTGCCGCACACAGCGGCCGCTCCCCGATAAGTACCCACGTCTCGGTAGGCGGCAATCACGTCCATTTGTTCCTCCGCGTTCTTCAATGGAATCCCCCGCGTGGTGATCGAGTGACTGGTTGGCACCGCCACCATCACCACGCAGGGCTCACAAGCCGATCAATGACACGCGAAGAGCGGGGACTTCTACCCGGCCACCACCGGCGACCACTACTTGGCCACCTATGGAGACTTTCTCATGGCCATGGACACACGAACATCGGCCGCGTTCAATTCTGAGACGAACCGATGTTGCGATCCTCGTCCCCTCCGAAGAGGGGACGCCACATGGCGATACCGTCTATCACGGGACGATCCGACATGGTTGCGATCCTCGTCCCCTCCGGAGAGGGGACGCCACTGAATGGACCCCTGCCATGACCATCGCCGAGAAACTGTTGCGATCCTCGTCCCCTCCGAAGAGGGGACGCCACCGAGCCGGTCCTGCAGCCGTCTGGCGAGCGTGGAGTTGCGATCCTCGTCCCC
>NZ_JBASCI010000128.1:0-4389 GCF_049651565.1 Brooklawnia sp.
GCGCGGCTTCCAGGTTGGCGAGCACGACTGGTTGCCCGGCCACCGCGGCGTCGACCTCGCTGGACACCCCGGACAATCCGTGGTGGCGGCCGCTGCCGGGACGGCCAGCTGGATCGGCACGATCGCGGGGGTCCCGATGCTGACGATCCAGCACCCGGACGGATTGCGCTCCACTTATCAACCGGTTGAGGCCATCGTGCCGAGAGGTGCGGCGGTGACGGCCGGACAGCCCGTCGCCGTGCTGGTCGATGGGCACTGCGCCGCGCAGGCCTGCCTGCACCTCGGGCTGCGCGACGGCGAGGTCTACCTGGATCCGCTTGCCTGGTTGGGTGGGCAGGCGACCGGCGAGGTTCGGCTGCTGCCGCGATCGGCGGTGCCGCGTCAGCAACCCCCTCCGGGATGGGCCGAGTCTGGGGTGGAGCCGCTGGTCGCGGGCATGCTGCCGGTGGCCGGCCCGATCACGTCCGGATTCGGCTCCCGGCTCGGCCCGATCACCGGGGCGACGGAGTTCCATGACGGCGTCGACATCGGCGCGACATGCGGGACGCCGGTGCAGACCAGGCGGCCGGGCGTGGTGAGCTTTGCCGGCAGCCAGGGCGGCTATGGTCTGCGGGTCGAGATCGACCACGGCATGGTTGACGGTGCTCGGCTGACATCGTCGTACTCGCACCTGTCATCGTTCGGAGTGGACGTCGGCCAGCAGGTTCCGGCCGGCAGCCCGGTCGGGCTGGTCGGCAGCACGGGGTGGTCCACCGGGTGCCACCTGCACTATGGCGCCACGGTCGACGGACGGGCGGTCGACCCGTTGACGGTGCCATGAGCAGCCCGGCAGACCGGGTGGGATGCCGGTCAGGCCCGCGGGTGCGCCTGTTGATAGGCGGCCTTCAGCCGCTCGTTGCTGACGTGGGTGTAGATCTGCGTGGTGGCCAGCGACGCATGACCAAGCATCTCCTGGACGCTGCGCAGGTCGGCGCCGCCCTCCAGCAGGTGGGTGGCCATCGCGTGCCGCAGGCCGTGCGGGCCAACGTCGGGCACGTCCGGGATGGCCCGCATCGCCCGGTGGACGACGCGACGTGCGACCCGCTGGTCGAGCCGTCCGCCGCGCGCCCCCAGGAAGACCGCCTGGCCGGAGGCCGGGCCCGCCCATTCGGCACGCCGTGCCACCCAGGCGTCCACAGCGCGCAGCGCCGGTTGACCGACCGGCACGCTGCGCTGCTTGTTGCCCTTGCCCAGCACCCGGACGACGCCCCGGTCATGGTCCACGTCGGGCAGATCGAGGCCGCACAACTCACCCACCCGCAGTCCGGAACCGTAGAGGAGCTCGAGGATGGCCACGTCCCGCACGCCGGCCGGGGTCTCATCCAGCAAAGCCGCGTCCACGATCGCGGTCAGCAGCGTCCGGGCGTCGGCCTGGCCGAGGGTCCGGGGCAGCCGCCTGGGCACCTTGGGCGACCTGAGCCCGGCAGCCGGGTCGACATCGGTGAGCTGCTGCGATCGCGCCCAGCGGAAGAAGACCCGCACCGCACCACTGCGGCGTTGCAGGGTGGCAGGCGCCAGGCCTGCGGCCTGCTGGGTGGCCAACCAGCCGCGCAGGTCGGGCAGTTCCACCTGGTCGAGCCGGTCGATGCCCTGCCCGGCGAGGTGGCCGAACAGGTCGCCGAGGTCGCTGCGGTACGCCCGGATGGTGTGCTCCGACCGGTTCGACTGCAGCCGCTGGTGGTCGGCGAAGGCGTCGAGCACGCCCAGCCAGGCGGCCGGCAGTTCGGTGTCGTTCTCGGCTGTCATCGCCTCTTTCCCCCATGATTCGCCGCCATGCCGAGGCCCAGCCGATTCCGGACGCCGCCGGCCAGGCACCAGCCGCCACCACAAGCATGGCCCGGTCGGGCTGAACCTGGCGGCACCACGGCGGGTGGGTCGGCTAGGTTTGTCCGGTGCAGGCGTTGGGCAGCTCGCCCACACCAAAGGGTCATCGAGGATGGGACAGGATGCCGACTCCACGGGAATGGGCTGCGAAGGGCAACGTGCGCCGGGTTACGCGCTGGAACGAACCGGTGATGCACTCCCCCACCCGGCCGGTGACCGAGTTCGGCCCCGAACTGCACCAACTGGTCGCCGACATGTTCGCCACCATGGAGGTTGCCGAAGGTGTCGGATTGGCAGCCCCGCAGGTCGGTGTCGACTTGTCCGTCTTCATCTACCACTGCCCCGACGCCGACGATCGTCTGCACCACGGAGTGGTCTGCAACCCGGTGATCACCCTGCCCGAGGGCAAGGACCGCCGGCTGGACGCCACCGAGGAGGGCTGCCTGAGCTGGCCGGGCGCCTACCAGCCGCTGGCCCGCCCCGACCAGGCGATCTGCGAGGGCCTCGACGAGACCGGGCAGCCGGTCCGGATTGAGGCCACCGGGCTGCTGGCCCGGTGCGTCCAGCACGAGACCGACCACCTGAACGGAACCGTGTTCGGCGACCGGCTGTCCAGCCGTTCGCGCCGGCTGCTCGACCGGCAACATGAGCAACTCGCCCACCTGTACCCGGACGACTGGCCGATCTCGCCGAAGGGCGTCCAGAAGGCGATGTAACCAAGCAGCAGAAAGGCCCGACGTGTCCAAGGACTTCGAACTAGTGCGCCGCGACGGGCGCGACATCGCCCGGATCTCGTGCCGCGGCCGGGACGTGCTGAACCACCCGATGATCAACTTCGGCACCGCGTTCACCGCCGAGCAGCGGGCAGAGCTGGGCATCACCGGGCTGCTGCCGAATGCAGTGATCAGCATGGACGCCCAGTTGCGCCGGGTCTACCGGCAGTACAGCCAGGAGCCCAGCAACCTGGCCAAGTACAACTACCTGACCACCATGCAGGACCGCAACGAGACGCTGTTCTACCGGCTGCTGACCGAGAACATCGAGGAGATGCTGCCCATCGTCTACACCCCCACCATCGGGCAGGCGATCCAGGAGTACAGCCACTGGTTCCACAAGCCGCGCGGGGTCTACCTCGACATCGACAATCCGGATGCCATCCGCTCGGCCCTGCTGGCCGACGACAAGGACCCCGACGAGGTCGACCTGATCGTGGTGACCGACTCCGAGGGCATCCTGGGCATCGGCGACCAAGGGGTCGGCGGGGTCGCGATCTGCGTCGGCAAGCTAAGCGTCTACGTCGCCGCCGCCGGCATCCACCCGCACCGGGTGCTGCCCGTGGTGCTGGATACCGGTACTGACAACCTCGATCTGCTCAACGACCCGGCCTACCTCGGCGTCCGGCACGCCAGGGTGCGCGGCGAACGCTACGACGAGTTCGTGCAGCGCTTCGTCACCGAGGTCACCGAGTGCTTCCCGAACGCCCTGCTGCACTGGGAGGACTTCGCCGCCGGCAACGCCCACCGCATCCTGAATCGCTACCGCGACCAGATCTGCACCTTCAACGACGACATCCAGGGCACCGCCGGGGTGGTGGTCGCCGCCATCCTGCCGGCGGTGAAGAGCTCGCACACCGACCTGGCCGACCACCGCATCGTCGTCCACGGCGCCGGCACCGCCGGGGTGGGCATCGCCAACCTGCTGGTAGACGCCATGGTGGCCACCGGAATGAGCCGCCAGGAGGCGACGAGCCGGTTCTGGGGCCTGTCCAGCCGTGGTCTGCTGGTGGCCGGCGGCCGGATGCGGGACTTCCAGGAACCGTTCGCCCGCAATGTCGACGAACTGGCCGACTGGCAGTGCCGCACACCCGGCAGCTACGAGTTGGCGGACGTGGTGCACAACGTTCGGCCGACCATCCTGATCGGCGCCTCCGCCCAACCCGGGGTGTTCACCGAACAGATCGTCCGCGAGATGGCGTCCTACAGTGAGCGCCCGATCATCATGCCGCTGTCGAACCCCACGGCCCGGGCCGAGGCGATCCCGGCCGACCTGCTGAACTGGACCGACGGCCGGGCCCTGATCGCCACCGGCTCCCCGTTCCCCGACGTCACCTATGCCGGCACCCGCTTCCAGATAGCGCAGGCCAACAATGCGTTGATCTTCCCCGGCATCGGGCTGGGGGTGATCACCTGCCGGGCCAGCCGGGTCACCGACACCATGATCGCGGCCGCGGCGGCCGCCCTGGCGTCCGTGGTCACCGATCGGCGCAAGGGTGCCTCGCTGCTGCCCAGGATGTCGCAGTTGCGGGCCATCTCGGCCAAGGTGGCGCTGGCGGTCGCCGAGGCCGCTCAGTCCGAGGGCTTGGCCGGGCGAATCCTGGCCAACCCTGTCCAGGAGGTCTACGAGGCGATGTGGCAGCCGCGTTACCCGGAGATCGAGGTGGTCGAACCACCTGCCTGACGCCGGACCGCCGGACGCGTCCCCCCGGGCCGCGGCGCTCGGGGCGGCCAGCCCGCCAGACGCGCTATC
>NZ_JBASCI010000129.1:0-9316 GCF_049651565.1 Brooklawnia sp.
CGCCCGCACCTACCTGCTCGGGGTGGCCCCGCTGCACTTCCAGACCGCGGACGCCATCGCCGACCAGGCCGCCGTGCTGGCCGGCGCCGCCATGCCACCGAAGTGGATGAACACCCTGCAAGGCCAGATCGCCGCGATCAGCACCGAGCAGGCCAGTCAGGCCTTCGCCGAGGTCGTGCGTCCCGAACAGCTCAGCGTGGTGCTCTGCGGGGACGCCGACCGGCTGGTGGACGACCTGGCCGCCGCCGGGTTGGCGGCCGAGGTCGTCACGCTCGAGCCGTGAGGGCCTCAGCCCATCGCGTTCTGGGCGTCTGACAACCGCTGGCGGGCGATATCAACCTGCCGCTGGTACTCGCCCAGGTCGCCATCCCGAAGTGCCTGATCGGCGGCGGTGTAGGCGTTGGCGGCGGCATCCAGGGCGGCCTGCACTGCCGCCACACCAGTGGTCGGGGCGGCCGGACCCTCTCCAGGTGCCTGTGGCTGCAACGGTTCCTCGTCGGTGGTCACCCCGGCGTCCCCCTCGAAGACCATGTCGAGGGCCTGCTGGAGGGTCTCGCCGATGCCGATGTGGTCACCGAACCGCACCACCACGAAGCGCAGCAGCGGGTACGAGGACTCGGCCTTGCCCTGGGTGTAGATCGGGTTGACGTAGATCAGGCCCCCGCCGAGCGGCAGCGTCAGCAGGTTGCCGTAGACCGGCTCGGCCGCCCCCTGGCTGGTGAACGGCAGCAGCGCCTGCTGGACGCGCTGGTCGGTCTGGATGGCGTTGAACGTCTGGTTCGGGCCCGGGATCTGGCGGGTGTCGGAAAGCCTCAACACCCTGATCCGGCCGTAGTCCTGGCTGGCGGCGTCGGCTACCACCGCCATGTAGGCGCCCAGGTTCTCGCGCTCATTGGGGACGAAGACCGTGGTCTGGCTGAACACCGGGGCCGGGTCACCCGGCCACTTGATGGACAGGAAGTACGCCGGCTCCTTGGTGTCGGTGGAGCGCGGGTCGTCCGGGATCCGCCAAAGGTCGGACTGCTGGTACCAGGCGTCCGGGTTGGTCATGTGGTAGCGGCTCAGGATCTGGCGCTGAACCTTGAAGAAGTCCTGCGGGTAGCGCAGGTGCGCCATCAGGTCGGGCGTGATCTCGTCAGCCGACTTGAGCATGCCCGGATAGACCTTGTCCCAGGTCTGCAGCACCGGATCCTCGGTGTCCCACGCGTACAGCGAAACCGAGCCGTTGTAGGCGTCCACCACGGCCTTCACCGAGTTGCGCATGTAGTTGATGTCACGCCGCTCGGCGCCGATCGGGGTCCAGCTGATGTTGGAGTCGCTGGTCGCATTCGCCAGGTCGACCCGCTGGGAGTTCGGGTAACTGTTCGACGTGCTGTAGCCATCCAGAATCCACACGACACGCCCGTCCACCACCGCCGGGTAGGGATCCTTGTCGATGTTCAGCCACGGGGCGACCTTCGCCACCCGCTCGGCCGGCGTCCGGTCGAACAGCATCACCGAGTTGGAGTGCACCCGGTTGCTGAGCAGCAGGTTGATGTCGCCCATCCGGGCCGCGAACAGCGACCGGACCAGGAAGTTGCCCACCGGCACCCCGCCGGTGCCGCTGTAGGTGGTGTAGGTCTCACCACCGGACTCACCGCCACCGGGGGTGTCCAGCTCGATCGGGCCCTCGCCCTCGCGTCCACCGACCACCGAGTAGTCGATGGTGTTCTCGCCGAAGTACACCCGTGGTTCGGTCTGGTCCAGCGCGCCCACCGGCGGGATGTCGCTGACGATCCAGCTCGGCTCGCCGCTGGGCTGGCGGCGGTTGCCGTAGGCCCCGACCATGGCGTAGCCGTGGGTGTAGACGGTGTGGACGTTGTTCCACGTCTGGTTCTCCGGGGGCAGACCCGACACGTTGATCTCGCGGACCGCGACGATCGCATCGGTCTCCTGCTCGTCGATGGTGTAGCGGTCGACGTCCAGCACGTCGGGGAACGAGTAGTAGCCACGCACCTGTTGCAGTTGCTCGAAGGTGGGCGAGATGACCTGCGGGTCCATCAGCCGGATGCCCGGCAACGCCTCGGCGTCGGCGATCAGCTGCCCGGCGCTGACCTCGGTCTCGGCGGCGTAGTCGGTGATCTCGACATCGGTCAGGCCGTACGCCTCCCGGGTGGCGGCGATCTGGTTCACGATGTACGGCCGCTCCCGGTCGGGCTCGTTCGGCCGGACGTCGAATCGCTGCACCAGGCCCGGGTACAGACCCTGCAAGATCAGGCTGGACGCCACCGCCAGCGCAACAGCCGCACCCGGCAGGATCCAGCGGCGCAGCCGGGCGTTGACGAAGAAGATCAGGGCACAGACCACGCAGATGATCGCCATGATCAGCTTCGCGGTGATCCGCGCATTGTCGTCGGTGTAGCCGATGCCGGTCATCAGGTCGTCGTTGTCGGAGATCGCGAACACGTAGCGGCCCAGCCACTGGTCGACCGCGATAGCGAGCAGGATCAACCCCATCAGCACCGACATGTGGGCCTGGGCGCTCAAGGTGAACGGGTTACTGACGCTGATCTCGGGCGCCTGCCCCTCCATCGGGGCGCTGACCCGCAGCGGATTGGTCCGCATCGAGCCGTTGATGAAGTGCACCGCAGCGGCGGCCAGCAGCGAGATGATCAGCGTCCAGGTGAGATGGCTGACCACGAACCGCCACCAGGGCAACTCGAAGACGAAGAAGGCGTTGTCCAGCCCGAAGTACGGATCGGTGGTACCGAACGGGGCCCGGTTCCACCACGCCAGGAACAGGTTCACGTTGGCGACCGAGCTGATCCCGGCCAGGATGCCGAGCACCACCGCCGGGACCGCGATGAACAGGATGGTGCGTCCGTCCATCACCTGCCGGTAGCGGCTGAGCGTGGAAGATGAGGTCGCGGGCTTCGGTCCTGACTGCCTGGGACGCAGCCGGTACGCGATCGCCATGTTGATCCAGACCGCGACACCCATCAGGGCGCCGAACAGCAGGAACAGGCCGACCGTGCTGATCAGCCACACCCGGAAGACCTGGGTGGCCTCAACCGATCGGTACCACAGGAAGTCGGTCCACAGGCGGGAGAACAGCATGAACCCCAACACCAACACTGCGAGGATCGCGATGGTTGGGGCCAGCGCTCCGCGGCGGGAATCGGACCGTTCACCGGTCGTCGTGCTCATTGGTTTCCTTCGTTGTCGTGCAGCGTCCATGCCACAGCTTGGGTGAGGGCGGGCACCATGTCCGCCCCCACCAGGAGGTCTTCGGGATTCGAGGCCAGCCTGGCCACGCAATGGGTTATCGGCTCGCCCTCGGCCTGCCGCAGCGCACCAGCCACCACCCGCAGGTCGCGACGTTGGGGATGGTTGGCGACGAACTCGGCTGCCAGTTGCGGGTCGCGGGGAAGTTCCGCCTCCAGCTCGGCGGGCAGGAAGCTGCGTTCGGTGGCCAGCGCGCAGCCGGCGACCGTCGCCGGCCAACCGATTCCGGAAAGGGCCGTCAACAGGTCGGTGCCGGGGTGGAACTCGTCCTGCTCGATCGACGACAGCGAGCCCTCGGCGGTCACCGTGAGCTGGTCGACCAGGCCCGGCTCGGCCGCGAGCAGTTCCTCGGTCGGGACCAGGGCGAACAGCCGGGCGGGTTGGTCCCAGCCCGCCTGCCCGACGAAGCGTTCTATCTCGACCAGCCCGGCCAGTAGCCGTTCGGCCTGTTCGGTGGGGCTCAGCATCTGGGCACCTGCTCGGCGGTCGAAGGGTGCTTGAGCAGCTCCAGGCTCGCGGCCGCGTCCCGCAGCGTGGTGACCCGGACCAGGGTCATCGACGTCTTGAAACCCTGGGCGTCGGCGCAGTTGCCGGCCGGCACCAGCATGATCTCGGCGCCGGCACGTTCGGCGCCACGGATCTTCTGGCGCAACGCTCCAATGCCGCCCACCTCACCGGACGCGGACACCACTCCGGTCGCGGCGACGTTGCGTCCGTCGATCAGCGAGCCGGGGGTGAGCGCTTCGTAAACCGCCAGCCCGAATGCCAGCCCACCCGATGGCCCGACCACCTCGGGATCCACTCCGAACTCGACCTGGACCGAGTGCTGGTAGCTGTTCTCCAGCTCGATGCCCAGCTTGGCGACCGACGGGTCGTCCTGCGCCGCGACGGTGGTGACCGATACCTCGAACTGCCGGTTGGCGCGCACCAACCCGAGCCGCACCACCGTCCCGGGTACGACCTGGGCGAGGACGGCCTGCACATCCGCGCGGCGGGAGACCACCGAACCGTCCACCGACGTCACCAGGTCACCCACCTCGACCTTGCCGTAGGCGGGCCCGGAACTGGACACCTGCGTCACCAATGGCAGCGGCGTGACCGGGATGCCAGCCTCCACCAGCGCAGCCACCACGGCCTCGCGTTGCGAGGTGACCATCTGCTGGACCGCGTTCGCCTGCTGCTGGGTGGCTGGCCGGCCGATCGGGTAGACCACCTCGCGCGGCAGCACCGTCTGGGCCGGCAGCAGGTAGGCGATGAAGGCCTGCGGCAGGCTCATGTCGGACTCACGTCTGGTGACCGCGACCGTTGCCAGTTGCAGCTCACCCTCGGTCGGGTAGGTGGTGGCTCCGCTGATCTGCAATACCGGCTCGCCGTCCTCGGCACCCAGCACGTTGGTGGCCTTGCCGGGTGTCCAGCTGACGAACGGCACCGGAATCAGTGAAACCAGTGCGATGAGCACGACGAACAGGGCTGTGGACACCGTTGCCGTCCAGCCCTGTTTGGTCATGCAGTCACCTCACATGCGGTTGGTTTACGCCAATCACCCTACCGGCTGTCGCCAACCGGCCGTCCAGCGGTTGCGCGCTGCGGGACAATGGACGCAATCAACACTGACGAAACGGTGAGCAATGAACGACGAGACATCAGGTACCGGTCGCAATCCCGATCCTGAAGACCCCATGGCGAAGTGGTTCGCCCAGTTCAACACCCCCGGCGGCCAATTCGACCTACAGGCACTGCTCGCCCAGGTGCAGCGCGCCATGTCGGCCATGTCGGGACGCACCGACGCGTCCGGTATCGACTGGGCTCAGACCACCTCGGCGGCCCGGCACGTGGTTGCCTCGCTGGGGCCCGATCCGTCGCCCACCAGCAGCGAGCAGCGTGAGGTTGCCGAAGCCGCGCGGCTGTCGACGCTGTGGCTCGACCAGCACGTCGCCTTCGACCAACTGACCAGGCCGCCGGCTGCGTGGAGCCGCGCCGAGTGGGTGGAGCAGACCACCAAGTCCTGGCGCACCGTCGCCGAACCCATCGCCACCCGGATTGCCGACGCCCTGGCCAACTCGTTCGGCCAGCAGTTCGAGGGCGCCGAGGGCGCCCACCCCGAACTCGCCCAGTTCAGCGCCATGTTCGCCCCCATGCTGCGGGCATCCGCCGGTTCGATGTACGCCATGCAGTTGGCGAAGGCCATCGGCAAGATCGCCAGCGAGATCGTGTCGGGAAGCGAGATCGGCCTGCAACTGCTCCCGCAGCCACAGGTGGTCCTGCTGCCGGCCAACCTGGCCAAGTTCGGCCAGGGGCTGGGGATAGCGGAAGGCGATGTGCGGCTCTACCTCACCGTTCGTGAGGAGGCCAGGCAGCGGCTGTTCGCCCAGGCGGGTTGGCTTGGCTCGCACGTGCTGTCGCTGCTCGAGCAGTACGCCCGCGAGATCATCATCGACGTCGGCGCCATGACCAGCGCCCTCGACGTGGACGACATCTCGCAGCTCACTCCCGAGCGACTCGGCCAGTTGAGCGAACAACTGCAGGGAAAGCTGTTCTCCCCCACCCAGACACCTCAGCAGGTGGAGATCCTGGGCAGGCTGGAGACGCTGCTGGCGTTGGTGGAGGGTTGGGTGGACGAGGTCACCGGGAACACCGTGGCGGCCTGGATGCCGCACGCGGCAGCCCCGCTCGCCGAGGCGGTGCGGCGACGCAGGGCGACCGACAACCCGACACAGGAGATGTTCTCGACCCTGGTGGGGTTGGATATCCGGCCGCGCCGGGTGCGGGACGCGGCGAACCTGTGGGCGATCCTGACCAGGCACCGCGGGGTGTCCGGCCGGGACGCGGTCTGGTCGCACCCCGACCTGATGCCGACCGCCGAGGACCTGGACGATCCGCTGCGACTCGTCGGCGATGGCGGCGACGAGGCGGAGGCGGACGACATGGACCGGGCGCTGGCCCAACTGCTGGAGCAGGCGGAGCAGGAACGCCGCGACGACACCGGCCAGGGCTGAGCCGGCGGCTGGTCAGCCGGCGGCGGACCAGCCCTCCAGGAAGCCTTCCGCCCGTTCCGCACTGGGATAGTTGGCCAGCAACTGCCGGAACCGGCGGCCATGGTTCGGCTCGACCAGGTGGACCAGTTCGTGGGCGAGCACATAGTCCAGCACCCAGTCGGGCATCGCCTGGACGCGATGGCTGACCCGGATGGCGCCTGAATCGGTGCTGCAGGACGCCCACCGGTGGTCCATGTTCGTCACCCAGCGCACCGACGTCGGACGCAGTTCGTGGCCGGCCGCGGCGTCCAGGTAGCGGGACGCCACCTGCACCGCACGGGCCGCAAGTTCGGCGTCGGAGCCGGCCGGCGTGGTCCTCTTGTCCGCCAGCCGCTGCACCATCTTGTCCACCCACTGCTGTTCGGCGGCGGCGCTCAGGTGCGCCGGCAGCAGGATGATGATGCGATCCGCCTCGACGCGGGCCGACACCGTACTGCGTCGCCTGGCGCTGCGGCGAACCTCAACTTGGGTGATGCCGGAGGGCAGCCCGGGCGCCTTCAGGGCCGCGGTGGGCAGCACCTCGCTGGCGGGACGGGCAGCAGCTCGTGGTGGCATGGTTCCTCCTTGACGTCGGGCGGAATTCGGCAGTACGGTGACGGGCGAGGCCCTCGGAGAGCCGGACGCACGCAGGGGAAGGCGTGCGATACCAGGCCCCGAGGGTCTTCCTTGTACTGACTTCAGGTACCTCTGCCGTATTCGCCGCGCCGGTTACGCCTGCGGCTGCAATACCTGTGTGACTAGAATCACCGCTCAGCGGCTGGTATCCGCCACGCGGGTGCCGGCCTCGCACAACAGGCCCCACACCAAGGAGAAGGCGATGGCCGACGAAACCTATGAAGGCGAGTTCTACTGCGTCAAGTGCAAGGAGAAGCGGGAAGCCAAGGGCAACGTGGTGGTCAACGATCGGGGGACCAAGATGGCCAAGGCCAAGTGCCCGGTTTGCGGGACCAACCTGAACCGGATCCTGGGGCGCGCCTGACGGCATTCTCCGCGGTGGGCGCATTTCACTGTTGCCCATGAGCCGCAACCACTTCCACGATCTGTTCGCCGTACCGGTCAGCCTTCGCCAGGCCGATCCCCGGGTTCTTGAGGAGGCTGGCCCGGTCGGTGGGTCGCTGTTCGGTAATCGCACGCAACGTGGCGTCGGTGAGGACGACGAACGCCGGCAGCGACTGGGTCTGGGCGGTTGACCAGCGCCACCGGCGCAACCGCTCGAACAACTCCTCGTCCCAATCGACCGGACAGCCCTCGTGGCGTCCGAGCTTTATCTCGGTGGCCTCGCTCAACGGCCGCCCGCAAACGTGGCAGTTCGGCAACTGGCGCGAGCGCTGTCGGGTGCCCGTCGGCCGGCCGGCTCGTGCCTGGTCCGACCGGTCGCCCACCAATCCCGCCCGACGCAGGTAGCGGGAAGGTTCCCGGTGGCCGCGTCCGGACGCCCCGCCGGCCGCCCACGACAACCGCAGCCGGGTGCGGGCTCGGGTGAACGCGACGTACAACAGCCGCTGCTCCTCGGCGATCGTCGCCGGGGTGTCGGCCAGCCCGAACGGCATCAGTCCCTCGGAAAGCCCGATCACCGCCACCGACTCCCACTCCAGTCCCTTGGCAGAGTGCATCGTCGACAGGGTCACGGCGTCCGGCTGCTCGGGATTCGCCGGCCGGCTCGCTGGTTCGCCAGTTCCTTCGGGGTCACGCACCACGTAGGGGACGCCGAGTGCGTCGAGTTCGGTCTGGATGGCCTCGGCCTGGGCGTTGATCCGGTAAAGGACGCCCAGTTCGCGCCATGCCCGGCCATCGGCGTGCTCACCGGCCAACCATGCCGCCACCTCGGCGGCCTCCGCCTGCTCGTCGGCAGCCCGGATCGCCTCGACCGAGGGGCCGTCGGGTCTGGTCGCCCGCAACCTCATACCCCGCCCGATCAGCGCATTGGCGGCCTTCAGCACCTGCGGGGTCGACCGGTAGTTGGTTTCGAGCTTGAGGGTGATCGCGCCGGGATGGTCGCGGCCGAAGTTGATCAGGTAGTTTGGCTGGGCTCCGGCGAAGGTGTGGATGGCCTGGTTCACGTCGCCCACCACGCAGACATCGGTGCCGTCGCCGATCCACAGCTCCAGCAGGGTCCGCTGCACTGGGCTGACATCCTGGTACTCGTCGACAGTGAAGTGCCGGTACTGGTCACGAACCTGGGCAGCCACCTCGGGGTGTTCGTGGAGCAGGGCGATCGCGCACAACATGATGTCGTCGAAGTCGATCACCTGCCGGCGCTTCTTCACCTGCTCGTAGCGCAGCCAAGCGGTGCCGACCTGGTCGGGGTTCAGCCCGCTCACCTGGCGTCCGGCACGGACCGCCAGGTCGGCGTACCGGTCGGTGGCGATGTTTGACACCTTCGCCCAGCTGATCTCCTGAGCCAGGTCGCGCAGCAGCGAGGTGTCGACCGGGACCCCGAAACCGCGGGCGGCTTCGGCGATCAGCGAGAAGTTGCGGCCGGCCACCGGCGGCAGCTCGACACCGTGCACGCGCGGCCAGAAGAACCGGATCTGGCGCAACGCGGCCGAGTGAAAGGTGCGGGCCTGCACCCTGGGGACGCCCAGTTGCGCCAACCGGTGCCGCAGTTCACCGGCGGCCTTGGTGGTGAAGGTGACCGCCAGGGTATGGCCGGGATCGAGCCGGCCGGACAGCGCGCCGTACGCGAT
The DNA here is from genome assembly GCF_049651565.1 of Brooklawnia sp. Lineage (GTDB taxonomy): Bacteria > Actinomycetota > Actinomycetes > Propionibacteriales > Propionibacteriaceae > Brooklawnia. Next base: position 8,987 of record NZ_JBASCI010000129.1, read on the forward strand.
GCGGTGGGTGATCGCCCGGGTCTTGCCGGTTCCGGCACCGGCGAGCACTGCCACCGGCGCGCCGAAGCTGGTGGCCACGGCCTCCTGTTGCGGGTCGAGCCCCTGCAACACCTCGGCTGCCCGCGCTGGATCAACTTTCACGATGCCCAACCATAGGGGTGGTCACCGACAGAACTGTCGGTGCCGGCATCTAGGGTGAGTTGCCATGAACAGCCGAACCAGCCCTGCCACGGCCGCCAGTTGGGCGCAACTGTGCGAGCTGGCGGCCGGTCTGCTGCAGGACGTTCCGGCTGGCCCGCTCACCCTCGACCTGGTGGTGGTGCCGTCGGC